>JAHEJA010000023.1 GCA_024639125.1 Paracoccaceae bacterium
GGTAATTGAGTTTCCAAAGATCGGAAACTGATATGGCATACACAGTAAAGCAAATAGCAGACGCGATTGGGGCAGACCATTTTGGCGATGGCTCTTTGGTTGTGTCTGGCGTATCAGAGCCTGCGCAAGCAACCGAACGGGATATCGCTCTTGCGATGAAGCCTGACTATGCCCAGCACATTGTGACAGGTGCGGCAAAGGTTGCTTTTTTGTGGCCGGATGCGGATTGGCAATCCTTTGGATTAAAGGCGGCCATTATTGCACGGCGCCCGCGCTATGCGCTGGCGGGCTTGTCCGCCATGCTTGACCGTGGTCAAGCCTATCCACAAGGCATTCACCCAACGGCTTTTGTCGATCAGGCGGCTGCGATTGGCAAAAATGTTTCGATAGGCGCATTTGCCTGTATTGCCGCTGGCGCGGTGATCGGGGACGATTGCGTTATTGGGCCACAGTGTTATGTCGGCGTTAATTCTACCCTTGGGGCGCATAGCCTGTTGCGCGAAGGTGTTAAAATTGGTGCCGATGTTCGTATCGGTGCGCATTTTATCGCGCAACCCTCTGCAATTATTGGCGGAGACGGGTTTTCCTTTGTCACACCCGAATTATCAGCCGTTGAAAAAGTGCGCGAAACCTTAGGAGATCAAGGTGATATTGCCACACAATCATGGGCGCGTATCCATTCCTTGGGGGGCGTGGACATTGGGGAAAATGTTGAAGTCGGGGCAAACACCTGTATTGATCGGGGATCGGTGCGACCCACAAAAATTGGCAATGGTGTCAAAATTGATAACCTGACCCAGATTGGTCACAATGTGATCATTGGCAATGATTGTCTGATTTGTGCACAAGTCGGTATCGCTGGATCAACGCGCATAGGGAATAATGTGGTGCTTGGTGGTCAAACCGGTGTAAGCGACAATGTCTTTATTGGTGACAATGTTATCACGGGTGGCGCGACCAAAGTGCTTAGTAATATTCCAGCGGGTCGTGTGATGCTAGGCTATCCTGCGATGAAAATGGAAACGCATATCGAGATCTATAAATCACTTAGAAAACTGCCTCGGCTATTGCGTGACGTGACAAAATTGCAAAAAGCTATTTTCAACACGGACAAGAACGACTAAATGCCAAATTGCATGCACGTGAGGGGCACTAGACATGAGCGTCAAAGACAAGGTTATTGAAATCATCGCCGAGCAAGCTGTGCTTGAGCCGTCTGATGTGACTTTGGAAAGCACATTGGATAGCTTGGGTATTGATAGCCTCGGGTTGGTCGAAAGCATATTTGCTATCGAAGAAGCTTTTGATATTCAGGTCCCTTTTAATGCGAATGATCCTTCTGAAAGCGATTTCGATATTTCCTCGGTGGCGACAATTATCAAAGGTATTGAAACCTTGGTGGCGGAGCAAGCGTGAGGCGGGTTGTCATCACAGGGGCAGGGACCATCAATGCCTTGGGTTCAGATGTTCCCAAAACCTTGGAGGCGATGCGCGAAGGGCGCTGTGGGATAGGCCCTCTTGAATTTCGGGATGTTGAGCGGCTCTCTATTTCGATAGGGGGGCAAGTCAAAGACTTTGATCCGGTAACGGCGTTCAATCGTCAGCAATTGTCGTTGTATGATCGTTTTACACAATTTACCTTGATTGCCGCCAAAGAAGCGATTGGTCAATCTGGACTAAGCTTTAGTGGTGAACTGGCTGCACGCGCCGGTGTCGTCCTGGGGACGGCTGGTGGTGGCGTAAGCACCTGGGATGACAATTATCGCGCTGTCTACGAAGAAGGCAAAAATCGCGTTCATCCTTTTGTCGTCCCAAAATTGATGAACAATGCAGCCACAAGCCATGTGTCGATGGAATATAATCTAAAAGGCCCCAGCTTTACAGTATCGACCGCCTGTGCAAGTTCAAATCACGCAATGGCCCAAGCGTTTCAGATGGTTCGCTCTGGCATGTCTGATGTTATGATCGGTGGCGGATCTGAATCCATGTTGTGCTTTGGCGGCGTAAAAGCCTGGGAAGGGTTGCGTGTCATGAGCCGTGATGCGTGCCGCCCATTTTCGGCAAATCGCAATGGCATGGTCCAAGGCGAAGGGGCTGCTGTCTTTGTCTTTGAAGAATATGAACACGCTCGTGAACGTGGTGCCGAAATTTTGGCGGAATTGATCGGGTTTGCCATGTCGTCTGATGCGTCTGACATCGTTATGCCGTCGAAACAAGGCGCAGGTCGCGCAATTGCGGGCGCTTTGCGGGATGCTAAATTGAACCCCGAAGATGTTGGGTACATAAATGCGCATGGCACTGGAACGGCGGCAAATGATAAAACCGAATGTGCTGCTGTCGCCGATGTCTTTGGGCCACATGCGGACAAGCTCATGATGAGCTCGACCAAATCCATGCATGGGCATTTGATTGGGGGCACGGGCGCTGTTGAACTATTGGCCTGTATCATGGCGCTACGCGATGGTGTGATTGCACCGACGATCGGGTACGAAGAACTTGATCCCGAATGCGCACTTGATGTTGTCCCGAATGAAGCGCGCGACGCCAAAGTTGACGTCGCACTGAGCAATGCATTTGCATTTGGTGGATTGAACGCTGTCTTGGCGCTACGCAAAGTTTAAGCGCGCTTGGTAATCCAACCGCCGCCTAAGATACGGCTACCAGTGGTTTCATAGAACACACAAGCTTGGCCGGGGGAAACGCCTTCTTCTGGGTTCAAAAGCTCGATTTCTGCATACCGATCCGAAATCGGACGTAAAATTGCATCGCGCGGTGGACGTGTTGAGCGAACTTTCACGGAAATATTCCACTCTTTTTGGGACATTAGATCCAAGTCACCCAGCCAGTTGATTTCCGTCACAGGAACGATGCGCGTTGTCAAAAGCTCTTTGGGGCCAACAACAACATGCTTTTTGTCGGCATCCAGAGAGACCACATAAAGCGGCTCTGCTAATCCCCCAATACCCAATCCACGGCGTTGACCAATTGTATAATGGATGACGCCGTTGTGGTCCCCTAAAATTCGTCCATCCGCGTGGACGATGTGTCCCGGGTCAGCCGCGCCGGGACGCAGTTTTTTGATTACGGATGCGTAATCCCCATTTGGGACAAAACAGATATCTTGGCTGTCTGGTTTGTCTGCCACAACCAACCCGTATTTCGCAGCCAGTGCGCGGGTTGCATCTTTGGAGGGTAAGTGGCCCAAAGGAAACCGTAGATAATCTAATTGCTCTTGGGTTGTAGAAAATAAAAAATAGCTCTGGTCGCGGTTTGCATCCGTGGCACAGTGCAATTCTGCGCCATTATCCCCAACCTTGCGCTGGATATAATGCCCAGTTGCCATACAATCCGCATCAAGGTCTTTTGCCGTTTGCAAAAGGTCTTTGAATTTTACACGCTCATTGCAACGAATGCATGGCACAGGCGTTGCCCCGGCTAGATAGCTATCTGCAAATTCATCAATAACCGCTTCCTGAAAGATGTTTTCATAATCCAAGACATAATGCGGAAACCCCATGTCCTCGGCGACGCGACGCGCATCATGGATATCAATCCCAGCACAGCATGCACCTTTTTTTGCCAAAGCCGCGCCGTGATCATAAAGCTGAAGCGTGACACCGATGACATCATAGCCTTCTTCCTTGAGTTGGGCTGCAACAACAGAGCTATCCACGCCGCCAGACATAGCAACAACAACGCGCGTATCTTGTGGGGTTTTGGCAAACCCAAGTGAATTAAGTGCCTCTGACATGGACGTTCCTTTTTTACTTCGTTCAAAATATAGGAAAATTGACTGCATTCTTAAGGTCCAGCTTCATTAAGCGTTAAGACGCTCAAGCGCAATCTGATTGTCAGAGTAGAGAGGGAGTATTTAATATGTCACAGCCAGTGGTGCGGCTCGCCGATGGATCCATCCTAAGTGTTTCAGATTTACCGCCAAGTGCGGATGTGCGCTGGGTTGCATCGCGCAAACTTACGGTCGTGCGCGCAGTTGTCTATGGGTTGATTAGCCTGGAAACAGCACTTTCGCGCTACAACCTATGCGAAGATGAATTTTTCGGCTGGGTGAATTTTGCCACCACTCATGGAGAAAATTCATTAAAAACAACTTATTTGAAAAAGTATAGACAATCTTAGGTTGTTTATGGTTTCCTGATTTCAGTAATCAGTCGTTAACTATTTGTGGTTAACACTAGGGTAACAACTGAATAGTGGAGCAAGAAATGCGTGTACTTTTGATCGAGGATGATCCGACAACTGCGAAAAGCATTGAAATGATGCTAACCCATGCGAATTTGAATGTTTATACGACCGACCTTGGGGAAGAAGGTGTCGATCTTGCCAAGCTTTATGATTATGATTTGATTTTGTTGGATTTGAATTTGCCTGACATGACTGGTCATGAGGTGCTGCGCCAACTTCGACTGGCGCGCATTGAAACGCCGACTTTGATCCTTTCGGGTGCCGATGACACAGAAAGCAAGATCAAAGGCTTTGGTTTCGGCGCGGATGATTACCTTACAAAACCCTTCCATCGCGAAGAATTGGTCGCCCGTATTCACGCGATTATCCGCCGGTCCAAAGGACATTCGCAATCCATTATCCGAACTGGCCGAATTGCTGTGAACTTAGATGCCAAAACCGTCGAAGCCGATGGTGGTCCTGTGCATCTTACGGGCAAAGAATATCAGATGCTGGAACTTCTTTCTTTGCGCAAAGGAACGACTTTGACCAAAGAAATGTTTTTAAATCATCTTTATGGCGGCATGGATGAACCAGAATTGAAAATTATCGACGTTTTCATTTGTAAGCTTCGCAAAAAGCTAGCCGAAGCAACGGATGACGAAAATTACATTCAAACCGTCTGGGGGCGTGGTTACGTTCTAAAAGACCCCGAAAACACCAAAGCAACACCAGATAGACGTATCGCCGTAAACGCATAACGTATTTCAACTGGACCAATCACGGTTGGCGCACTATCACCTCTATAAGTATGAAGAGGCTGCCAACCGTGACCAAAGATCAATCCATTGAAACCCTAACTGTCGATCAAGCCAAAGCCGAGATTGCCGCGTTAAGCAAAGATTTAAGCGCAGCAAACACGGCATATCATAGCGCTGATAATCCCATCCTGACCGATGCAGAGTTTGATCAAATGAAACGGCGTTTGACAGCTCTTGAAGCCCGATTTCCCAACTTGGCCCAGTCGGATAGCCCGACCCAGATCGTAGGCGCCAAAGCGTCAGATGGATTTGGAAAAATAACCCATTCGATACGCATGTTATCGCTTTCCAATGCGTTTGACCGTCAAGATGTGATTGATTTTCACGAAGGAATTTGTCGCTTTTTAGGACTGCCAATAACAACATCGTTGCGCTATACCGCAGAGCCCAAAATTGATGGCTTGTCCCTAAGCCTGCGTTATGAAAATGGTACTTTGATCCAAGCGGCGACGCGTGGCGATGGGGCGATTGGTGAAAATGTCACTGAAAACGCGCGAACTATCAAAGACATACCGCAATTCATTGAAAATGCGCCGAAAATTCTAGAAGTCCGCGGTGAAGTTTACATGTCACATGAGGACTTTACCGCGTTGAATAGCCGGCAATCCGAACGTGGCGGCAAAACATTTGCCAATCCAAGGAACGCAGCCGCAGGGTCATTGCGACAACTCGATGCGCAAATAACCAAGGAACGCCCCCTGCGGTTTTTTGCTTATGCTTTGGGGGAATTATCCACGCCGATTGCGACGACACAGATGGGGATCGTCACAGCGTTTCACAGCTTTGGGTTTCAGGTGAACCCTTTAATGCAGTCCTTTGATAGTATTGATACTTTATTAAATCACTATTCGGATATCGAAGCGCAGCGTGCGACCCTTGGGTATGATATTGACGGGGTGGTTTATAAATTGGACGCGTTGGATTTACAGCAGCGTCTAGGGTTTCGTTCAACTACACCACGTTGGGCCATCGCGCATAAATTTCCAGCGGAATTGGCCTGGACACGCTTGGACGGGATCGACATTCAAGTCGGCAGAACGGGGGCATTGTCGCCTGTTGCGCGATTAGATCCTGTAACTGTTGGGGGGGTTGTCGTGTCAAATGCAACCCTACATAACGAAGATTACATTGTTGGTTTGGATTCAAATGGTAACACCATCCGCGATGGCAAAGACATTCGTATCGGGGATTGGGTCCAAGTCTATCGGGCCGGCGATGTGATACCCAAAATTGCCGATGTGGATGTTGCCAAACGTCTGGACGGTTCGGTTCCATATGTGTTTCCGACAACCTGTCCTGAGTGCGGATCCATTGCTATTCGTGAAGAAGGCGACGCCGTGCGCCGTTGCACAGGTGGGTTGATTTGCCCTGCCCAAGCGGTAGAGCGATTAAAGCATTTCGTCGGGCGCAAAACCTTTGATATCGAGGGACTCGGCGCAAAGCAGATCGAAATGTTTTTCCACGATGAAACACTTCCTATCCGCGAACCCGCTGACATTTTCACGCTGGAAACGCGTGATCAATCGTCTTTGGCGCGGCTCAAGAATAGGGACGGCTGGGGCGACAAAAGTGCTACGAATTTGTTTGCGGCCATTCGTGAAAAGCGAACGATTGCTTTTGGGAAATTTTTGTTTGCCTTGGGAATTCGTCATGTCGGCGAAGCGGCTGCTAATCTGATTTCCAAACATTATGTGACATGGTCATCCTTTCATGACGCTATGCAGATTGCCGCCAAGGGCGAAGGTCCGGAACGTGATGCGCTTTTGTCAATTGACGGTGTTGGTCAAGTCATGGTTAATTCCCTCATTGCAGCATTCGGTGAAGGCCCGGAATATATGGGAATTCAACGTCTTGCAGCGCATCTTTCAATCCAAGATGCCGAGCGCCCTAAACTCGTTGGTAGCCCAGTTGCGGGTAAAATATTGGTCTTTACGGGATCCTTGGAAAAAATGAGCCGTGCGGAAGCCAAAGCCAAAGCAGAAAGCCTTGGGGCCAAGGTTGCTGGGTCAGTGTCCGCAAAAACCGATCTTGTGGTTGCTGGTCCGGGCGCAGGGTCCAAGGCCAAGAAAGCAATTGATCTAGGCATAGAAACCATTGACGAAGACACATGGTTGGATTTGATTAAAGGGTTATGAACACGCGGCCCGAACTCTTATTTCCGCTTTTTGCCAATCTGACGTCTTTGGATGGCGTCGGTCCCAAAATTGCGCAAAATTTCGAAGGATTACGGGTCACAAAGCCGCTGGATGTACTGATGGTTTTACCGCAATCGGGCATAGATCGGCGCGTGATTGACACCATTCAGGGCGCAGAGTTCCCATCTGTTGTTACTGTCAAAGTTACCGTGAAATCTCATCGTGCTGCCGCAACCAAAGCCGGGGCATATCGCGTCACGGTCGAGGATGCCGCCACAAGTTTCCAACTGGTCTTTTTCCATGCCCGCGGGGATTATTTAAAAAAACAATTGCCAATCGGCGAAGAGCGCATCGTTTCTGGGAAAATAGAAGTGTTTGATGCTATTGCGCAAATGGTGCATCCCGATCACATGGTTTTACTGCAAAATTTGTCTGACATCCCCGAATTTGAACCTGTTTATCCCCTAACAGCAGGTGTCACGCAAAAAGTAATGTTCAAGGCCACGCGATCCGCATTGGATTTGGTTCCGCAGATAGGGGAATGGGCCGATCCGTCGCTGGTGAAAAAACGGGATTGGCCCAGCTGGATCAAGGCGTTGAAATTGGCGCATAGCCCGTTGACGCTTGGCGATGTGTCCCCGAATGCTTTGGCACGTCAGCGGTTGGCGTATGATGAATTTTTTGCACATCAAGTGACCTTGGCCTTGGCGCGATCGGTTGGAAAACGCAGTGCTGGTCGGGTGACCCAAGGAAATGGGGCTTATCGATCCAAAGTTTTGGCAGCTTTGCCTTACACGCCGACCGGTGCGCAGATGCGCGCCATGGACGATATCGCCGCGGATCTGGAAGCGCCACACAAAATGAACCGTCTCTTACAGGGCGATGTTGGCGCGGGAAAAACATTGGTTGCCTTCATGGCGCTTTTGATTGCCGTAGAAGCCGGTGGGCAGGGCGTTTTGATGGCCCCTACGGAAATCTTGGCGCGGCAACATATCGAAGGTTTGCAACCCCTTGGGGACGCGGCTGGCGTGGTAATTGAGCTGTTGACAGGGCGCGACAAAGGGAAAGAGCGCAAAGCCAAGCTTGACGCATTGGCATCCGGAAACATTCACATTCTGATTGGGACACATGCGGTTTTCCAAAAGGACGTGGCATTTCATGATCTTCGTTTGGCTATTATTGACGAACAACACCGTTTTGGTGTGAACCAGCGGATGCTTTTGGGCGAAAAAGGCACAAACGTTGATGTTCTGGTGATGACGGCAACACCGATACCGCGCTCACTTGCTTTGACGCAATATGGCGATATGGACGTGTCGATCCTTGATGAAAAACCCCCAGGACGTTTGCCGATAGCGACTGCTGTCGTTTCAACCGAACGGTTAGGTGAAATTGTTCACAAGCTGCGAACGGCTATTGCTGAAGGTAAACAAGCCTATTGGGTGTGCCCATTGGTCGAAGAAAGCGAGGTCTTGGACTATGCCTCGGCTGAGGATCGCTTTAAATCCCTAAGGGCAGCTCTGGGCGAAGGCGTTGTCGATCTGGTTCATGGACAAATGCCAAGTGCCGATAAAGACGCAGCAATGGCGCGGTTTCAACGGGGTGAAAGCAAAGTGTTGGTGGCGACAACTGTTATCGAGGTGGGCGTAAACGTGCCTGCTGCGACGATAATGGTGATTGAACGGGCCGAAATCTTTGGTCTTGCGCAGTTGCATCAATTGCGTGGGCGGGTAGGGCGCGGGTCCGAAAAATCCACCTGTGTTTTGCTCTATCAACCGCCACTTTCCAAGACAGGTAAGCGCCGATTAGAGCTGATGCGCGAAACAGAAGATGGGTTTCTCATTTCAGAAACCGATCTGCAAATGCGCGGGGCAGGTGATTTGATTGGAACCGCACAGTCTGGTTTGCCGCGCTTTCGAATTGCGGATATGGAAACACAGGCAAATTTAATGGAAATTGCACAAAGCGATGCGCGTGCGTTGCTTGTGTCGGATCCTGCATTAACGTCTGAGCGTGGAAAAGCCGTGCGTGTTCTACTTTGGTTAATGGAACAAGAAAAATCTATTCGTTTGATTTCAGTGGGTTAGAATATTTGTTCTCAAATGTTCTTAAAAAGTTCTTTACATGATTGTTAATAAATGAGAACAAATTAGCAACACAAAGGGAGTTGCTGAAATGTTCGCAGAAGTGAAATCAATTGTTAAAGCCTCGGGTACGCGTTTTGCCTATGACGCACTTGGCGCCGTTTCTTTGATCGTGTTGTTGATCGGTTCTTTGCATCTTCCAACTGTGTTTTGATCTGCCTTCATAACCCTAGTAGGATTTTCCCCAAGGTCCGTCACATTCCCCATCTTGTTGGTCTGCCTACTAACACGTGACACCACTAGGTTTATGTTTTACCCGCCGCCATCCTTGTGATTTGCGGCGGTTTTTTTATTCATGTGCTTTTGCTAAAATCTGCTCTGCCGCTTCGACAGAGGCTTCAATTGCCAATAGGATGGACGCATGGCGATTTTTGAAGTCACGCGCAGGTTCCAAAACTGCCAAAGTATCAAACGGCGCGGCGGGAACAGGGCCGCCGTGTTTTAGCATCGCGCGCAATTCGTCTCGTGCTGCAGTGATTTCTGCCACGTTGCAACCCACTATAGCCGTTCCAATGACGGATGCTGCCGCTTGGCCCAAAGCACAGGCTTTGACATCTTGCCCATAGGCAGTCACGATCCCGTCTTGGACATTTATGTCCACTGTCACGCTTGACCCACAGAGCGGGCTTCTTTTGCGTACAGTCGCCATTGGGCTGTCCAATCGATCGGTGTGCGAAATATCAGCGGCAAGCGCCAAGATTTTGGAAGAATATAGTTTGATCAGATCATTATCAGCGGACATGGGCTTTTCCTTTTTGGTCTTACCCAATACATAGAAAGGAATTCGTGTAATGCAAAAGGTTTTATGAGAATGACATTTGATCCTTCGACTTTGGTCTATAACGACGCTGGGTTAATTCCTGCGATTGCTCAGGATGCGACCAGCAAAGATGTTCTTATGATGGCATGGATGACTCAGGAAGCGGTTGAAAAAACCTTGGCTTCGGGGCGCGTGACCTATTGGTCGCGGTCGCGTCAGTCGTTTTGGGTCAAAGGAGAAACCTCAGGCAATGTCCAACACTTGGTCGATTTCAGATATGATTGTGACAAGGATTGTTTGCTTGTCTTGGTGACCCAAACCGGCCCAGCTTGCCATACAAATCGCCTTAGCTGCTTTTATACCTCGGTGCAAAACGGCACCTCAATCGAACTTATGTCCCCAGAGGGGTCAGACCAATCATAGCATAAATATCTTGGGGGGAATGGCCTAGGTCACGATAGGTTGCAATCGCGCGCGCGTCATTCCGTTTTGCCAGCCGCTTGCCCGTATCATCACGGATCAGCCGGTGATGGGTGTAAACGGGCGTCTTGTAACCCAAAAGATGTTGTAAAAGCACATGAATTTGCGTTGCATCCTCAAGGTCTTTTCCGCGGACCACATGTGACATGGCTTGCAAATGATCGTCTACCACAACGGCCAAATGATAAGCCGCCCCCATAGCGCGCCGCCGTAAAATCACATCACCGACATGGGACACTAAATGTTTTGGGTCAAGGATTTGAATACGTCCATTATTCACATATTCTATCGGTTCTACAATATGTTGGGCGGCTTTTTGCATGTTTAAACGAATGCTGTCTTGGTCGGTCTGTTCATCGATGGTGCGATGTCGACACGTCCCCGGATAAATGCGTCCGTCTGGGCCAAAATCTGGAACACCCTCTTGTGGCGCATTTGCGGCCAACTCAATGTCCGAGCGGGAACAAGCACATGGATAAGTTAGCCCCATTTGACCCAGTTTTTCAATCGCATCGGTATAGTTATTCAAACATTCTGATTGCCGGCGAACATGCTGATCCCAACTTAGTCCAAGCCACGTCAAATCGGTATAAATCTGGTCTTCCCATGCTGGACGCGCTCGGGTTTGATCCAGATCGTCAATCCTTAGGTGGAAAGATCCGTCATTAGCCTGTGCTGCGTTAAATGCACGTATTGCGGAAAACGCATGCCCCAAATGCAACGGTCCTGTTGGCGACGGGGCAAAGCGCGTCCGAAACATGGTGCTATCCGATCTTATCTAGCCAAGTTTGCCATTCGGCTTTGGCACGATCTGTGTAAGCTTTATAACGATCTTTGCGGCCTCGACGGCCCGCTTTTAATCCATCTACTGGCCGGAACAGTCCAAAATTGACATTCATCGGTTGAAATGTTTTGGCATCTGCGCCACCGGTTATGTGGTGAATCAATGCACCCATTGCTGTATCTTGGGGGATTTCAGGTTGCTCCACCCCAAGGATTTCACAAGCCGCCATTCGGCCCGCTAATAATCCCATAGCTGCACTTTCAACATAGCCCTCAACACCGGTTATTTGACCTGCAAAACGAATATTAGGGCGCGACTTCAATCGCATAGAGGCATCAAGTAACGTCGGCGAGTTGATAAATGTGTTGCGATGGATTCCACCAAGTCTTGCAAACTGTGCATCCTCTAATCCCGGAATCCGGCGAAACACCTCGGTTTGTGCGCCATATTTCATCTTGGTCTGAAAGCCGACGATATTGTACAACGTTCCAAGAGCATTATCGCGGCGCAACTGAACAACCGCATAGGGCTTGATATCCGAATGTGGATTGGTCAAACCAACTGGCTTCATTGGACCAAACCGAAGCGTTTCTCGCCCCCGTTCCGCCATCACTTCAATAGGAAGACATCCGTCGAAATATCCTGCCGTTTCACCTTCGTGAAACTCTGTTTTATCGGCGTCCAAAAGCGCATCAATAAAGCTTTCATATTGCGCCTTATCCATCGGGCAATTCAAATAAGCAGTGCGCTCTTCTTCGGTTTCGCCTTTATCATAACGCGATTGCATCCAAGCTTTGCTCATGTCGATGCTGTCAAAATAGACGATCGGCGCGATTGCATCAAAAAACGCCAAAGCGTCGGCTCCTGTTTCACGGGCAATAGCAGCCCCTAAATCAGAAGACGTCAAAGGCCCGGTCGCAATGATCCAATGACCGGTCTCTGGCAACGACGTTATTTCATCATAAGATACGGAAATATTCGGATGCGCCAACAATGCCTCTGTGACCGCCTCAGCAAAGGGATCACGATCAACGGCCAAGGCCCCCCCAGCAGGAAGGCGATGCGTATAGGCCGTCTTCATGATCAATCCACCGGCTTGCAACATTTCCCAATGCAAAAGCCCGACCGCGTTTTGTTCATGATCATCCGAACGAAACGAATTGGAACACACCATCTCGCCAAGGTTACCCGTGCGATGTGCAAATGTTTCCACCTTGGGCCGCATCTCGTGAATAATCACACTGACACCCATATTGGCTGCTTGCCAAGCCGCCTCTGATCCGGCCATTCCGCCGCCAACGATATGTAAAGTTTTATCCATGTGTGTCATCTAGCGAATATCCGGGCAAATTAAACCCCAAACTGCTTCTTCTTTTCAAAAATATCCGCAGGGGTGAATGCGATAGCAGAGGGGGCAGCAGCCCCCTTTTTACTTATTGCTAAGTCGCTTTCCAATCTGGATCACGTTTTTCTAAAAATGCGGCAATCCCTTCTTCGGTGTCACGATACATCATATTTTGTACCATGACATCGCCAGCATAGTCATACGCATCTGACATCGACATTTCGATTTGCTTATAAAACGTTTCCTTACCGATTTTGACGGCTGCGCTTAATTTATCGGCAACAATTTTGGCCAAGGCATGGGTTTCCGCCTCTAGGTCTTCATGGGGAACGACGCGGTTCACAAGGCCCATGTCTTCTGCGCGTTTTGCATCTACAAAGTGACCCGTTGATAGCATTTCAAAGGCGTGTTTGCGCGAAATGTTACGGGTCAGCGCGACCATGGGCGTCGAACAGAACAACCCTATGTTGACACCATTCACCCCAAAACGCGTGCCTTCGGCGGCAACGGCCATGTCACAGCTTGCAACCAATTGGCATCCTGCAGCGGTCGCTATGCCATGCACCTGAGCAATCACTGGCTGCGGTATTTTCTGGATGCTTGTCATCATACGCGCACAACGGTCGAACAAGTCTTTGAAATAGGCTTGGCCCCCATCTTCGGCTTGGCGGCCTGCGGTCATTTCCTTTAGGTCGTGACCGGCACAAAATACTTTGCCCGCACCGGATAAAATTACGGCTCTAATCGTGCTATCGGTTTGCAACGCGTCGAATTCGGCTTGCAAAGCCGCTAACATGGCATCCGAGAGTGGATTTAGCTTGTCGGGCATATTCAGCACAAGATGTGCGATACCGTTTGTGTCGTTACGTTCTAAAATTGCCATCTTGTTCTCCTGTTAGAAATCGCGAACCATAAACGAAACTGTTCAGAGGGTGCACATGCCATTGTATTTCAACAAATCCGACCTGACCGCTTTTTTGACCGAAGTTTTCCCTCAGGTCAAAGATGATTTCGTCATTGAGGCCGTCAAAGAGATGGAAGTGACGGTACGTCTTAAGGTGCAAGACCGACATTTGCGCCCGGGGGGAACAGTATCGGGGCCGTCCATGTTCGCCTTGGCTGATTGTTCGATCTACATGGCGGTTTTGGCTATGATCGGACCCGAAGCATTGGCCGTCACCACAAACAGTTCAATGGATTTTATGCGCAAGCCCGAAGCAGACAAAGATTTAATCGCAGAGTGTCGTTTATTGAAACTGGGCCGCGTTTTGGCCGTTGGGGATGTGTTGATTTATTCCGAAGGCAATTCGAAACCTGTGGCGCGGGCATCAATGACCTATTCCATTCCACCGAAACAATAAAAAATGCGACCCATGGGGGGCCGCATTTCATAGTATTGTGCCATGAGGGCGAAAACCGTATCGGTTTACTTTGCAGCTGGCGCTGCTTTCGGGGCCGCTGCTTTGGCTGACCCTGTCGTAAGCGGATCATCTTGGCGCTGAACAGAGCCTTCAAAATGGGCGCCTGATTCGATGGCGATTGTTTTATGGATAATATCGCCTTCAACGCGCGCTGTGGCGGTTAGGCGTACTTTCAATCCACGGACACGACCAACAATGCGGCCGTTAATGACGACGTCGTCTGCAACCACTTCGCCTTTGATGGTGGCTGTTTCGCCAATTGTCAGCAGATGCGCACGAATGTCGCCTTCGACAGTGCCTTCGACTTGGATGTCACCGGTTGTTTTGATGTTACCAGTGATATGCAAGTCAGAGGACAAAACTGAAGCTGGTGGTTTTGCTTTTGGAGCAGACGCCACAAAGTCGCTAGAGGATGCTGGCTTGGCTGCAGAAGGCGCAGCCGGCGTTGCGGCATCCGTGTCTTTGGAAGCGGGTTCGTTGATTTTGCTTTTAGAAAACATCTTTTGCAGCCTTGATATATGTCATTGGATTTACGTCTTTGCCGTTTACCCTTACTTCATAATGAAGATGAGTTCCAGTAGAACGTCCTGTATTTCCCATATCACCAATTCGTTGCCCGCGCGAGACCCTTTGGCCAACTTTAACACGGATACGGGATAAATGTGCATAGCGGGTTTCTAGTCCAAAGTCATGCTTGATTTTCACCAAGCGCCCATAGCCAGATCCCCATCCGGCATGAACGATGACCCCATCGCCAGTCGAATAGATCGGGGTCCCATGAGACGCGGCGAAATCGGTTCCGCGGTGCATGCGACCCCACCGGCGACCATAGCCCGAGGTAAAGCGGAAATTGTCTTTGATCGGTAAACCAACCGGTAGCTTTTGTGCCGCAATGCGATAGACATTCAAATCATCTAGCGTGTTGATCAAATCAATTGCTCTGGCTTCATCAGCCAATGTGCCAGATCCGTTTGTAGATAGAGATAGGCTTGGGCCACCTAGGCCGGAATAGCCTTGGCGTACCGTTTTCAATAAACTATCTGGGTTCACACCCGCAGCTTTGAACATTTTCTCTAATGGTTTGATCGATACAACCATTGCTTCTTCGATTTGACGGAAAATTTGTTCATTGCGTTCCTGCATCAGACGCATGTCCATTTCCACTGTCTGTGCTTTGTCCAATGCCGCTTGCGCATCAGCCATCATCAAATCGCGCTCTGCTGCGGTTTGGCTTAGGGCATCGGTCAAAAAGGTAACGGTTTCTGACTGGGCGGCTTCTGTGTTCGGGTTGATTATTCCGGCATCCGAGCCTTCGATTGCGGATTGAAGTTGGGCAACTTCGTCCGCCGCAAGCCGTTTCGATTTAATGGCATCCACCAAATTTGATTGCACCACATCCAACCCCTTGCGCAATTCAAGCTGGCGCATTTCTGAGTGCAACAATTCGGTTTGCATGACCGCGACTTGTTCCACCGCTTGGGCGAACCGTTGCTGTGCCATCGACGCCTCTTGAACGCGTGCGTCGCGTTCATCAGCCATAAGTCTCAGGCGAAGTTGATAGGTTTCCTGATCACGCTTGGCTTGTTCCCGAAAGTTACCAGCACCGATGGAATCCATTAACAAAATGGCTGTGGCTATGATGGACCATGCCAGCAAAAGCGCGAGTGTCGAAAAAATAAGCCCTTGGGTCGTAGGGCGAAGGCGGATGTAACGTGTGTCATCATCAGATCGCAAAAAGACGCGCCGTTCTGGAAAAATCCGCGCAAAAAGTGCATCTAACTGTTGTCCTATTTTGGTCCGCAAAGCCCGTATTCCCCTGTTTTACTTGGGTTATGGGTTAACGGCCCAATCTTGTTCATGCAACTTATTTTCTAAGTTTCCCCATAAATATGGTCGGTTTTCCGCCGACTATTCCTGACCAGAGGGAAGCTTGACACCCATTTGTTCCGCCAAAGGCCAGTAAAAATCGGGTGGAAGACCGGCATCAGCACGTTTTTCTTCGTTGAAAGGGGCCTTTAGTCCGCCTTTGAAATAGGTGCGAACAAGGTCGTGAAATACTTCTTTTGGATCAAGATTATCGCGCCCACACAAGAAGTTGAACCATTTTGATCCATAGGCCACGTGCGCGACTTCTTCGGAATAGATGATTTTGAGCGCGTCAACCGCTTGGGTTGCGCCGGCTTTTTCAAATATCTGAATCATACCGGGTGTCACGTCTAACCCCCGAGCTTCTAAAACCATCGGGACCACGGCCAAGCGCCCAAGTAAATCATGTGCTGTGTCTTCGGCCGAGCGCCACATGCCAGCATGCGCCGGAAGGTCGCCATAGTGGCTCCCCATTTCTTCTAGGCAATCACACACCAGATCGTAATGTTTGCTTTCTTCGGCAGCGGATTTAACCCAATCGTCATAAAACCCGATCGGCATAGGAATATGTCCAAAGCGTGCAATAATATCCCAATGAAGATCAACCGCGTTCAATTCGATATGAGCCACGGCATGCATTAATGCAATTCTGCCCTGAACGGTTCCGGGCTTCCGTTTGGGAACATCCCGAGGTGACAAAAGTTCGGGCTTTTCAGGGCGCGCAGGCTGCAAAGGGGGCGTCGCTGTGCCGATATCAATAGGGTCATTTGACTTGCGCGCATCGAACCACATTTCGGCATAGTGCTTGGAAAGGGCGGTTTTTTCCCGCCCCTCTGCTGTTTGCAACACGTCTGTCGCCATTTCAGTAAGTGTTTTTTTGCTCACAGTGCCTTTACCGCTTCTAAGACTTCTTCGACATGTCCGGGAACTTTGACTTTGCGCCATTCACGGACAACTTGGCCTGTTCCATCTATCAAAAAGGTCGAGCGTTCAATCCCCATGAAGGTTTTTCCGTACATTGATTTTTCTTTCCAAACTTGGAATTGTTCACAAATATCGCTATTTTCGTCTGACAAAAGCGGCATGGCCAAGTTTTGTTTGGTTATAAATTTATCATGTGCGGCAACGCTATCTTTGGAAATTCCGATAACCTTGGTGTTTGCGGTTTCGAATTCGGACAATAACTCACTAAAGCCAATGGCTTCTTTTGTGCATCCTGGCGTGTTATCTTTGGGGTAAAAAAACAGGACGACATTAGATGGGCGCATATCAGCCAGCGACAAAGTTGCGCCACCATCACGTGGAAGGTTTACTTGCGGTGCGGGATAGGGAAGATTTGACATGTTAGGCTCCTAGAGTTAGCGCGTAGATGCGTATTAGTTTAGTGTGACAAAAATTGGATTAAAGAGCTTGGACGAAGATAAAGAGCCAAAACCAAAAAAACAGCCAGTAAAGCGCGCCGTCGGTGTGACGTGGCACATGATCAAAGTTTTGATTGGTGCCACCAGTGCGGCTTTGATTTTTGCTCTTTTGATTTTCATTGTATCCCTTAGGGGGCGTGAGGTTGATTTGCCATCATGGGCCATTGATCCGCTCAAGGCTGAATTATCTAATGTCCAAGGTGATGTTTCCGTTGATTTCGAAAATGCCTTTTTGTTCGTTACGGACGATTGGCAACCCAAAATTGTTTTAACCGGCGTTGCCTTAAAAAAGCCAGACGAGCCGAGCTTTTTACGATTGGGTCGTGTGGATGCAGGGTTTTCACTTGCCGATGCGTTGCGGGGGGCTTTGGTTCCAACGGCTATTAACGTAGAAGGCGTTTTTATTAACCTTATTCGGGATTTAGATGGTAAAATTAAGGTAAAATTCGGCGAGATAGAGACCACAAATTCGGCGTTTCCTTCGCTGCAAGATGTTGCTGCTGGAATAGATGAGGCATTGATATCCGAGGCGCTCAGCAAGTTTAAATCGCTTCAGATTTTGGCGATAACGCTTAATTTTCAAGATATGCGTGCCGAGCGGTCATGGACCGTTGACGGCGCGCGGATTGTTGCCACTCGAAGCGGTAATACCTTTTCAATTCGGTCGGATCTTGCGCTGCTAAGCGGTGGTGCGGATGTTGCAACGATTGAAACCAACTTTGCCTCTGTTATTGGTCAATCCGCAGCCAAAATTGGCATTACTTTGACGGATATTCAATCCACGGAAATCGCAACACAATCGGCGGCTTTGGCGTGGCTTGGGGTTATTAACGCGCCAATTAGTGGGTCTTTGCGCTTAGACGTGCTTAGGGACGGCACGCTTGGTCCCTTGAATGGTACGTTGCAGATTGGTGCAGGAGCATTGCAGCCAACACAAGGCGTTAAACCGATCTTGTTTGATGGCGCTCGCACATATTTTAGTTTTGATCCGGCTGCTTCAACGCTTAAATTTAGTGAAATCGCCCTTCAAAGCCAAGATGTGACGCTTGTGGCCGAAGGCTATGCGCAGCTGACCTATGATGGCAATTGGCCCAAGGGGATGGTCTCTCAGCTTGCGGTCTCCAATCTTGAGCTTAGCCCAGACGGATTTGAAAATCCTGTTAATTTGTCTCAAGCCGTTATGGATTTCGATTTGCAGTTTGATCCCTTTCAGGTGCGCATTGGCGAGCTCTTTATCACGGATGCAAAACGCGATGTTTCTGTTCTTGGGCGCGGGCTACTGCGTGCGGATGAAACGGGGTGGACCGTTGCTTTGGATGCGACGTCACAGAAAGCATCTTTTGAAACTGTTCAGCATTTCTGGCAACCAGTATTTTTCGACAAAATTAAACAATGGGTAGATACCAATATCCGCACAGGAGAGCTGCGCGATATTTCATTTTCGCTGCGCAGCGATCAAGGGCAACAGCCCGTAACGGATCTGTCTTTTGCGTTTGACCAAGCGTCCGCAAAAGTTGTCAAATTTCTGCCAGAAATACAGGATGCCTCTGGCGTCTTTTCATTATCGAATGATGTTTTGGTTACCCAAGTAACATCTGGGCGCATGCGTGCGGCCCAAGGGGGGTGGGTCACTTTTGGGCCGACCAATTTCGTTATTCAAAATGTCAGGCAAAAACCAGCTCAGGCCTATGTGGACCTGACAGGGTCAGGCACGATTACCGCGATTGTCGATTTGTTAAATGCGGATCCCTTGTCAGTGATGGATCGTATTAAACAGCCTGTTACACTTGCTGATGGTCGCGGATTTTTTCAATCCCGCATTGATTTCCCAATCAAGAAAGGTGCAAAACCCAACGAGATATTTTACACAGCGACGGCACAGCTTCGGGATGTGAAAACAACCAAGCTTGTAAAGGATCGCACCTTGGTTGCGCCTCAACTCGATCTGGTTGTGAATAATACCGCGCTTGAAATTTCTGGCAGTGGGCGCTTCGACGGTATTCCTTTCCAAGGCCGTTTTACATCAGGAATAGGCACGTCGCCCGATCGCGCCAATCCCAAAGTCACAGCGTCGTTTAATATTGCAAGCAACGTGATTGATGCGTTTTCCGTGCCTTTGCCAGCGGGTTTGTTTTCTGGGTCGGCGCCTGCGCGATTTGCGTTGGAATTCCCAAAAGGCGCATCTCCTGTTTTTTCCGTAGAAAGCAATTTGGTTGGTGCGCAGCTGAAAATTGATGGATTGGGGTGGACAAAACCCCGGGCCGCCAAAGGCAAACTCGACCTCGAAGGGACATTGGGGCAAAATTTTGCGATCACGAAATTGGATATCCAAGGGGGCGGCGCAAATTTAATTTCCAAAGTGAGATTTAACTCCGACCGAAAATTCCAGAGCCTTGATTTTGCGCAATTTACACTTGGCAAAGGCATAAACGTCTCTGGTGAAGTCTTGCCCAATGGAAAATTGCGGATTCTAGGGGGGCGCGTTGATTTGGCGTCTTTTCTTGCCCACCAGCAACAAAGGCCAAGTCAACAAGGCCCAAATCGTGGCGGCCTAAGCCAAGTGGATATTGTTTTAGATCAGCTTGTTCTTTCGGAAAATCAAGATCTTAGAAATTTCAAAGGCAGCTTTTCAATGGGCAAAGGGCCTGACGGAACCTTTAACGGATTAATAAATGGGGCCGCCAAAATAAACGGACGCGTCACTCCTACCAAACAAGGGATTGATTTGATTGTGACGTCGAAAGATGCCGGCAAGGTTCTGACGGCTTTGGGGGCTTTGAACAAAGCAAATGGAGGGGATTTAGTCTTAACATTGGGGGCGACGTCAACGCCCGGAGTGCGTGATGGCATATTGCATGTCACCGGTGTCAAAGTACAAAATGCACCGGTTTTAGCGGAATTACTGAACGCGATTAGCGTTGTTGGTTTGCTCGAACAAATGAGTGGCCCGGGGATCTTGATGTCGGAGATTGATGCTAAATTCCGCCTCACGCCTAATCAGCTGATTGTGAGTTCCTCTTCAGCTGTGGGGCCGTCTATTGGGTTATCGGCGGATGGGTATTATAATCTTGGGGATAAATCGTTCGATTTTCAGGGGGTGGTGTCACCGCTATATTTGTTTAATGGAGTTGGACAAATCTTTACGCGAAAAGGCGAAGGGTTGATTGGTTTCAACTTTAACCTCAAAGGGAATACGACTAAACCCAAGTTTAGTGTAAACCCGTTTTCGATTCTGACCCCTGTGATGTTCCGCGAAATCTTTCGCCGACCTGCGCCCAAACTTGACTAAGCCATGCACCTAAGCGACTTTGATTTTGATCTTCCAGAAGAGCTGATTGCCACGCGACCAGTATCGCCGCGTCCAACGGCCAAGCTGCTCTATGCGCATCAAGGCGGCATCCAAGACAGGCATGTTTATGATTTGCTTGATATATTGGGTCAAGGGGATCATCTTGTTCTAAACAATACCAAAGTCATTCCAGCGCGGCTTTTTGGGACGCGTCAACGGATTGGCGCCGTGGGTGGTTCAGGAAGCGCAAAGATTGAAGTGACGTTGTTGACCCCCAACACAGACGGCAGCTGGGATGCGTTGATCAAACCCTTGCGCAAAGTGAATGAAGGTGAAATCGTGACCTTTGCCGCTGGACTAAGCTGTAAATTGTTATCCAAGGATCAAGGCCAGGCAAAGCTTCGATTTAATATGATCGGGGATGATTTTGACATGGCATTGGTCGAAGCGGGAACAATGCCGCTTCCTCCTTATATTGCGTCTAAACGCGCGGCGGACGACCGGGATCTAAGTGATTATCAAACCGTATTTGCGCAACATTCTGGGTCTGTTGCCGCTCCGACGGCGTCCTTGCATTTTGATCAAGACCTATTGAGCAATTTGCGCGCCAAAGGGGTTCGTTTTTCCGAAGTTACATTACACGTCGGGGCAGGGACGTTCCTTCCTGTAAAGGTGGATGATGTGCGTCGTCACAAAATGCATGCTGAACTTGGAACCGTTTCAAAAGATGCCGCACGGGCGATTGATGCCACAAAACAATCAGGCGGGCGTGTCATTCCAGTCGGTACAACGGCGCTAAGGCTGATCGAAACGGCAGCGCGTGACAATGGCGGAACCATTGGTGCGTGGGACGGGGCCACGGATATCTTTATTTATCCCGGATTTAAATTCAACGTGGCGGATGGGTTGATGACCAATTTCCACCTTCCCAAGTCTACATTGATGATGCTTGTTTCCGCTTTGATGGGACAGACGCGTATTTCTGAAATTTACGATCATGCAATAAAAAACCACTACCGGTTTTTTTCGTATGGTGACTCGTCGCTTTTGTTACCTGAAAAATAATTTTTTCCGATATAGACTATTGTTACTCCCCTTAGCTTCGTAGGATCGATGCAATGATTTCTGTTATTTCTAACACATGGGCTTTGCTGCTTGGTGTGATGTTGTTGATGGTTGGCAATGGCCTGCAGTCAACTTTGCTCGGTGTACGTGGTGAAATTGAGGGATTTTCCACATTGGAAATCTCGGTGGTTATGTCGGCCTATTTCGTAGGCTTTATGGGCGCATCTCGGATGGTGCCTGACATGATCCGGCGTGTGGGGCATGTGCGGGTCTTTGCAGCCTTTGGGTCGTTCATTTCAGCAGTGCTTATTCTATATCCGACGTTTGCGGATCCAATCGTCTGGAGCATCGGTCGCGTGATCATCGGATTTTGTTTTTGCGGTGTATATATCACGTCAGAAAGCTGGTTAAACAACAGCGTAACCAACGAAACACGTGGACAGGCCTTGTCGCTTTATATGATCGTGCAAATGGTCGGTATTGTAGCCTCACAATGGTTGCTAACTGTTGCTGATCCAGCTGGATTTGTGTTGTTTGTTATCATTTCTGTTTTGGTTTCGATCTCGTTTGCGCCGATTTTGCTATCCATTAGCCCAACACCGGCCTTTGAGCACACACAACCAATGTCGCTTAAAAAGTTGATCCAAACATCACCTTTGGGATGTGCGGGGATGTTTCTATTAGGGGGCGTATTTGCTGCACAATTCGGGATGTCGGCCGTGTTCGGAGCGCAAATTGGATTTTCATTGACGCAGATTTCAACGTTCGTATCCGCATTTTATGTTGGCGCATTGTTGCTGCAATATCCGATTGGTTGGCTATCGGATCGCATGGACCGTCGCCAATTGATCGCGGCCAGTGCGCTGATTGGTGCCGTATCTTCGGTTGCAGGATTTGTCGCGGGTGAAAACTTTGTTGTTCTATTAATCGCAGCTTTCATGATTGGTGGTATGGCTAACCCTTTGTATTCATTGTTGATTGCGCATACGAATGACTTTCTTGAATACGAAGATATGGCGGCCTCGTCTGGTGGATTGCTCTTTATCAACGGTTTGGGGGCGATTACGGGTCCAATTGTGATTGGTTGGATGATGGATACCTTTGGCGCGTTTGCCTTCTTTTTGATTATTGCGTTATTAATGAGCCTTTTGGCGGTTTACGCGCTGTATCGAATGACACAACGCCCATCTATGGATCTAGAAGACCTAAGCTCGTACACGCCTGTCGGCCCAAGTTCGTCAATGGTTGCCGTGGAATTGGCCCAGGAATACGCCTATGACACCGCCTTAGAGGAAGAAAATAACGAACAAGCACCGTAAATCACAAGATTATGTCGCCAATGTAGCAAAACTTTACTTTTAGTTTCGTTAGGCTGGTGGTATAGTGACGTTGCGGAACGGGAGTATGCAATCATGACACCACAACACGTGCTTGAATTTTGGCTTGATGAAATTGATCCTTCAAATTGGTATGCGCCCTCTGAGGGTCTGGATCAAAAGATATCAGATATGTTTCAAGACACTTGGGAGGCAATTTGTGATGGACGTCATGGCATGTGGTTAACCTATCCAAGTGGCGCTTTGGCTTACATTCTGGTGACGGATCAGTTTTCCCGCAATATGTTTCGGGGCACAGAAAAATCCTTTGCTTCTGATCGGCTTGCATTGAGCGCGGCAAAACAATCTATTCAATACGGTTTCGATATGCGCATTGACCCACCTGCACGGCAGTTTTTCTATATGCCATTAATGCATTCTGAAAACCTCACGGATCAAGAACGCTGTGTGCGTTTGATGCATGAACGTATGCCAAACTCTGGTGTTGATAATTTACTGCATGCACGTGCGCATCGTGCAGTCATTCGGCAATTTGGGCGTTTCCCATCACGTAACCAAGCATTAAAGCGCAAAGCAACCGAGTTAGAAGCAGCTTATGTCGCCAGTGGTGGCTATGGTATGACGCTCACGCAAGTTGCTAACGCAGGATAAGCATAGCTCTTATATTGATGGACGGAAAAAAATAGTTTAACGTTAAACAGAATTGATTTTCTGGAGTTAAGCTATGTCTTCAAATACCTTTGATGTCGTTGTAATTGGTGCCGGCCCCGGTGGCTATGTTGCGGCTATTCGTGCCTCGCAACTTGGTTTGAATGTTGCAATTGTTGAACGCGAACATATGGGCGGTATTTGTTTGAATTGGGGCTGTATCCCAACCAAAGCGCTCTTGCGGTCGTCAGAAGTGTTTCATCTTATGCATCGCGCCAAGGAATTTGGCCTAAAAGCCGAGAACATCGGGTATGATCTTGATGCTGTGGTGGCACGCTCGCGTGCTGTTTCAAAGCAGTTGAACCAAGGCATCGGTCATTTAATGAAGAAAAACAAAGTGACCACCTTTATGGGCGAAGCCACACTTCCTGCCAAAGGCAAAGTGTCCGTCAAAACGGATAAAGGCGTAGAAGAGTTGGTCGCCAAAAATATCATTTTAGCGACCGGAGCGCGCGCCCGTGAACTTCCCGGTTTAGAAGCCGACGGTGATTTGGTGTGGACGTACAAGCATGCGCTGACACCTTCACGCATGCCCAAAAAGCTGTTGGTGATTGGCTCAGGTGCCATTGGAATTGAATTTGCAAGTTTTTACAACACCTTAGGGTCTGACACAACCGTGGTTGAAGTCATGGATCGTGTGCTGCCTGTCGAGGATGCCGAGATTTCAAAATTTGCAAAGAAGCAATTCGAAAAGCAGGGCATGAAAATCCGTGAAAAGACAATGGTCAAGCAACTTGACCGTGGCAAAGGTAAAGTCATTGCTCATATCGAAGCAAATGGCAAAGTAACCCAAGAAGAATTTGACACAGTGATTTCTGCTGTCGGTATTGTGGGCAATGTTGAAAACCTTGGTCTCGAAGCATTGGGCGTCAAAATTGATCGCACCCATGTGGTGACTGATGAATATTGCCGTACAGGCGTTGACGGTCTTTTTGCCATCGGTGATATCGCAGGGGCCCCATGGTTGGCGCACAAAGCAAGCCACGAAGGCGCCATGGTTGCCGAGCTGATTGCAGGACAAAAGCCGCACGCGATCAAGCCAAATTCAATTGCGGGCTGCACCTATTGCCATCCACAGGTGGCAAGTGTGGGTCTAACCGAAGCAAAAGCCAAGGAAGCAGGATATAAAATCAAAGTGGGCCGCTTCCCCTTTATTGGAAACGGCAAAGCCATTGCGTTAGGCGAAGCAGAGGGCATGGTCAAAACCATCTTTGATGAAAAAACCGGTGAATTGCTTGGCGCACACATGGTCGGGGCAGAAGTAACCGAAATGATCCAAGGTTATGTCATCGGTCGTCAGCTGGAAACAACGGAAGAAGACCTGATGCAAACAGTGTTCCCTCATCCGACCTTGTCTGAAATGATGCACGAAAGCGTCCTAGATGCATATGGGCGTGTAATCCACATGTAGCCAAATTGAATGCGGACCCTTGGTCCGCATGCTCTTTTAGCAATGCTTTTGCATTGCAAAGCCTTCGGCGAGGATACTTGTCTGACAAAAAAATGAATCTGGCAAAAAGTGAATGATCCCGAAAAAGGTAAAACCCTCTGCTGAAAACTCAACAGAGGGTCATTTCTTGTCACGGTCATCGGCGTCCCCGCCTGTACCGTAAAATCAACTATACGGAGTAAGTCCTAAGATATCTTTAACATTTTTTGTCAGAAAATATCCTGGGGGAATTGGCCTTGGCCAAGGGGGCAAAGCCCCCAAAGCTCAATTATGCGCGCCGACGTCCGCCCCGACGTCCACCCCGTCCACCAGCGTCTGCGGCTGATCCGCCTGGTTTATTGAACGCAATCCAAGCACCGCCGTGTGCGTCGTTGTCCGTTAGAAGATTAGCGGCTCGGATGGCTTCCATTTCTTTCCCTGGACGTGGTTTTGTGGACCCCATGCCGAAAAGAGTAACAAATGTTTCATCATCAATATCGGCTGGGAGGATAATTCCAGCAGCTTCGATTTCAGCCTTTTTTTCAGCAATTTTCAGCTGTGTGATAGGCAAGGCAACAGGGTTCATAATTGCCGACGTCATGCCTGCGCCCATTGCCATTGGAAGAAAGGCATTGTTGATGCCATGGCGGTTGGGAAGGCCAAAGGAAATGTTAGATGCGCCGCATGTTGTGTTGACACCCAATTCTTCGCGTAGGCGACGGACGAGTGTGAAAACTTGTTTGCCGGCGGTCGCCATAGCGCCGATTGGCATCACCAAAGGATCGACAACGATGTCATATGCGGGAATGCCGAAATCTGCAGCGCGTTCGACGATCTTTTTGGCGACTGCAAAGCGGACATCTGGGTCTTCTGAAATGCCTGTGTCGTCATTTGAAATTGCAACCACGGGAACGTTGTATTTTGCAACCAGTGGTAAAACGAATTCAAGGCGGTCTTCTTCGCCTGTAACCGAGTTAAGCAGCGGACGGCCTTGCGCGGCTTGAAGGCCTGCTTCTAGCGCGGCAGGTACAGAGCTATCGATGCAAAGTGGCACATCAACCAACCCTTGAACAAGGTTTACGATGCTTGTCATCAAGGGAGGTTCTGTTTCGTTCGGGTTGGGGTTTGAATTGTAAACAACGCCTGCGTTGATATCCAAAATATCAGCACCAGCTAACACCTGAGCAAGGGCATCTTTTTCGACTGTGGAAAAATCGCCGGCTTCGAGCTCGGCTGCCAATTTTTTTCGGCCAGTTGGATTGATGCGCTCTCCAATCACGCAAAAAGGTTCATCAAAGCCAAGGACGGCAGTTTTTGTTTTTGATTCAACAACAGTACGTGTCATGAGAATTCCTTAAGATGCGTTTGCAGGGACAGCAGAAGCGCCGCCATGTTCGATAGCCCAATTTGCATTTGTTTTAATGCCGCCGAGCGGGAAGAAATGCACATTGGTAATGTTAAAGTCCGGATTTGCGGCTTTGTAGGCGGCCAGCTCTGCGAGGACTTCGTTTGGTTCGTAGGGCAACAATAGTTTTGTCACATCCATGGCGCGTTTTTGTAATACCTTGAGTGATGGTCCAACGCCGCATGCAATGGCGAATTTAATCAATGTTTGCAGCTTGGCAGGGCCTGCAATACCGATGTGGATTGGGATGTCGACGCCTGCGGCTTTTACGCTGTTTGCCCATTCAATGATGGGTTTTGCTTCGAATGCAAATTGTGTGGCAAGCGCCATTTCGGCATCAGTGCGCTCAGAGAATTTTTGTTTCCATCGTAGCGCATCCTCTACATTTTTCATTGATCCATCTGGGTCAATGTCTTTGTTTCCCTCTGGGTGACCGGCAACATGCAAGCGTTTGAAGCCAGCTTTGTCAAAAAGACCAGTTTCCATCAATTGCATTGAGGAATGAAAATCACCGTGGGGTGTGTTTACGCCACCTGCAAGCAACAAAGCTTGCTCAACGCCTGCTTCGCCTTGATATTGTGCGATCCAGTTTTCAAGCGTTGCTTGATCCTTGATGATGCGCGCGGGAAAGTGCGGCATGACCGCATATCCGTCGTTGGCAAGCCGTTTCGCTGTGGCGACCATGTCTTCGATAGGGGTGCCTTCGATGTGGGCGATATAGACGCGGGTACCACTTGGCAAAAGATCGCGGAAATTTTCCACTTTTTCTGCAGTGCGCGGCATCACTTCGATCGAATAATCCTTGAGAAATGTTTCCATTTCCGGGGATGTTGTCGTCGTTTCTTCTTTCTTTTTGAAGTTAAACAGCGCCATTATGGCCTCCCTCACGTTCAACGGGCTCATGCCCAACCATCGTTTGCGATCAAGGCTTTAATGCGCTCTTGATCGTATTCAGTATCAATCCGAAGGGCTTCGCTTTGCGCAATATCCGCAGGCTCGCCGTCAACGTCATAAGGATCCGCTTTTCGCCATTCAGCCAGATAATCATCTGTGCCTTCTAGGCCGCCTTTCATAGCTGCACGATCGATTGCTTGTTCAAAGCGCTCGGGGAGCTGTTTTTTCGACCCTTTGCGACCTTTGCCGACAATGACTTGGGCCGGGATGTCGCGCCAGTATACAATTGTGACTTCGGGCATAAGCTTGATTCCTTGTTGTCTGTGCTCTGTCTAATTCAGCTCAATCGCGACACAGTGTCGAATTTCGACAACTGACACTACTTGTGCGACCTTCTGATCTTGTAATTCACATTTCGTTCCATCGCTACGGCCACAAGACGTCGAATTTTGCATAATGACTATGAATCAGTGTTTTTGTGGATTTGACTTGATCAGCACTTGCGATGTTTTCGAGCAAAGCCTATCCTAGGCATAACTTGTAACATCGGAGGGCGTATACAATGGCGCCCAAGCGTCCCAGTGGTGCGGGCGCATTCCCGAAGCCGGTTGAGAGCCCCGCGCCGAAACCGCCCAATCCAACAGAGCTATATGCAGCGTTGGATCTGGGTACCAATAGTTGTCGCATGTTGATTGCCCAGCCAAAGGGCAGTCAATTTCATGTGATAGATAGCTTTTCGAAATCTGTTCAATTGGGGGCAGGGCTTGAAAAGACTGGCAAGCTGAATCGTGGGTCTATGATCCGGACGATCCAAGCGTTGCGCGTGTGTCAGCAAAAGCTAAAAAAGCACAAAGTAAAACGGATGCGTTTGGTTGCGACCGAAGCCTGCCGTCGTGCTAAAAATGCCCAGGATTTCATCCGACAAGTACGGCGGGAAACGGGGCTTAAACTGGATATCATCCTGCCCGAAGAAGAAGCGCGTTTGGCAGTGATTTCCTGTGCGCCTTTGGTTAGTACAAAAACCGAGCAACTTTTGGTGGTTGATATCGGCGGGGGATCGACGGAATTGGTGTGGATTGATTTAACATCGGTTCCGCCGCGGGAACGTCCAAGATCCATTATGCGGCTACATGCTGGGTTCCATCCTGCGCAAAGTCCGTTTCCGGTCGCCAAAGTTGTGGATTGGATTTCTGTGCCTTTGGGTGTGGCAACTTTGCGAGATCATTTTAATGATGTCGATGATGATGCCGCGCGCTATGCATTGATGAGCTGGTATTTCGAAGAAAACCTTGCGGATTTTGCGCCTTATAAAGATGAGCAAGCTCGGGAAGGGTTCCAAATTATTGGCACTTCTGGAACGGTGACGACTGTTGCGGCAAGCCATCTAGGATTAAAGCGCTACGATCGAACCAAGGTTGATGGATTGCGGATGACATCGGATCAAATCGAAACGGTTATTCAATCCTACCTAGAGCTTGGCCCCGTGGGGCGGCGACGTGATCCAAGGATTGGCAATGACAGACAGGCCTTGATCATGTCGGGATCTGCTATATTACAGGCACTCTTGCGAAGCTGGCCGACGGATCGATTATCTGTTGCGGACCGTGGGCTTCGCGAAGGATTGTTATATGCGCAAATGAGTGCGGATGGTGTACTAGAGGATGTGCCTTACTGATGACTGAAAAAGCAACTGGCGGCACACGCAAGAAAAATACATCGGGTCGCGGACAACGCGATCTAAAGGTTAAAGTCAAGAAAGCCCGCGGTAAAACCGTTTCGCAAGTGCGCTGGTTACAGAGGCAATTGAACGACCCTTATGTAAAACGCGCCAAAGACGAAGGCTATCGTGGACGCGCGGCGTTCAAGATCCTTGAGCTGGATGAAAAGTATCGCTTTTTGGTTCCTGGTGCACGCGTCGTCGACTTGGGCTGCGCCCCTGGTGGATGGTGCCAAGTTGCAGTCACGCGCGTTAACGCGCTTGGCGAGAAAAAAGGCAAGGCTATTGGAACGGTGCTTGGGGTTGATCTTCAAGAGGTGGAACCCATCGCAGGGGCCGAGGTTTATCAATTGGATTTCATGGCGGATGATGCGGATTTGCAGGTCAAAGAATGGCTTGGTGGAATGGCCACCGTTGTCATGTCGGATATGGCGGCGTCATCGTCTGGTCATAAACAAACGGATCACTTGCGGATTATTGCCTTGTGTGAAGCCGCTGCTTATTTTGCATTTGATGTTTTGGAAGAGGGTGGCACATTTGTCGCCAAGGTTTTGGCAGGTGGCGCCGAAGGTGAGTTGCAAAAATTGCTAAAGCAGCGATTTAATTCGGTGGTAAACGTAAAACCGCCGTCATCGCGTGCAGACAGTTCCGAAAAATTCGTGGTCGCAACAGGGTTTCGTGGATAATTTACCCCTATGGGGCAAGCCTGCGGCATGAGTATTTTTTCAAAGATGAAGGATCAATCCTGCGCCGGCTGGATGCGTGTGGCGCGTTTTGTTCCCGTCGGGGTTTGAGCAAATCGGGTTTTGTAGGCACGTGTCAGCGCGGCCGGGCTGTCGTAGCCACAGCGCAAGGCGACTTCGTAGATGTTGAGGGCAGTTGTTTCAATTAATTGTCGGGCATGAGTGAGGCGAATGTGGCGATAGACTTGGCCCGGACTTGCGCCCATTGCGGATTGAAACCGGCGAGACAGTGTTTTGCGTGGACAGGCGATTTTATCTGCAATTTGATCGAGCGTTAGCGGATGTTCCATATTGGCTTGCATCAATGAAATGGCGCGTTGCACTGAGCTTGGACGAATGGGATCATAGCGTCTTGGGGTTGGCGCATCAGGGTTATCCCGCAAAAACAGTGCATCTACATCGAGTGCCATCGCATTCCCCAAGTGCCGTCGGATAATGTCACGGGTGAGGTCAAAAGCGGACATCGCGCCAGCACAGGTGATCCTGTTGCCATCCCATACCACACGATGGCGCACGCTGTCGCAGTCCAAAAAACGTTCTGCAAAATCTTGTAATACGTCCCAGTGGACTGTGGCGCGACAGCCTTGAAGAAGGCCCGCCGAGGCAAGCAACCATGGTGCGGTGTCTAGTCCAACCAGCATTTGACTGCGTTGCGCAGCTTTGCGTAATTGCGCGCGAATTTGGGCTGTGTCTTGGTCACGGTACCCATAGCTTGAGAGCACAAAAAGATAATCGTTTTCGGGAATTGCGTCGGCTGATCCATGGGGAATAATTGGAAGATGAGAGGAGCTTTGAACGGACGTTCCGTCGGTGGTGTAAAATCCCCATTCAAAAACGCTTGCTCCGGCAAAATCATTGACGGCGCGCATGGGTTCCAGACAATTCGCCAAGCATAGATTTGAAAACCGATCAAACAGGAGAAAGGCAATGCGATAGCGTTTTGTGATTGGGTTTGACCATTTTTGCATAATTATTGACCATAGCTGCAAAATAAAGAGCCTGTCCATAGGGGAAGATCATCGCAACACTTAACAAGGAATGCTGAGATGCCTTTGACTATGAACCGTGACGTTTTCATTACTTGCGCTGTGACTGGATCAGGGGGCACTCAGGATCGAAGCCCCCATGTACCGCGTAGCCCAAAACAGATAGCCGACAGCGCGATTGCCGCAGCAAAAGCCGGTGCCGCTGTGGTGCATTGTCATGTGCGTGACCCTGAAACAGGGGCGCCTAGCCGGAAGTTGGAATATTACAGAGAAGTGACCGATCGCATCCGGGACGCGGATGTGGATGTTGTTTTGAACCTTACGGCCGGAATGGGGGGAGATATCATTTTCGGTGGTACCGAAAACCCGTTACCCGTAGCCGCTGGAACCGACATGGTTGGCGCGGCAGAGCGCGTGGCCCATATTGCGGACTGTTTGCCCGAAATTTGCACGCTTGACTGTGGGACAATGAATTTCGCCGAGGCGGATTATGTTATGACAAACACGCCTGGAATGTTGCAAGCTATGGGGCGAATGATGACCGAATTAGGGGTAAAGCCCGAAATCGAAGCCTTTGATACCGGGCATTTATGGTACGCAAAGCAACTGGTGGCCGATGGGGTGATTGCGCCGGATGCTTTGGTACAGCTCTGCATGGGCGTCCCTTGGGGTGCGCCGGATGATTTGAATACGTTTATGGCAATGGTTAATAATGTACCAGCAGAGTGGACCTTTAGCGCATTTGCATTGGGGCGTAATCAAATGGCCTATGTTGCGGCGTCCGTTTTGGCCGGTGGCAACGTGCGCGTTGGGTTAGAAGACAATCTTTGGTTGGAAAAGGGCGTTTTGGCCACCAATCAACAGCTTGTCGCGCGGGCCAAAACGATAATTGAAAATCTTGGCGCGCGTGTGATTGGTCCGCAAGAGGTGCGCGAAAAACTTGGTTTGAATAAACAAGCGCCACGGTCATGAGCACCGTTCTTGTTTATGGTGATAGCAATAGTTTTGGAACGCCGCCGATAGAAATTATGGGCGAAGATCGTCGGTTTGATAAATCCCATCGTTGGCCTTTTGTTATGGCGGATGCATTGGGTGACAATGTTGACGTTATCAGCGAAGCCTTGCCAGGGCGAACCACCGTGCATGATGACATGATCGAAGGCGGTGCGCGCAATGGGTTGACTGTGCTGCCCGCGGTTTTGATGTCTCACAAGCCCTTGGATGCGGTTTTGCTAATGCTTGGGACAAATGATTTGAAAACGCGCTTTTCCGTGACGGCATGGGAAATCGCGCGTTCGCTTGAGCGGTTGGTCGGGGATATTCGTAGCCTGCAACCCCAAGCTCGGATCTGTGTGATTGCGCCGGTTGATGTAAAAGAAGTCGGTACATTGGCGCCTGTTTTCCAAGGGGCCGAGCAGCGCCAAACCGATCTTGCAAGGCTTATCAAAGAGATGTCCTTGCGGGCTAATGTGCATTTCGTGGATGCCAATGACTATGTAAGCGTGTCAGAAATTGATGGTGTCCATTGGGATGCTGATATGCATGTTGTGTTCGGTCGCGCGATGGCCCCACATGTGAACACTATATTAGGGGATCGTTTTGAATAGATTATTGGTCATTTGCATGGTCGTATTGGTGGGGTGTCAAAGTGAAACCGCATCTGAGACAGAGACGACAAAGCAACAGCAGTCTTTCATCGAAGCGTCAGAAACCTTGTCACAAGAGTGCAAGGCCAAAGGTGGGACAACGACGATTGGCGGGCATGGTCAAATGATTTGTTTATCCCAAGCAAAAGATGCGGGGAAATCTTGTAACAGTTCGCGTGATTGCGAAGGAATATGTTTGGCGGATGGCAAAGTCTGTTCGCCTGAGGCGCCTTTTTATGGCTGCCATGATGTTTATGAAAACGGCACAGTCGTAACTCTTTGTGTGGATTAGAAAATGACAAAAACAGCAGCAATTATTGGTGGCGGCGTGATCGGTGGCGGTTGGCTTGCGCGATTTTTATTGAACGGGTGGGACGTCAATGTTTTTGACCCAGACCCCGAAGCAGAACGAAAAATTGCCGAGGTCCTAGGGAATGCGCGCCATGCTTTGCCGATGCTCTATGATCATGCATTGCCCAAAGAGGGGAAATTAACCTTCTGTGCAACGATGCAAGCGGCGGTTCAGAATGCGGACTGGATACAAGAAAGCGTGCCTGAACGGTTAGACATCAAGCACAAAGTCTTAAGCGAAATTCAACACTATTGCCCAAAGGATGCAATCCTTGGTTCATCAACGTCGGGATTTAAGCCTTCGGAATTACAGGAAAAATCCGATTTTCCGGATCAAATTATGGTGTGCCATCCTTTTAATCCTGTTTATCTTCTTCCTCTCATCGAGGTGGTTCCAAGCGTACAGACAAGCGCAAGTCATATTGCCCGTGCAAAAGATGTGCTTTCATCTGTTGGGCTGTATGGGCTGCATGTGCGCAAAGAAATTGATGCGCATATTGCGGATCGGTTCCTTGAAGCCGTGTGGCGCGAAGGCCTTTGGTTGATCAAAGACGGGATCGCCACGACCGAAGAAATTGACAACGCAATTCGCTATGGTTTTGGACTGCGATGGGCGCAAATGGGGTTGTTTGAAACCTATCGGGTTGCAGGTGGCGAAGCCGGAATGGCCCATTTTATTGCGCAATTCGGCCCCTGTTTGGAATGGCCTTGGACCAAGTTGATGGACGTGCCAGAATTGACGGATGAATTGGTGCAGACCATTGCTGATCAATCTGATGCACAATCTGGTCACAAGACAATTCGCGAATTGGAACGGCTGCGGGACAACAACTTGGTGTCCATTATGCGGGCTCTGAAACAACAGGATAACGCAGCGGGTTCTTTGATTAATGAACATGAAAAAACTTTGGTAAGTATCCAAAAACCGGTTGGAAAAATCCAAACAGTTACTCGCAAAATCCCTGTGGATTGGACCGATTATAATGGCCACATGAACGAAGGCCGCTATGGTCAAGTGTTCAGTGATGCCGCGGACGGTTTCATGTTGGCGATAGGGGCTGATGCGGACTACATCGCGTCTGGGAATAGTTTTTTTACTGTTGAAACAACGATTAAATACCTTGTCGAAACCCATGCAGGCGAAGATATCGTTGTTGATACGACCGTCAATCTGGCCGAGGGTAAAAAGTTGAAACTTTCGCATGAAATGCGTCGCGTGGATGGCACAGTTTTGGCCACATGTGCGCAATTCCTTCTGCATGTTGATCTAGATACGCGCAAGTCGTCTGATCCCGTCGGCGCAGTTGCAACAGCGATTGCTGCACTCAAACCATAGGGGAAGCAAGATGAATTTTGGATTGACCGAAGAACAAGACATGATCGTCAGCACTGTTCGTGACTTTGTTGAAAATGAAATATATCCGCATGAAAACTTGGTCGAACAAACCGGCCAAGTCCCAAATGAGATCGCCCAAGACATCAAACAAAAATGTATCGATCTTGGGTTTTATGCGTGTAACTTCCCAGAAGAAGTCGGTGGTGCTGGCTTGAACCACCTGGATTTTACGTTGGTCGAACGCGAACTTGGTCGTGGATCGATGGCGCTAAACCACTTTTTCGGCCGCCCTCAAAACATTTTAATGGCCTGCGAGGGGGAGCAAATAGAACGCTATCTGTTACCTGCGGTCCGTGGTGAACGTATGGATGCCTTGGCTATGACCGAACCTGATGCAGGCTCCGATGTACGTGGGATGAAATGCACTGCTGTGCGCGCTGGTGGCGACTGGTTGGTTAATGGGACCAAGCACTTTATTTCTGGTGCAGAACATGCTGATTTTGTTATTGTATTCATCGCCACGGGCGAAGATCAAACGCCCAAGGGACCTAAAAAACGGATAACCGCCTTTTTGGTTGATCGTGGAACGCCCGGTTTCACAATTCGGGATGGCTATAAATCTGTGTCTCACCGTGGATATAAAAACATGGTGCTTGAATTTGATGATTGTCGATTGCCAGATGCGCAGGTGTTGGGTGAGGTGGATGGCGGGTTTAATGTCATGAATACATGGCTTTACGCGACCCGCTTAACCGTTGCAACAATGTCTGTTGGCCGCGCAAGACGTTGCTTTGACTATGCGCTTTCGTATTCGGCTGAACGAAAGCAATTCGGACAACAAATCGGTAAATTCCAAGGTGTAAGCTTTCAAATTGCTGACATGATTACGGAAATTGATGCTGCTGATTGGCTGACCTTATCAGCAGCTTGGCGACTGGATCAAAGCCTTCCTGCGAACCGTGAAATTGCCAGCGCAAAGCTATATGCAACCGAAATGCTTGCCCGCGTTACAGATACCACGTTACAAATCCATGGTGGTATGGGGTTGATGGACGACTATCCAATCGAACGTTTCTGGCGCGATGCACGGGTCGAGCGAATTTGGGATGGAACTTCGGAAATTCAGCGCCACATCATTAGCCGAGATTTATTGCGCCCGCTGGGCGCATAGTTTCGCGCTTTGCGCGAGGATATTTATGAAAAGAAGAAAAGCAGCACAATTTTTGATCACCCCTTACCAATTTATAGTTGGTAAGGGGCTACTTCTCCTTTTACGGTCATCGGCGTCCCCGCCTGTACCGCATGTCAATGTTGGTCAGAAAACTATTAATAAACTCTTTCTTCTTTTTAAAAATATCCTCGCCGAAGGCAATCCTTGGCTTCAATGGGTGAAACGGTGTCGTAATGCGTAACATGTCAAAGTTGTTTAACCCGACTTCTATTGCCGTCATTGGCGGGGGCGCTTGGGGTCGCAATATTATCGATCAATGTATTAAGATTGGTTTTAAGGGCGAGATTTGGCCAATTCATCCACGCGAGGAAAACCTGTCCGGGTTTTCTGTGTATCGCTCTGTTTCCAACTTGCCTGCTGCTCCTGATGCATGTTTTGTTGGGATTAACCGATATGCGACTATACCTGTAGTCGCCGAGTTGTCGGCGATTGGTGCAGGTGGCGCAGTATGTTTTGCCTCTGGATATTTGGAAGCGCAAAGCGAAATTCAGGATGGGGCTGACTTGCAGGCGCAATTGGTTGCAGCTGCAGGAAATATGCCTATCCTTGGACCAAATTGTTATGGGTTTATCAATTATCTAGATCAGGTGTGTTTGTGGCCGGATCAACATGGGGGGCATCCATGTGACAGCGGTGTTGCCATTATTACGCAAAGCTCAAACATCGCGATTAATTTGACCATGCAAAGACGCGGGTTGCCAATTGCGATGGTTATGACAGCAGGAAACCAAGCGCAGACGTCGCAAGCAGAGATTGGGATGTCTGTGTTGTCCGATCCGCGCGTGACGGCCTTGGGTTTACACATCGAAGGAATTCGCTCGGTTCGTGAGTTTGAAGAGTTGGCAAATCATGCGCGCAGGCTTGGAAAAGGAATTGTCGCGTTGAAAGTCGGGGCTTCGGAACAGGCTCAAGCCGCCACGATTTCGCATACAGCATCGTTGGCGGGAAGCGATGCTGGTGCGCGCGCTTTGTTGCGTCGGCTTGGCATTGCGCAAGTTGAAAGTCTAGCGACCCTGATTGAAGCTTTGAAAATATTGCACGTTACGGGACCTTTGGGGGGCGCATCGGTGGCTTCGATGTCTTGTTCGGGGGGAGAAGCAAGCTTGATGGCGGATGCTGGGGCACGTCATGGTGTTCATTTTCCAAATCTGGAAACCTCGCAAAAAGCTGATTTGAAAATGGCATTAGGTCCTAATGTCGCTTTGGCTAATCCTTTGGATTATCACACATATGTCTGGGGTGACGGTGTGACAATGGGGCGTGCGTTTACTGCGATGATGCAGGGGAATTTTGACATTGGCACCTTGGTTGTGGATTTCCCGCGCAAGGATCATTGTGATCCATCCGCATGGGATTGTGTGATTGAGGCTGCGCGATATGTAAAAGGTCATACAGATATTCCCTTTGCGTGTTTGGCAAGTTTGCCAGAAAACTTGGAGGAAGACCGCGCGGGCGATTTGATGGCTGCCGGTATTATTCCGCTGTGTGGTCTAGAAGAATCCTTGGCTGCGATTGCAGCCTGTGGCGCGATAGGCCGGGGTCAGGATTGTCCCGTGCTATTAGAGCCGCACCCAGTGGCCGAGTCCAAAACATTGAATGAGGCAGAGGCCAAGGATGTTTTGATGCCTTATGGCGTTGTGGTGCCCAAGCGCGTGTTCTGTGACGATATTCAGGCCGTTGGGCGCGCTTATGACCACATAGGTGGCAGCGTTGTGCTAAAGGGTATGGGGTTTGCGCATAAATCCGATGCTGGTGCGGTTGTTCTGGGCCTTGCGTCCAAGGATCAGGTTTTGACCGCAGCAAATGCCATGGGGTGCACGCAGTTCTTAGTCGAGGAAATGGTGCAGGGCAGTGTGTGTGAGTTGTTGCTAGGCGTCGCTCATGATCCTGTTCATGGGTTTGTGATGACGCTTGCTGCCGGTGGCGTTCTGACCGAAATCCTGCAGGATGCGGTATCGATGATTTTGCCTGTTCAAGAAAGCGACGTTCGATCTGCGTTGGCGCAGTTAAAGGTATGGCCCATTTTAAAAGGTTACCGTGGCAAACCTGCGGCTGATATGGAGGCAATTGTGTCAGCGGCATTGGCTGTACAGGGTTATGTCATTGACCACCAAGCCACATTAGAAGAAGTTGAAATCAACCCACTTTTGGCCCTTCCCGAAGGGGCAATTGCAGTGGATGCTTTGATCCGAAAAGGAGACGAAAATGTCTGATAACCCAATTAAAACCACCCGTCGTGGTCATGTGCTTGAAGTTACCTTGGATCGGCCCAAAGCCAATGCAATTGATTTGGAAACCAGTCGCCTTATGGGGCAAGTGTTTAAATCATTTCGTGATGATCCAGAGTTGCGGGTCGCCATCCTGACGGGGGCTGGTGAGAAATTTTTCTGCCCTGGTTGGGATCTAAAAGCTGCGGCAGATGGAGATGCCGTTGATGGCGATTACGGTGTCGGCGGGTTTGGGGGCTTGCAAGAATTACGTGGTTTAAATAAACCCGTTATTGCGGCTGTCAACGGGATTTGTTGTGGAGGTGGATTGGAACTTGCGCTGTCTGCGGATATGATTTTGGCCGCTGAGCATGCGACATTTGCGTTGCCGGAAATTCGCTCTGGCACCGTCGCGGATGCGGCAAGCGTTAAATTACCCAAGCGCATTCCATATCACATAGCTATGGATATGTTATTAACGGGTCGTTGGCTCGATGCAGATGAAGCCGCGCGTTGGGGATTGATCAATTATATCTATCCCGCCCAAGATTTGATGTCAGAAGCGCGCAAGTTGGCAGATCTTTTGGCTTCTGGCCCACCCTTGGTTTACGCCGCGATAAAAGAAGTCGTGCGTGAAGCCGAAGATATGAAATTCCAAGATGCGATGAACAAAATCACCAAGAGCCAATTTGAAACGGTCGAACGGCTTTACACGTCGGAAGATCAGTTAGAAGGCGCACGTGCTTTTGCTGAAAAACGCGATCCAGTGTGGAAAGGCCGCTAGCCTTCGGCGAGGATATTTTTGAAAAGAAGAAGCGATTGGGGTTAATCAGTGAAGCGCACTTTTCCGATATAGCCCAAGTTTCGATTGCGTTGAGCAAAATCAATGCCGTAGCCAACAACAAATTCGTCGGGAATTTCAAAACCAGTGTAGTCTGCTTTGATGTCGACTTCTCGACGGATGGGTTTGTCGAGAAGGGCAATGCATTTCAATTTTGCAGGTGAGCGGCTTTTTAACAGGTTTATGACGTGGCTAAGTGTGAAACCCGTGTCGACAATGTCTTCGACAAGCAACACGTCGCGGCCTTCTATAGGGGAGCGCAGGTCTTTTAGGATGCGGACCTCACGCGAGCTTTCCATAGCATCGCCGTAAGAAGACGCCTCTAGGAAGTCTACTTCGACAGGCAGGTCGAGTTCGCGAACCAAATCTGCGATAAAGACAAAGCTGCCACGCAATAGTCCAACGACAACCAATTTTGATGTGTCGTTAAATTCTTCTTGAATATCGCGGCTAAGTTCCTCTATTCGGGCCGCAATGGCCTTGGCAGAGATTAGCTCGTCGATTACGTAGGGACGCTGTGTCATTTGTGCCTCTTGAAATTTGGGGTGTTTGTTTCCTAAATGTTAGGAAGCACAAAGTCAAAACGAGAAATAATGCCGACACATTCAGAAACCCGACGATTGCCTTATACCGCTGATCAAATGTACACATTGGTTGCGGATGTTGGACAATATCCAAAGTTTTTACCATGGTGTTCCGCTGCACGCGTGCGCTCTGTCACGCCAGAGGGCGAAAGTGAAGTGATGGCTGCGGATTTGGTCATTAGCTTTAAAGTGTTTCGCGAGCGATTTGGAAGCCGCGTTGTTCTTTGGCCGACGGAACAGAAGATTGATACCGAATATCTGGATGGTCCCTTCAAGTATATGAAATCGAATTGGGCTTTTTCAGATGCAGATGGCGGATGCGATGTTAGCTTTTTCGTGGATTTCGAATTCAAGAATGCTGTTTTGCAAGGTATTATCGGTTTGGTTTTCAATGAAGCTATGCAAAGAATTGTGCGGGCTTTTGAAAAGCGCGCGGCAGAACTATACGGTAATTAAACCTGAGTTATAGCTTTTTCATCCTGCGTTGAATGGGATTGGACATGTTCATCAGCTATCCGTAGATCCATTGTTTTATTGGAGGTTTGCTATGTTGAATATGGTCTTAATGCTTTTGGCGGGTGCGGCTGTGATGTCCATGGCTGATTTATCTGGCGGCAGTGATGATGATCACGATAGTCACGATGATGATAGGTATGACGATGATGATTATCACTCGGGTACTTACGTCGATGATGATCATGATAGGTATGATGATGATCACGGTGAATATGATGACGACGATCATCATGATGACCATGATCATGACCATGATGACGCAGTCGAGTACGGTTTGACGTAAAAAAGGCCCCAAGATTGGGGCCTTTTGTTTGTTACGTCTTGCGCTTTTATCCGCCTATGATGACATGTCGTAGGCGCGTTCGCCATGTACCGCCAGATCAAGTCCATTTGTTTCTGTTTCAAGATCGACACGGAGTGGGGTGATCAGCGATACGAGTTTGATCAGGATAACTGTTCCAACCGCTGTAAAGATACCAACGATCGCCAAAGCACCGAGTTGCGCGAACCAAGATCCCGCACCAAAGGCGGCGATCATGATCGTGCCAAAGATACCGCCAACGCCGTGCACCGCAAAAACGTCTAGTGTGTCATCGATGTTAAACTTGCTTCTGATTACAGTTACCATTTCCTGGCAAAGAACGCCTGCGACGGCGCCAATCACAAGAGCTTGGATAGGCCCAACAAAGCCAGAGGCAGGTGTGATCGATGCCAGACCTGCAATCGTGCCTGTAACAATGCCCACCAATGACGCCTTGCCGTATTTGATCTTTTCCCATGCGGCCCAAGTGACCGAAGCTGTTGCCGCAGAAATATGGGTGACGGTGATGGCCATTGCTGCGCCTCCGTCGGCGGCAAGCTGTGAGCCGCCATTAAAGCCGAACCAACCAACCCACAACATCGCCGCGCCAATCATAACATAACCTGGGTTATGGGGGGGCGTGGTCCGGTTTTTGCGTGGTCCCAAGAAAATAGCAAGGATCAAGGCGGCCAAGCCTGCGGTTTCGTGAACCACAATGCCGCCTGCAAAATCTTTGGTCCCGACATCGCCGAAAATACCGCCGTCTGCCAAGAACCCACCGCCCCAAATCCAATGCACAACAGGTGCATAGATTGCCAGCATCCAAAGGGATGAAAAGACAATCACAAATCCAAAACCCACGCGTTCAACATAGGCGCCTACAATAAGGGCAGGCGTGATGATCGCAAAGGTCATTTGAAAGGCAAAGAAAAGAATTTCGGGTAACGTGCCGGACAAGGTATCCGCATCTATGCCCAATAGAAACACTTTGTCCAAGCCGCCCCAGATCCCTGTTTCCCCCGACCCAAATGCAATGGAATAACCGAAAGCAAACCAAAGCACGCTCATGACGCAAGCAATCGCGTAACATTGCATGAAAACGCTAAGAACATTGCGCGCACGGACCAAACCGCCATAAAAAAGCGCCAATCCAGGTAGGGTCATAAATAGCACAAGCGCCGTTGCGACCATTATCCAAGCAGTATCTGCTGCATTCATCTTCTCATCCTCTCTGATAAGTTTGCGCTGTCTTTGGCGGCAAAAAGAGGAAAAACAAAGCAAATGCTGAAATATAAGGCGATATTTGGCTTGCAAATATACGGTTTGCGAAAAATATCTGCGTAATATGTGTGCTATGCTTAATATTTAGGCATTATGCAATTTTGCTTATTTCGTTGAAAATTAGCGCCAGTGCGTGATCTACGGTTGCTTGGCGCACATTTTTGCGACCCAAGGGGCCAAAATCTTTGGTTTCTGTCACAGTGGTGCCATCTGCTAAGCTTAGTCCAAAGCAAACGCGGCCTTCGGGCTTGTGGTCTGATCCACCTGGGCCGGCAATGCCTGTCACTGCGATCGCATATGTTGCGTTTGCAGCCTGTTGCGCCCCTTGGGCCATTTCATATGCGACCTGTTCCGAAACCGCGCCAAAATCATCGAGTGCCTGTGCCGAAACCCCAAGCATATCCATTTTGGCGGTGTTCGAATAGGTAATAAACCCGCGTTCAAACATAGCAGAGGATCCTGCCACATCGGTAAGTGCGGCGGAAATCATTCCGCCAGTGCAGCTTTCGGCGGTTGTTACAGTGATGCCTTTGGCGACGCAGAGCGTAACAAGCTGATCGGCGATCATCCCATAAATATCCCGTGCGATAGACCCGCCAGCGCTATGGTGACTATGGCGGCAAAGAGACCTGCGTAAATATCGTCAAGCATAACGCCCAAAGCATCACCGCGACGGTCAGCGCGCCCAATGATACATGGCTTGGTTATATCAAACAGGCGGAACAATAAAAACGCACTGATCCAACCGGGCCAAAGGGCAGTGACAGAAACACCCATCATATCTGCGCCATAAAACACGGGCATAAGTGCAAGCCATTGCCCCGCCACTTCATCGATAACAATCTCAGAAGGGTCGTGGTCGTCTTTGCCGGTGGTTTCAACGCGCGTGGCCCACCATCCAATTAGAAAGGCCGCGATAATTCCAATGGCAACGCCAATGTGCCCAGTTAACACATATAGCAGCCACCCAGCCGGCAGCGCAGCCAGCGATCCCCACGTCCCAGGAGCAGGGCGCATGTAGCCAATATAAAAGAACGTCGCGATAAGTCGTGTCATGGTTTTACCAATGCTGCTGTTGCGATCGAGGCAATGCCTTCTTCGCGTCCGGTAAAACCGAGACGTTCACTTGTTGTTGCTTTCACGCTGATGCGGCTGCTGTCTAGCGCCATTATGTCAGCCAGTTGGCGTTGCATCGCCTCTGCATGCGGGCCTATTTTGGGGCGTTCGCAGACGATTGTGCAGTCGATATTTGAAATGTCAAACCCCATATCCCTGACCAACGCCACCGCATGTTTCAAGAAAATGTCACTGGCAGCGCCTTTCCATTGTGGATCACTAGGGGGGAAGTGGCGACCGATATCGCCTTGGGCCACTGCGCCATAAAGTGCATCTGTGATGGCATGCATGGCGACATCTGCATCGGAATGCCCTTTTAGCTTTGCCGAATGTGGAATTTTGATCCCACATAGAATGACGTGATCGCCGTCTTCAAACGCATGCACGTCGTACCCATTGCCAAGGCGGATATCCATTATCTATTCCTTAATATACGTTCTGCCCGCGCGAAATCGTCGGGCGTTGTTATTTTTAGATTATCTTCTGAACCGTCAACGATTGCCACTGGAATTCCCGACCTGCGTGCGATTTCTACATCATCAGCGGCGGTTTGTGTGCTGTTTGCATGCGCTTTTCGAATAACGTCAAAATGAAACCCTTGGGGCGTTTGCGCACGATAAAGCGTGCTGCGGTCTTGGGTGCCCGTGACAAAGCCCTCTGCACCGTGCCAAAGCGCATCTGTCACAGCCAAAGCAGGGGCAGCGGCTTGGTGTGTTTCCAACGCCACGCAGACACGGTCAATGACATCGCTACTGATGGTTGCACGCGCGGCATCGTGAATAAGGACGCTATCGGGGCTGAGGTGGGCAATCGCCGTCAGGCCGTTTTTGACCGAGTCATCACGATTGGCGCCACCAATGCACAAGGTCAGCCCGTTCGAATTCAGTTTGTCTATATCGTCACGGTGTAACACCACACAAATATGGTCGATCCTGGGGTGGGAGGCAAAGGCGTCAATCGTCCAGTCGATCACGCGTTTGCCGTGGATCATTTGCCATTGTTTTGGCATATCCCCTCCGGCCCGTGTTCCGCGTCCTGCGGCAACTATTATGGCGATTGTCGTCATATCTTGTTTCCTCTTGTGACCTGTCTACGCAAGTGCATCGCTCTGCGCAATCCTGATATTAGTGATTAATTTTTGTGCAGCCGCGCTATTTTGAGTAAATATTCATCGTATTTTTCTTGTTTTTTTCGCGCTCTGCAGGTAGCCGATACTAAGAAGGAGCATTCCGTGTCTATTACCCTTGGGTCCCATTCTATAACACCGCCTATTTTCCTGGCGCCACTTGCGGGGATCACTGATCTTCCGTTTCGGAATTTGGTGTCGCAGTTCGGCGCCGGATTGGTGGTAAGCGAAATGATCGCAAGCCACGAAATGATCCAAGCCAAACCTGGAGTGCGAGAAAAGGCCGAGCTTGGTTTTGGGATTGAAAACACATCGGTTCAGATTGCAGGGCGTGATGCTTATTGGATGTCCGAAGCTGCCAAAGTGGTTCAAGACAACGGCGCACGTTTTATTGATATTAATATGGGCTGTCCCGCGAAAAAGGTCGTGAACGGTTATTCCGGCTCTGCTTTGCTTCAGGATTTGGATCATGCCCTGACATTGATCGAAGCTGTTGTTGCGGCTGTAAACATTCCAGTGACGCTGAAAACGCGCCTAGGATGGGATGATAGGCTGCTGAATGCACCGACACTTGCCAAGCGCGCGGAAAACGCAGGTATTCAGCTGATCACTATTCATGGGCGCACGCGGTGCCAATTTTACAAAGGGTCTGCGGATTGGGCGGCGATTGCCAATGTGAAAAAGGCCGTTTCTATTCCTGTGATTGCCAATGGCGATATTATAGATGCGGCAACCGCGCGACAAGCTTTGGCTCAAAGCGGGGCGGATGGGGTTATGGTGGGCCGCGGGGCACAGGGGCGTCCGTGGCTCTTGGCTCAATTGGCGCAGCAGCTTTATGATTTGCCGCATGTATCTGTGCCCGAGGGGCAGGAATTTGTGGATCTGGTCGCAGGGCATTATGATGCGATGTTGTCTTTTTATGGAACGGATTTGGGCTTACGCGTCGCCCGCAAGCATTTGGGGTGGTACATGGATTACGCCAAGTCGCACCCAAAGCGCCGGCGCGCTATCCTTACGGCGCAAACGCCGAGTGTGGTTTTTGACCAGTTGCCTGATGCATTATTAAGTGATCTCTCTGTTGAAAGTGGACTGCAATGACACAAGACCTGATGTCTGCCCTTTGGGGATCTTTGCCGACGCCAGCTGTGGTGCTGGATGAGCATGATTTGATTTGCGAAATCAATTCTGCTGCCGAGGGGTTTTTCAATTCTTCGATACGCGCCCTAAGAGGCATCCCGATTTGGGACAAGCTTGCCATCGATGCCCCCTTAGAAGAAAGCTTTCTGAGATCACGCGAAAGCGGCACGCCCTTGTTTGTGAATGACGTAGATGTCGGAACAGGTGAGCGCGCGCCGTTACAATGCAATTTAAAATTCGCCCCCGTGATAGGGCATTCGGGATATATGATTTTGCTGATTGCTCCGCGTGAATTGGCTGGGCGCATGACACAAAGCCAATCGGTCAAGGCTGCGGCGAAGTCGGCCATTGGCATGGCCGAAATGCTGGCGCATGAAATCAAGAACCCCTTGGCTGGTATCACAGGTGCTGCGCAACTATTGTCCATGAGCCTTGCGCAAGAAGACCTTGAATTAACGGATCTTATTGTTGCCGAGACCCGTCGCATTGTGAAGCTGTTGGAACAAGTTGAACAGTTTGGAAATTTGACAACCATCCAAAAGCGTCCAGTAAACATTCACGATGTCTTGCACCGTGCGATGCGGTCTGCGCAATTGGGCTTTGGGGCTCATATGACGATTATCGAAGACTATGACCCATCTTTGCCCGATGTGTTCGGGGATCCTGATCAATTGCTTCAAGTTGTCTTGAATTTGATAAAAAATGCATCAGAGGCAGCCGCCAGAGATGGCGGAAAAATTCGGTTGCGGACCTATTATGAACATTCGTTTCGGCTTCGTCGCTCGGACGGAGCAGGGCAGGCATTGCCGTTGCAAGTTGAAATATGGGACGATGGTCCCGGGCTTCCGGATGACATTAAAAATGACGTCTTTGAACCCTTTGTGTCGGGGCGCGAAAACGGAACCGGACTTGGCCTTGCGCTTGCCAGTAAAATTGTTCTTGAACACAATGGTTGGATTTCCGTTGACTCTGTGCCGGGCCGCACGGTGTTTCGTATATCTCTGTCCACTGTTCCCAAAGATTATCAAGAAGGAGCCAAATAATGGATGGCACCGTTTTAGTCGCGGATGATGACCGCACCATTCGCACAGTTTTGACCCAAGCACTGACACGGGCAGGATGTCGTGTGCATGCGACATCAAGCCTAACAACATTGATGCGATGGGTTGCCGAAGGCAAAGGCGATGCAATTATTACCGATGTTATGATGCCCGACGGCAATGGATTGGAAATGTTGCCCAAAATCCATTTAGATCGCCCCGATATGCCGGTGATCGTGATTTCAGCCCAAAACAATATCATGACAGCTATTCAGGCAACCGAAGCCAAGGCGTTTGATTACTTGCCCAAACCCTTTGATTTGCCAGACCTGATGAAGCGCACCTCCAAAGCATTAGAGGCTAGTCGCGCCGCTGGACGTACTCGGCCTGTTTCTGATGTCAAGGATACGGAAAACGACGGGTTGCCTTTGGTGGGGCAAACGGTGGCGATGCAATCCCTCTATCGCGTGACAGCTGGATTGATGAATGCGGATCTGCCTGTTTTGATTTCGGGGGAATCCGGGACAGGAAAAACCCTAATTGCCAAGGTTTTGCATGATTTTTCGGATCGGCGAAATTTGCCAATGGTCAGCGTGACGCCACTTGATTTGGAAAACCTTGATGGACCTGCGCGCATTTTGTCGCGCGCCAAAGGAGGCACCGTTATTTTCGAAGAACTGACCGACATGCCTCATGAAATACAGGGTCGCATTGTGCGGATGATTGATGCGCCTAACGAAACCAAACCCCGCTTTATTGCAACCCTGCAAGGAAGCTTTAACAATGCAGTAGACCAAGGCAAACTCCGCAACGATTTATATTATCGTTTGGGCGGCGCAACCATCGAAGTTCCTGCATTGCATCAACGCATTGATGACATTCTTTTGCTCAGCGAACATTTTTTTGCGAAGCTAGAAAAAGAAACCGACATCAAGCGCTCCCTAAGCGAAGGCGCAGCGGCGTTATTTAAAACCTACAGTTGGCCGGGAAACGTGCGGCAATTAGAAAACGTGGTGAAACGTCTGGGGCTAACGGCGCGCGAAACGCATGTGTCCTTGGCCGAAGTCGAGGCAGTGCTTGGATCCCAACCAGCCATCAATGATGTGATACAACAGGGCAGCGGCGACAAGCTTGCTGCAGATGTCGAACGCCACTTGCGCCGTTATTTTGATTTGCATGGAAATATGCTTCCGCCTCCGGGGGTCTATGCCCGTATTTTGCGCGAAATTGAAATTCCACTCATTGAGATTGCTTTGGATGCCACAGGCGGTAATCAAGCCAAATGTGCTGATTTGCTCGGGATTAATCGCAATACTTTGCGCAAGAAAATTAACGAGCTTGACATTAGTGTCACACGTCGCCGAAAACTGATGTAATTGCGCAACAGGGTACAGACCCTCATGCGCGAGGGGATTGGACCATGTAATCCCCTTATATCGGATTAGGAGTGTCAGTTGGACACACGGCGAAGACAGGCATTTTGGGCCAAATTTGTGCGCTTACGGCGCCAAAGACGCATTGTCGCCGCTGTTAACATCGGCCTTGTGATGATGGGGCCTATTTTGGCCTTGGCGACTTATATCGTCTTGGGCCCAATGGATCAGGGGGCGATTTCGCCACTGCTCCGACTCGTTTTGATGTCGGATCTGATCTATGTTTTGCTTATTGTGGCCCTCGTGCTGCAGCGTGTTTTGCGCATAGTTGCCCAAAGACGGCAAAAATCTGCCGGTTCTAGATTGCACCTTCGCTTAACAGGTGTGTTTACGATTATGGCGCTCTTGCCGACCATTACTGTTGCAATCTTTGCTATTCTGTCGGTCAACATGGGGCTAGAGGCGTGGTTTTCAACGCGGGTTCAAAGCGTGATTTCGGCCTCTTTGTCTGCGGCGCAATCCTATGAACAAGAACAAAAATCCGCCCTAAGAGAAGATGCCATTGATTTAGCATCCCGATTGGTGCGCAAGAAAATAAGAGAAGGATCAATAGATCCCGAAGTGTTGCGCGATGAACTCAGCCAGGGGCAGCTTGCCATTCAGCGCGGCCTGCGCGAAGCGTTTATAATCGATGAAACTGGCGCAATTCTTTTTCGTGGCGATCGTTCATATCTGTTTGATTTCGAAGACCTCACCCAGAGCGACATTGACGCATCCTTGGCCGAAGTCGTGCTGATTGAAGATTGGGTAAATAATGAAATGCGCGCCTTGGTCTATTTGGACGGCTTTAGCGATTATTACCTGTATGTCACCCGCGATGTGGATGGGGAATTGCTGTCGCTTTTGGATGACACGCAACAGACTGCGTTGTTTTATCAGCAACGTGAATCTGAACGCGGGCGCGTGCTGTTTGATTTTGGCGTGCTTTACTTGGCGTTTGCTGTGTTGTTGATCTTGGCATCTGTGCTTTTGGCGCTTTGGTTTGCGGAACGGCTGTCGCGCCCTATCGGACGGTTGGCTGGGGCCGCACAACGGGTTGGCCAAGGCGAATTGGACACACAAGTGATCGAAGAAGAGGGGGATGACGAAATTGCTCAGCTTGGTGTGTATTTCAACCAAATGACACGTCAGCTCAAGGCGCAGCGCGACACCTTGTTAGAGTCAACCGCCCAAGTCGAACGCCGCCGCCGGATGTTTGACTCGGTTTTGACTTCGGTTACGTCTGGTGTGGTCGGTTTGGATCCCGCAGGCAGCATTGCCTTTGTCAACCGGTCTGCAGAACGTTTGTTGGGGTGGAGCGATACCCAAGAAGCCGTTGATATGGTTGTCGCAGTGCCAGAGTTTGGACCCCTTTTTGATCGGCTCAAAGAAACGGGTGCTGACAGTGTCCAAGAAGAAATCAAAGTTATTCGCTCGGGTCGTGTAGAAAACCTTTTGGTGCGCATGTCTAAACGGCATCTTGGCGATGACACCCTAGAAGGGTATGTTGTTGCATTTGACGATGTTACAGATCTGGTATCCGCCCAAAGATCGGCAGCATGGGGCGATGTGGCGCGCAGAATTGCGCATGAAATCAAAAACCCATTGACCCCAATTCAATTGTCAGCGGAACGGATCAAACGTAAATTTGGGCCGAAACTAGCAGAAGAGTCACAAGATTTAGAACAGCTTACTGGCGTAATCGTGCGTCAAACCAATGACTTACGTCGCATTGTGGATGAATTTTCAAAATTTGCGCGCATGCCCGAGCCGGAAAAGCGGCTTGAGGATATCGTAACATTGGTAAATTCTGCCTATGTGTTGCAAATGGCCGGACAGCCCAAAGTGGATTTTTCCAAGGAGTGCCAAATCGAAACGCTTCAGGCGGATGTCGATGCGACTATGATATCTCAAGCGTTGATGAACCTGTTGAAAAACGCAGGAGAAGCTATTGAAACGCGCCTGGAAAAGGGGGTCTTTCCTTTGCTTAAAGGGCGCATTCATGTGGGTGTTACGTATGAAGACAATACAGTGCAAATTCGGATTTCGGATAATGGCATCGGATTGCCGCAAGACAGATCACGTCTGTTTGAACCCTATGTTACAACACGTGACAAGGGGACGGGACTCGGCTTGCCGATCGTGAAAAAAATTATAGAAGAACATGGGGGTACTTTGCGTTTGGTGGACGCAGAGCCGTTTGATATGGGGGCACATTTCGGTGCCTGTGCAATTGTGGAACTGCCGGTGGTATCGGTGGTATTTGAGGGGTAAATAACGTGAGCGATTTAAACGATATTTTGATTGTGGATGATGAAAAAGATATCCGCCAATTGATATCTGATATTCTTGAGGACGAAGGCTATGCCACGCGATTGGCTGGCACGTCTGATGATGCAATCAAAGAAGTAACATCCAAACCACCGAGTTTGTTAATTTTGGATATCTGGCTCAAAGACAGCGATATGGATGGGATTGATATCTTGAAAAAGGTGAAATCCGAATATCCACAGGTTCCAGTTGTTATTATTTCTGGCCATGGCAATATCGAAATTGCCGTCGCCGCGATCAAACAGGGGGCTTATGATTTCATTGAAAAGCCATTTAACATTGATCAATTGTTAGTGGTCATTCGTCGTGCAATGGAAGCCTCTCGTCTGAGACGCGAAAACAAAGAGTTGCGGCAAAAAGACGGCCCTATTTTGGAAATGATCGGTCATAGTACCGTTTTCAAAACGCTTGTTGCGCAACTTGACAAGGTGACAAAATCCAACGGTCGCGTCATGCTAAGCGGGCCTTCTGGGGTCGGCAAGGAAATGGCTGCGCGTTATATCCATTCCCATTCTGACCGCGCTTCGGCGCCGTTTGTCATCGTAAATTGTGCAACCATCGAACCGGATCGGATGGAAGACGTGCTTTTTGGTCACGAAGGGCGTGGGCAGGGTGCACATCAAGGTCTTCTTGAACAAGCCAATGGGGGCGTGATTTACTTCGACGAAGTGGCGGATATGCCTTTGGTGACGCAATCAAAAATTTTGCGCGTCTTGGTTGATCAAAAATTTCAACGTGTCGGTGGCAACGAAGAAGTCAAAGTTGATCTTAGGGTTATTTCGTCAACCAGTCGCGACTTGAAACAAGAAATTGATAACAAAACGTTCAGAGAAGAGCTGTATCATCGCTTGAATGTTGTGCCTATCCCGGTTCCGTCACTAGAACAGCGGCGCGAAGATATTCCACTTTTGGCGGACTATTTCATTGCGCATTTCAACAAAACCCAAGGTTTGGCATTGCGCCACCTAAGTGACGATGCCTCTGCGATGTTGCAAACGCAGAATTGGCCCGGAAATGTGCGTCAGCTTAAAAACTTGATCGAACGCGTGTTGATATTGGGCGATGGCACAGGTGATATTTTGGTGGACGATCTTCCCAATGATATTTCCTCTGAAACGTCGCAGGGCGGTTCGATTGTAAGCGGTGCAATTGCGACGATGCCCTTGCGCGAAGCACGTGAAGCATTTGAACGTGAATATTTGATTGCCCAGATCAATCGCTTTGGCGGCAATATCAGCAAGACCGCCAATTTTGTGGGTATGGAACGAAGCGCATTGCATCGAAAACTAAAGTCTTTGGGCGTGGTCTCGAGTGGAAAATCAGCCCGTATTCAGGATGACGCCGAATGACACCACGGATTGACCATGACCGTGTTGCATGTCATGCACTAAAACTTGCAAGTATCACCGCACGAGGTTGATGGGATGAAGGTCATTATTTGTGGAGCTGGTCAAGTAGGCTGGCAAATCGCGCGCCACCTTGCGGGGGAACGTAACGATGTGACTGTGGTTGATAGCAATCCCGACCTTGTGCGTCGCGCCACGGATACATTGGATGTTCAAGGCGTCGCTGGGTTTGCGTCTTATCCGGATGTTCTGGATCGAGCCGGTGCGCGTGATGCTGATATGATCATTGCGGCGACCCATTCAGACGAAGTGAACATGGTCACATGTCAAGTTGCGCATTCGGTTTTCAACATTCAACGAAAAATTGCTCGCTTGCGTAGCCAGTCATATTTGACCGCAATTTATTCGGATCTATATCGCCGTGATCATTTGCCCATTGATGTGGTCATTTCGCCAGAACGCGAAGTGGCTGAAGCCGCGTTGAAACGTCTTGCGACGCCATCTGCGTTTGATACGGAAATGTTTTTGGATGATCGGGCGCAACTACTGGGGCTGCGCTTGGATGAAAACTGTCCTGTGCTGAACACGCCATTGCGCCAGTTGACGGATTTGTTTTCAACACTTCGCACGATTGTGGTCGGTGTGCGTCGCAATGGCGTGCTCTTTGCCCCTGAAGCAGGGGATCAGTTGTTTGCCGCTGATGAATGTTATTTGATGACACATATTGACGATGTTGGTCGTTCAATGGAGGTGTTTGGCAAGTCGCATGCGCGGCAAGATCGCGTTGTGGTGATTGGGGGCGGTAATGTTGGCTTGGCAGTGGCGAAAACGCTTGAGTCCGGCGAACATCGTGTGCGGACCCGAATTATCGAAAAGGATCGCAAGATCGCTGAAAAAGCCGCCGATGCGCTTGAGCGTACGATTGTTTTGAATGGCGATGGGTTGAATACCGCTTTGCTTTTAGAGGCGAACATTTCCAAAGCGGATGCTTTGCTTGCCGTGACTGACGACGATAAAACCAATATGCTTGCCGCAGTGCGTGCCAAGGCGCAGGGCTGCCCGATGACAATTGCGTTGATCAACGATCCGACGCTTGTGCCGCTAATGGCACCTTTGGGTATTGATGCCTATATCAACCCACGCGCCACGACCGTAAGTTCCATTCTGCGCCATATTCGACATGGGCGCGTTCGGGGTGTGTATTCTATCGGTGATGCCGAAGCAGAAATCATCGAAGCGCAGGTTTTGACCACATCTCCGATCGCAGGACAGCGTATTCGTGACATCGATTTTCCCGAAGGTGTTTTGGTAGGGGGCGTGTTGAAAAACGGTGAAATGATCAAACCTACGGGAAAGACGCGTATTGATGAAGGCGACGTTATCGCGCTGTTTTCATTGGCCAAGGATGTCGGCGAAGTTGAACGTCTGCTTCAAGTTTCCATCGATTTTTTCTAAGCCATGCTGAAACGCTTATATCAGCTGCCTTTGTTTTTTCTGCTTTGGGGACTTTGTTCCGCTGCTATGTTTGTGCCGATGGGCTATGCTTTGGCACATCAAAGTTTTTTTGAAGCACGAATGTTTGGCTATTCTGCTGTCTTGGGGTTGTTTTTGCTCTTTATGGTTGGGCTTGCTTTGTCCAATCGTAAATTTGAACTTTCAGGTGTGCGGCAACTGTCGTCTCTTTTGTTGGGCTTTGTGCTTTTGCCCTTTTATTTGGCAATTCCATTTAACGAAGCACTTGGAACGACGTGGTTTAGTTCGTCTTACCTTGAAATGGTCAGCGCGCTGACAACCACTGGATTTCGCACATTTGATGCTGGGCGCTTGTCAGAGACGCTGCATCTATGGCGGGCCTTGGTCGCGTGGCTGGGCGGTGGCATCATGTGGGTAACCGCTGCTGCGATTTTGGCGCCGATGAACCTTGGGGGGTTTGAAGTGACCGCCGCGGGCAATGGTGAATTCAGCACCCGTCAGTACAATTTTTCGACATCCTCTGAAATGGCACATTTTCTTGAGCGCACAGTGAATATGATGGTTCCGACCTATGCCGGGCTCACGATGGTGTTGTGGATCTTGTTGGTTATGTCGGGGGATATGGGGTTGAATGCCTTTGTGACTGCGATGTCGGTCATGTCCACAAGCGGCATGTCCATGCAGAATTTTGGCGATCCTGTGACCCAGCAATGGCTCGGTGAAGCTATTATTTTGATGTTTTTTGTGTTTGCTCTTTCGCACCACACATTCAGCGACAAACAAGGCAAAGCGCATCGCGATAGCCTAAGGAATGATCCAGAATTGCGGTTGGGTATTTTTATTTGCCTAGCCTTGCCACTGGCGTTGTTTTTGCGTCATTGGATCGGTGCGCTTGATCAAAGTGACCAGTCCTCTTTTGCCAGTGGGTTATCTGCATTGTGGGGGGGCTTTTTCACAGTCATGTCGTTTTTAACGACCACAGGTTATCAAAGCTCGCATTGGGTGGATGCGCAAACTTGGTCAGGTATGCAAACGCCCGGTGTTATCTTTCTGGGGCTTGCTTTGGTCGGTGGCGGCGTTGCGACGACGGCTGGCGGAGTGAAATTATTGCGTGTCTATGCGCTTTATCTAAATGCTGATCGTGAAATGGAAGTCTTGGTGTACCCAAGTTCGGTTGGCCGCCGGCAAAAGCATTTGCGCAGTGATCTTTTAAGCGGTTCTTTTATTGCTTGGGTGTTTTTCATGCTCTTTGTGGTAACGCTTTCTGTAAATACTTTGGCGTTTTCTGCTTTGGGCTTATCATTTGAAGATGCTCTTATCTTGTGCATTTCGGCGCTGTCCACGACGGGTCCCTTGATAGATATGGTTCAGCTAGAGCTGAGTTCGATTGCCGATCTTCCAGTTTTGTCCAAAGCGGTTTTGTCCCTAACGATGATTTTGGGGCGACTTGAAATATTGGTTGTGATCGCACTTGTCTCACCGTCAATTTGGCGATCCTGAATATTTTCATGGACGATTTCTACGAGTTGTGGTTGTATCGGATCAGTAGGGCTGATACGCCCTACATTATCTATGGTCGTGCAACCACTAAAGAAAACAAAAGGCAAATAAAATGGCATCCGATCGTCAAAATCTTCAAGACGCTTTTTTGAACCACGTTCGCAAAGCAAAGATTCCAGTAACCGTATTTTTAATCAACGGGGTAAAGTTGCAAGGTGTGATCACCTGGTTTGACAACTTCTGTATCCTGTTGCGCCGTGATGGGCAGTCGCAATTGGTGTATAAACACGCGATTTCTACTATTATGCCGTCACAAAACATCTCTCTTTACGAAGGTGAAGACCAGAATTGATGGAACATGATAGGGTTGCCACCCGCGCATGGGTGCTGCATCCCGATATAAAATCGGATCGTAATCGCCGTGCCGCAGCGCCTGCGTTAGAAGAAGCTGTGTCGCTTGCGCATGCATTGCCTAACTTGGATGTCATTGGCGGTTTGATTGTGCCTTTGCCCAAACCACAGCCAGGCAAGCTTTTTGGCAAAGGTAAGCTCGAAGAGCTGAAAAACCTATTTCACGACAATGAAATCGAACTGGTCTTGATTGACGGGCCAGTGTCGCCGGTTCAGCAGCGTAACTTGGAAAAGGAATGGAAGGTCAAAATTCTGGATCGCACTGGATTGATCCTTGAAATCTTTTCGGACCGTGCTGCAACACGTGAAGGTGTGCTTCAGGTGGAAATGGCTGCCTTGACGTATCAGCGAACACGTTTGGTGCGGGCTTGGACCCACCTTGAACGTCAACGCGGCGGATTGGGGTTTGTTGGCGGTCCCGGTGAAACACAAATCGAAGCTGACCGCCGTGCCATTGATGAACAATTGGTTCGTTTGCGTCGTCAACTTGATAAAGTTGTGAAAACACGCACGTTGCATCGGGCAGCGCGCGCGAAAATACCCTATCCCATCGTTGCTTTGGTCGGATATACCAATGCGGGAAAATCAACGCTTTTCAATCGCTTGACGGGTGCGGATGTGATGGCAAAAGACATGCTTTTTGCGACACTTGACCCAACGATGCGTGCGGTGAAATTAGAAAATGGATTAGATATAATTTTATCCGATACCGTTGGATTTATTTCAGATTTGCCAACGGAATTGGTGGCATCGTTCCGCGCAACGCTAGAAGAAGTCTTGGCTGCGAATGTTATTTTGCATGTGCGCGACATTGCACATGAAGCCACCGAAGAACAATCAGAGGATGTTCTCGCAATTATGGAAAACCTTGGTGTAAACGACAAAACACCTGTGTTGGAAGTATGGAATAAGATCGACAAACTTGCCCCTGATATCCGCTCAGCCGTTCAAACCAAAGCTGCGCGTGACGAAGATATTTTTGCAATATCTGCCGTTACGGGGGATGGGTTCGATGATCTTTTGGCAGCGATTGCCAAAGCGCTAAATTCCGAAACGCTGCTCGAAGACGTTTTGATCCCCTATGCTGACGGGAAAAAGCGGGCATTCCTATATGAACAAGACGTTATCGAAGCCGAAACATCGCATGACGAAGGAACGTTATTTACTGTGTCATGGACGCCAATGGTTAAAGCCAAGTTTGAACGTCTTTAATTGCCAAGTGGGGTGATTACGGTCACCCCGACAGCAGCGGCTCGGGCCAGATCAGCATCAAGTGACATTGGCACATACTCTCCGCGCCGCCAAAGTTGCCCCATGTTTTCATAATATTTCGATAAGAAATGCCCGGATTGTCCTGTTGAGGTGATAAAAACAGAGCTGTCCGGATCGGCAAAATCATAAACGCCACGATAGCCTGCCGCGTGTACATTGGCAAAAGGCGTTGGATTAGTCCCGGACGTTTTACCACGCATTAACGTGTTGTCACCACCGCTTGTTGATTGGCGAATATTGACGAAATAATTTAGCACCGGCACTTTGCCTAAAACGGGGTGGTCATGTGTTGCTTGGTGGGCATCCCCCCAACGCACAGCGCCTACATTGGTGCCATAGGTTTCAATAATCCAAACAATCGCATCATCCAGTGCCAATCGTGCAATATCCAGACAGGTTTCGATGGGCGTACTTTGGCGAATATCACACCAAACAGCAGCGCCGTCGATATTACGATAAACCCGTTCAATAAAAAGTGGTTCGACATGGGTGTAGTCATCTGCCAGTGGGCCTAAATCATCGCGGATCAACCGATCCTGAAGGTTGCGCATCCATGCCGCATAGATCAACGGTTCGGGCATATGTTCGTTCATTTCCCCGTTCCAATTGGCCAGCAATTCAAGCGCGCTTTGACGTTGCCGCGCAAGCGTTCCATCGGGTGCAGCTTCGCCCGTAAACCAAAGATCTTTGGCCACCAGCGGCAATAATGTTCGTGCCGAAGTGCTAACAGTATCAAGCTGCGCTTCGATAAAGCTTTCGCGCGTGTGCACTTTGCGCCCCTGCATCAAGCGCGTCCAGCGTTGAATACGCTGACTGTCACCCCATTCAAATGAGACATGTTTTGGAAAGGGCTCATCGGTTATTTTATTGTTGGTATTGCCGATAATTCCGTCAACCGGATTACGTACTTCGGGATTTTCGGAATAGTCAAAATACCCTTGCCATCTATTTTCGGGGACCCAACCCAAGCTGGGCATCCGCCCTTGGGTGGCATGGTTTGGATCACGTTTGGGCATGCGCCCCACAGATTTCATTGCAATCGATGTTTGATCGACCAGCGTCACATTTTGCGCCGGTGTCTGATAGCCTTTTAGCGCGGTAATAGCCTCTGAAACGGTGGTCGCCTGCATCAGCTTAATGCCTGCGCTAAACGACGTGTCTTGGTCCCCAAGTGCGGCCCAGCTCAGGGCAGGAACATGACCCGACGGGGTAATGTCGCCCAGTTTGTATAATGATTGTGGCAGGATCGGCCCATTCTCGCTCCAGCGAAGGGTAATCGTCTCGGGGGCTTGGCCCTTTATTTGGATGATGGTTTGTTTGGTATCAAAGGGAATATATCCCGACATTCCACGGTATTCGTTTGGATTGTTAGGGTTTATTTCCTCCATCAGAATATCTTGGTCATCCAGATAAGATGATGTGAGCCCCCAGCCCAATTTCGCACTGCGTCCGGTCAAAATAGCGGGAATGCCGGGGATGGACCCACCAATCACACCGCCCGTGGCTAGTTCAAGCCGCGCAAGGTACCAAATCGTTGGGGCCGATAATCCCAAATGCGGGTCATTCGCCAAAATAGTGCCACCCGCAGCAGATCGGGCAGGAGCCGCCGCAAATGCATTGGATGCACCCGCTAAACCCCGTGTGGGAAATGGCGAAAGTGCGGGCAATGATAGACCGGCGATTTGATTGGGCGCTGAAATTGGCATGATGCTGGCATAATCGGGCAGGGCGATGACCGATTTGCCGGGTACATCTGGCAAGATATCTAACAGCCGCTTCGCATCGTCTAATTCAAGGGACGTGCGCGCCCGCAAGACTTCTTCTGTGATGTGACCACTGAGCTGAAGGCTCATTAATTTTAAAAAGGCTAAACTATCCGCGGGGTGCCACGCGGCAAAAGGCGCAGAAAACAGAAACATCTCGGGGGCACCGCGACCAAGCGCGTCGCGATTAACTTCTTCTATGCGGGCGTTTACACCGCGCGCATAGGCTTCAAGCGCGCTTAGGGCTTCTGGGGTTTGCGACGCCAGACTTTTTTGCGCAAGCCCATGCAGATCAAGCCGCCGCAAGAGGCGGTCTATATCAAGCGTATCCGCGCCAAAAACTTCGGATAACCGCCCTTGGACGGTTCGGCGCATCACAAACATTTGCCACAAGCGGTCTTGGGCATGGGCATATCCTAGGCCGAAAAATACATCTTGATCGTTTGCGCCAAAAATATGGGGTACATTCGCGGTGTCTCGCACGATTTCGATCGTGTCAGTTAATCCGTCCAGTTCTATGGACTTGTCATAAGTCGGCAACGAGCGTGAGGCCAAGTAGTAAACACCACACCCCCCGATAATAGCGATAACAATTGCCAAGACGGCCAGCCGATAGGTCCATATAAAGAGTGCGCGCATCAAGAACTCTTGCTTATTTTTTGTTTCTATTTGTGTCTCATCACATATTTGCAGACTTGCGTCCATGCCAGAGCCGAGTCACAACTAGCAGAAACAGAAAACAAAAGGAAATACGATGGCTAAAGTTGCATTTTTAGGATTGGGTGTCATGGGATACCCAATGGCAGGTCACCTCAAGGCCGCAGGGCACGACGTGACGGTGTATAATCGCACTGCAGCAAAGGCTGAAAAATGGGTTGCCCAGCATGGTGGCGCAATGGCGTTGACACCAGCCCAAGCTGCCAGGGGCGCGGAATTTGTATTTTCATGTGTTGGAAATGATAACGATCTGCGGACTGTGTGTTTGGGCCAAGAGGGTGCCTTTGCCGGTATGTCCGCCAATACAATCTTTGTAGATCATACAACAGTATCCGCCGCAGTGACCCAAGAGCTATTTGATGTAGCGAAATCAAAAGGAATTTCTTTTGTGGATGCGCCTATTTCTGGTGGTCAAGCTGGCGCTGAAAATGGCGTTTTGTCCGTGATGTGTGGGGGCGAACAAGCATCCTATGACGCCGCATCCCCAATTATTGATGCATATTCCAAAATTTGCCGTCGTCTTGGCGACAGCGGAGCAGGGCAAAAAACCAAAATGTGTAATCAAATTGCAATTGCAGGTTTGGTTCAAGGCCTGTCCGAAGCGCTTCATTTTGCGCAAAAAGCAGGGTTGGATGGCGAAGCCGTCGTCGAAGTAATCAGCCAAGGTGCCGCCGGCAGTTGGCAAATGTCCAACCGCTATAAAACAATGATTGCGGATCATTTTGATCATGGCTTTGCTGTTGACTGGATGCGCAAAGATTTAGGCATCGTTTTACAGGCGGCAGACGACAATGGGGCCAGCCTTCCTGTGACGGCTTTGGTGGATCAATTCTATAAGGATGTGCAGAAACTTGGTGGCGGTCGCTGGGATACATCAAGTTTGATCAAACGTTTGAATGCTCTAGATAAATAGGGCATCGGTATAAAAAAGACCCGATTACGTTTTTCACCATTGTATTTTGCTCTGATCTATCATTATGTAGAAAATAGGTCAGAGCCATTTAGGTTTTTTTGACCCAAGCAGATTTACTGTTTTCCGTGAAAAGCCAGATTTATCTGACGCCCGGTCAACAGCTCCGCCTAAAAAGCGGTGAAACGAATTGCCCTGTACGCACAGCGACAGGCCATAAATGGGCAGACGTAGCGCGAATACGCGCACTCTGTCGGAGATGAAACGCGATGAGGCGCGCGAGAGTAAGTTCTAAAAGTGCAGAGGCCATTCGTGGCACTTTCTGCCGCGCGTCCAACTTCGCCCTAAATAGAAATCTGGCACTTAATTCACATGCTTTGCGCTGTGATCCAATAGGTGCGAGCAAATGGATAATATGGCTAAGAAAATGCTTATCGACGCCACCCACGCCGAGGAAACTCGGGTTGTTGTGGTGGATGGAAACAAGGTTGAGGAATTTGACTTTGAGTCCGAAAATAAACGCCAGCTCGCTGGCAACATCTATCTCGCAAAAGTAACACGCGTAGAACCGTCCTTGCAGGCGGCCTTTGTGGACTATGGTGGAAATCGCCATGGGTTCTTGGCATTTGCTGAAATCCATCCGGATTATTATCAGATACCTGTCGCTGATCGCGAAGCGTTGATGGAAGAAGAGCGCGCCTATGCTGAAGCACAGCGCCAGCAAGACGAAGATGACGAAAAACCAAAACGGTCTCGTCGGCGTCGGGGCCGCGCCCAATCGACAAAAACCAAAGATGTGGTCGAAGTCAAAGAACTGTCTGATCCCGATGCAACGGGGATGGAGACCATTGATCTAAGCGATGACTCCGATGAAAGTCTGGCGGTTGATTTAGACGATTTGGCCGCACTTGATGCGGTTGATGCATCCACGATTGATGCCACAACCCAAGATCCAACACCGCAAAGCGATGATGCCACAGCTCAGGAAACTGTGTCTGAGACAGAAGACATGTCTGACGCGGACGATCAAGACGATGATGCGGACGATACGGACAGCGAAGAGGACGATGCATCTTCTTCAGCTGCGGAACGCGATGACGAAATCGAATCTGTTGCAGAAGAAGACGATTCTTTGGATTTGCGTCCCGTGCGCAAACAACGCCCACGTCGGTACAAAATCCAAGAAGTGATCAAAGTGCGCCAAATCATGTTGGTGCAGGTCGTAAAAGAAGAGCGTGGCAACAAAGGCGCGGCTTTGACAACCTATTTGTCTTTGGCCGGTCGCTATTGCGTATTGATGCCAAACACCGCCCGTGGTGGTGGGATCAGCCGCAAGATCACCAATGCTGTAGATCGCAAAAAACTAAAAGAAATTGCGCATGAAATTGATGTCCCAACTGGGGCAGGACTTATTATCCGTACTGCGGGCGCGAAACGCACGAAAACCGAAATCAAACGTGATTATGAATATCTTCAGCGGTTGTGGGAACAAATTCGCGAATTGACATTGCAATCTATCGCACCGGCAAAGATCTATGAAGAGGGCGATTTGATCAAACGATCAATCCGTGACCTTTATAATCGCGAAATTGATGAAGTTTTCGTAGAAGGTGATCGCGGCTATCGTATTGCCAAAGACTTCATGAAAATGATCATGCCAAGTCATGCGAAAAACGTGAAAAACTACACGGACCCGTTACCGCTTTTCGCGCGGTATCAGGTCGAAAGCTATCTAAATTCGATGTTCAACCCAGTGGTTCAGCTGAAATCAGGTGGATACATCGTCATCGGCGTCACAGAAGCGCTCGTGGCAATTGATGTTAACTCTGGTCGTGCGACCAAAGAGGGATCTATCGAAGAAACGGCTTTGAAAACCAACCTTGAGGCCGCAGAAGAAGTGGCGCGTCAACTTCGCTTGCGCGATTTGGCTGGTTTGATCGTGATCGACTTTATTGACATGGACGAGCGTCGCAACAATGCCTCTGTCGAAAAGCGGATAAAAGACAAATTAAAAACCGATCGTGCCCGCATCCAAGTGGGCCGTATTTCTGGTTTTGGCTTGATGGAAATGAGCCGTCAGCGTCTGCGCCCTGGTATGATTGAGGCAACAACACAAGGGTGCCCGCATTGTCATGGTACGGGTCTTATTCGGTCTGATGACAACTTGGCTTTGTCCATTTTGCGTCAAATCGAAGAAGAAGGTGTGCGCCGTCGCTCACGCGAAGTTTTGGTGAAATGCCCTGTCGCCATTGCGAACTATCTCATGAACCAAAAGCGGGAACATATCGCCCAGATCGAAGCACGCTACGGGCTTTCTGTTCGTGTTGAAGGTGATCCAAGTCTGGTAAGTCCGGATTTCGTGCTTGAGAAATTCAAAACTGCCACGCGTGTTATTCCTGAACCGACACTTCCTGTTGTGTCTGTTGATGCTATGATCATGGATCAAATCGACGAAGAGGCAATCGAAGACGAAGTTGACGATGTCGAAGACGTCGAAGACATTCAAGAAGATGAACAAAAACCCAAAAAACGTCGTCGTCGTCGTCGTCGTCGCAAGGGTGGTGGTCAGGAAAATGGCGATGATGCTGTGCACTCTGATGATGCTACTACACCTTCTGACGAAGCCGTGGAAAAGGTGGCCGTTGCTGCGGATGCACCTACAGAAGACACAGCTGTCGCAGCCAAAGACGACCAGAGCGAAGTGGGTGTAGAAACGCAAGTTGAAACACCTGAAGAGGCTCCTGCGAAAAAGCCGCGCCGCACACGAACCCGCAAGCCAAAAGCAAGCACAAGCAGTGAGAGCGCGACATCAGCCGACGCTGTAGCAGAGCCAGCGAAAGAAGCGCAGGCAGATGCCTCAGACGCGCCTACGGACGAAAAACCAGCTGAGAAACCGAAACGCAAGCGTGCTCCACGCAAAACCAAAGCGCAAAAAGAGGCTGAACTAGCCGCTGCAGCCGCAGAATCCTCACAAGAGACGGCTCCTGTGTCTGAACCATCAGCAGTGGCGCAAGAGCCGGTTGTTGTGGAGGTCGTAGCTGTGGAACCAGAGGTCGCCCCAGCAGAGCCAGTTCATCAACCTGAGCCTGCTCAAGAGCAAGCTGAAGCGGTGATTATACATTCGGACCCAGTTGTCGAAGAGACACCAAAGCCAACCGAGAAACCCAAGCCGAAACGCAAGGGTTGGTGGTCGCTAGGTTAAATAAGAACCCGCCGAAAGGCGGGTTTTTTTATGTCTTTTGAATAGTGTAGCGCGTCACGTTGTTGGGTAATTCTTCGCTAGATATCAATATATTACCGCTTTCATGGCAGTAGTGCGGCACATCAATTATAGCCGCCGGATCATCCGCCAAAAGTAGCAGACTGTCACCGGTTTCCATACCTTTTAAACGCTTGCGCGCTTTTAAAACAGGTAGGGGGCACAATAGGCCGATTGCATCGAGTTCATGTATCATGGCGTTCAAATAGGCCGTGATTTACATCTTGTCCACAAACTTGTGATCACGGCAGGTCGTGACCTAGGCAAAAAATTAGATTAGACCACATCTATGTTTGGAATCGACCTTATAGATGCGGGACTTTTACCTGCAATGATCGTAGCGCTAGCGGCAGGGTTCCTGTCGTTTTTGTCTCCTTGTGTTTTGCCGGTTGTGCCACCTTATTTGGCGTACATGAGCGGGGTGTCGTTGGCGGATTTGACAACAACGCGACCAAAATCTGCGCTGCTGCCTTCGATATTTTTTGTTCTTGGGCTGTCTACCGTGTTTTTGTTGCTTGGGTTCACGGCGTCGGTGATTGGATCCGTTTTTTTGGAATTCCAAGAAACCTTTAACACTATCGCCGGTGTTATTGTCATGATCTTTGGTGCGCATTTCATTGGTGTGTATCGTATTGCTTTTCTGGATCGTGAAGCACGGCTTGATGCTGGGGATCGTGGCGGATCTGCTTTTGGTGCATATGTGTTGGGTCTTGCGTTTGCCTTTGGCTGGACACCTTGTATTGGGCCGCAACTCGGTGCCATTCTCAGCCTCGCGGCAAGCGAAGCATCCATTGCCAAAGGCACTTTGTTGTTGGCGATTTATGCGATGGGTTTGGGCATTCCATTTGTTTTGGTTGCTGCATTTTTGGGGCGTTTGACGGGCACCCTGAATTGGATGAAACGCCACATGGAACAAATCGAACGCCTCATGGGGCTCTTGCTTTGGACGATTGGTTTGATGATGCTGACTGGCGGATTTTCGGCGTTTTCCTATTGGCTTTTGGATAATTTCCCGATCCTTGCCAACTTGGGCTAGTCAATCAGGGCGCTGCGCTGCATACTTGTCCAAAACTAAGTATCGGGTCGTGGTGTCAAAATGGATATTAAACGTAGAAAAGTCTTCTACATACCGGGGTTCGACCCGTTTCCGCCTCGGCGCTATCGCGAATTATATCGCACCGAAAGCCAAATTCAGGCTGCGATTTCTGGCTACTCAATTGAACAAGGTTCTCTTCAAACTGATGGGTTTGGCTGGAGCGTGCACGCAGATATTGATGGTAAAACAACCGACACAGAAATAGAAGTTTTGATGTGGGCGGATATTGTTAAATCATCTATGTCTAACAGTATCTTATCGACCTATCTTAATCTCATTAAGACCGCTTGGATTTATATATCAAGTGGTGTGCTTTTTGATCTATTCAAGCTGCGAAAAGGACCGGTTATTGCGGCGCTTTATCCGGTTGGATTCTTGATTGGGCAGCTTGTGATTGCCTTATTGATTGCGTGGGGTTTGGCTGAAATCTTTGGTATGATCCATCCGCTTGCAAGCTACGCTGGCCTTTTGGCAATTTGGCCGATCCTTGCTTGGTTCAAGAAAATGGATGGCAAGGTATTTGCCTATTACTTGATGCAAGATTACGCGCACTCTGCGCAGCATTGGGGGGCTTATCCTGCGGATCTAAGTGCGCGCTTGGACATGTTTGCTGACAAAATTGCAACGGCACTCGAAAGCGAATTTGATGAAGTGTTAATCGTTGGTCATTCTTCAGGGGCGCATATGGGTGTGAGCATATTAGCTGAATTAGACCGCAACGGTATCCTAGCACGCGCGCGGCCTATTATTGGGTTTTTATCCTTGGGGCAGGTTGTCCCAATGGTTGGGTTTCTGCCCAAGGCCACGCAATTACGCCAAGACTTGCGGGACCTATCGCAATCATCGCATCTAACCTGGGTGGACGTGACCGCGCCGGGTGATGGCTGCGCGTTTGCGCTTTGTGATCCTGTTGCGGTTTGTGGTGTGGCTCCTGAGGGCAAAATTAACCCTTTGGTCATTTCCGCAGCTTTCAGCCAAACGTTAAAACCAGAAACATGGGCCAAACTAAAGCGACGGTTTTTTCGACTGCATTTCCAGTATCTTTGTGCATTTGATAACCCTGGTGATTATGATTATTTCAAAATTACCGCAGGCGCACAGACGCTAAAGGATCGGTTTGCCGCGCGTGCGCCATCACAATCCCGCATAGATCATGCAGTGTCACGTCACAGGAGCCTATCATGACCAATCCTGTCAAGCCAAAGGCGCGTGCGGACAAAGTGTCGCTTTGGGGGTATGTGAAACTATTTCGCCGCGATATTCTATCTGCACAACCTGCACGACTCTATCGGGCTTGGATGGCTGAGTTTAAAACGCCGTTCTTTCGCTCTTATTTGGTCAATCAACCAGATTTGGTGAAGCTGGTTCTAAAAGAGCGCCCAGATGATTTTCCCAAATCAGAACGTGTCGGGGAAGGGTTGCGGCCATTGTTGGGGCAAAGTGTATTTCTAAGCAATGGCGAAACATGGAAACGTCAAAGACGGTTGATTGATCCCGCATTCGAAGGCGGCCGTATTAAGGATACATTCCCTGCGATGCATGCGGCGGGGCTGTCGCTTTTGGCACGGCTCGACGCGGGTGATCACGAAGTCGAAGAGTTGGCGAGCTATGCCGCTGCAGATGTTATTTTCCGTACGTTGTTTTCTATTCCCATAGAAAACGAAATGGCGCGGGATGTGTTCCATGAATTTCGGCGTTATCAACGGGCGCAACCTATTTTGAATATTGGCGCTTTTATTCCATTGCCCAAATGGATGCCTCGGTTTCATAAGAAAGAAACCAAAGCCTCAGCCGCAAGAATACGAGCATTGATTTCAGATATGACCCAGCAAAGAGCCGTCGCCTTAGAGAGTGGTTCGGCCCCTGATGACTTGGCTTCAAAAATAATGACAGCTGTTGATCCGGTGACAGGCGATACGTTTCAATGGCAAGAAATGGTCGATCAAGTGGCTATTTTCTTTTTGGCCGGACATGAGACAAGCGCATCCGCTTTGTCATGGAGCTTGTATTTGATGGCCTTATATCCAGAGTGGCAAGATAAGGTCGCATCAGAGGCCGCTGTTATAAATCATAAAAATGATTTTTCGGTCATGTCTAAATTACGTGTGTCACGGGATGTTTTTCGGGAAACGTTGCGTTTGTATCCACCGGTTCCGATGATGGTTCGAACCAGTCATAAAACAGAAGTGTTTCGTGGTCGAACCGTCAAAAAAGGCGCGCAAATCGTGTTGAGCCCATGGCATTTACATCGTCATGAACGGTTGTGGGATAATCCGGACGGGTTTGATCCAAATCGGTGGCAAAGTGAGAACGGGCGGCAGTGTATGCGAGACGCGTTTATTCCCTTTTCTGAAGGCGCACGTGTCTGCCCCGGAGCTGGGTTCGCCATGATTGAGGGGCCGCTTTTGTTGTCAATGATACTGTCTAAGTACCGGGTCAGCTTTGCTTCGCAAGCGCGTCCGGTTCCGGTAGCACATCTTACTGTGCGCGCAGAACAGGGTATTCATTTACGATTTGAGCCACGTTAGATTTAACTCTTGGAACGCCTTCGGCGAGAGTATTTACTTCAAAGATGAAGTAAGGTTTTCGGCTTTATCCATGTAGTATTTCAGGACAAAATCACGAATGGCCGAGGCAAGGCCTTGTTGAGTGGAATCGCGTGTAACATCAATTTCGACGGCTAATTCATTGATTGCTTTGTTTTCTTGCTTTGCAATATCACAGAATGCGCGCCAGAACCTGTCTTCTAATGAGACGCTTGTGCGATGGCCCTGAAGCGTAAGGGAGCGTTTGGTTGGTTTAAGTGTCATTGGATTTTTTCAAAGCGTCGAGTTTCTTTTGGTCGAGCTCTGTTAATTTTTTCGCGACTGTTTTGTCAGATTTAGATAAGCCGTGAAATATTGCGTTTTGATCTGCGCGGGCCTTTTTCTCGGCCCGCGCTTTTTGTTTTTTGAACCGGTTAAGATTGACCGGTTCAGCCATTATTTTGGGCCTACCATGTTTTCTGGACGGACCACTTTTTCAAAGGTTTCTTCGTCAACAAAGCCAAGCGCGATGGCTTCTTCCTTGAGGGTTGTTTTGTTTTTGTGAGCTGTTTTGGCTACTTTGGTCGCGTTGTCATAACCGATTGTTGGCGCAAGGGCTGTGACCAACATCAAGCTTTCACGCATCAATTTTTCGATGCGATCTTTGTCTGCTTGTAGTCCAACAATTAGGTTATCGGTGAAGGCGGAACAAGCATCCCCCAATAATTGCATGGATTGCAACACGTTATAGGCCATCATTGGTTTATAGACGTTCAATTCAAAGTGCCCTTGTGAGCCTGCAAAACCGACGGCGGCATCGTTGCCGATGACATGGGCGCACACTTGGGTCAATGCTTCGCATTGGGTTGGGTTGACTTTGCCGGGCATGATTGAGCTACCTGGTTCGTTTTCTGGCAAGATCAATTCGCCCAATCCACAACGTGGACCGGACCCAAGCAAGCGAATGTCATTGGCGATTTTGAACAGGCTTGCGGCCACTGTTTTGAGGCTTCCTGATATTTCAACCATGGCATCATGGGCTGCCAATGCTTCGAATTTGTTCGGTGCCGTAGTGAAAGGAAGGCCTGTAATTTCGGCCATATTTGCAGCGACAGTTGTGTCCCATCCATGCGATGTGTTTAGGCCAGTTCCAACCGCTGTGCCGCCTTGTGCCAGTTCATAAATATCAGCAAGCGAGGTTTTTACGCGTTTGATGCCCATCTTGACTTGATGTGCATAACCGGAAAATTCCTGAGACAGGGTTAGGGGGGTCGCGTCTTGGGTGTGGGTGCGGCCAATTTTGATGATACCGTCGAATTCTTTGATCTTGGTTTCTAGGGCGGCATGCAATTTTTCCAAACCCGGGATCAGAACGTCACGCGCAGTCATTGCTGTTGCAATATGCATTGCTGTTGGAAAAGTATCGTTGGATGATTGCCCCATATTGCAGTGATCATTTGGATGCACAGGATCTTTTGATCCAATAACGCCACCCATGATTTCGATTGCTCGGTTGGCGATCACTTCGTTTGCATTCATGTTTGACTGCGTGCCGGATCCCGTTTGCCATACAACCAAGGGGAAATTGTCGTCGAATTTACCGTCTACAACTTCGCCGGCGGCTTGGATAATGGCATTCCCCCGTGCGGCATCTAATTTGCCGGATGCAAGGTTTGCTTGAGCGCAGGCTTTTTTGATAACGCCCAAGGCGCGAACAATCGCGATCGGTTGTTTTTCCCATCCAATTGGAAAGTTTATGATTGATCGCTGAGTTTGTGCGCCCCAATATTTGTCCGCAGGGACATCTAATGGGCCAAAGCTATCGGTTTCTGTGCGGGTTTGCGACATGGCGGTCTCCAATCGTATACTATTGCATGCCGTTTATTCAAATTAGGCGCGCAAATCAATGTCTCTAAAGTATCAGCTCGAAATTTGTCTGACTTTGATTAGGGTTTCCGGAAACTATCCAAGCTCACGACTTCGCCGGCGCTTGTTGATGTCTCGGTGTTTGGCGTTTCATCTTCGTCTTGGTCATCATCCAAGTCGTCATCGGTTTCCATGCTTTCAAAGCGCAAACCGAATTCAACAGAAGGATCAACAAAGGTTAGGATTGAATCATACGGAATATAAAGCGGCTCTGGCTGATCGCCAAAATTAAGCGTGACAGAAAAACCATCGTCTTGGACATCTAGGCCGTCATACCAATGTTGCATTACGACTGTAATGTCACTTGGATACCGATCCTTGAGCCAAGATGCAATTTGCAGCTCGGGATGCGTGGTATCAATCGTTATAAAGAAATGGTGATTGCCAGGAAGACCGTTTTTTATGACACCTAGCAGCACTTCTTTGATCAAGCCGCGCATGGCATTGTGCATCAAGGTTCCATAGTCAATTTTATCGGTCATTTTCAGTCCTCATTTGGGTTGCTTTACCATACGAAAATATTCAGGAAGCGAAAGAGGGAATGTGAGATCTAGTCTTAATTCAATCGTCTTATTGAATGAAAGTGAAGGCTTCTGTTGCCAGGTGCCTTCGAACCCCGCCTAGCGCAGCAAAGCGCTAGGACTTAGATTTCAGTATCTCCGACCGCTTACGCGGCCATTGCTACTGGAGCACGATTGTCATTTGCAATTGTACAGTTTTCGCCGATAACGGTGGCAGACAGCCGAAACAAAGCTAACCCCTTTAGACGTTCGTCGATCCTATTTCGACCCCATGACCGTCAAATGAACGGGTGTTGGTGGAGTCGCCGGGTACCGCCCCCGGGTCCGAACCGCTTATTACGAGCGCGTTTATGTCCATAGTCCCGAAGGACACAAAACATATAGGCTTTGGCTTCACAGTTGTGAAGGGGGAAAACAAAAAAGGCGCCCAAATGAGCGCCTTTTGATATAGCAACTATGCCAGTTTAGATTTTAACGGCAACCATGAAGGCGCTGTTTTCGATTTGGATGTAACCTTACCCGTTGGTTGCGACTTCCAACTTTGTTCACATCTTAGCCAAAGGTCGTTGCCATGTTTCTTGGCTCGACAGCAAGGAGTGCGGTTTCACCATCTGATCCTGGAACGGCTATCAAACTTGGCCGCTCCAAGCCGTTTGCGAAACTATAGCTCTCAACAAATACGCCCTTAACTGTATTATTTTTCAGGCGCAAAGATAACGAAATTTAAATCCATATCGTAATCGTCATTGCTGCTATCAAATGTTATCAATTCTTTATCGTTCAACATTAGTGTTGCATCTTTTTCGCCAGGTTGGCGAACATGGAGAATTAGGCCTGTTATATCGCCAGCAATCGCACCGTCGACCAGGACGTCACCATCCGCAAAACTGACGTTTCCGTTAGCCGTTCCAGTAATTTTGCCATCTGCCCCCATAACGCCTGCTAACGAAATTTCACCGTCGATCTGACCAAGCACTTCTGCGATTGATTCCCCTTCGTTTTTTTGGGTGGACCAGAACATCACGGTGTCGGCGGCCGCGAAAGATTTTTGCCAATTAACATATTCTCTTTGCAAATTAATGACACTTCCTTCCATTTCGGCGGACCCATCATAAAAAGAAATATCTACATCTGCATCACCGGTAATTCTGTTGTTTGCAGATCCGTCGTTGGCCATCATTGTCCCGCTAAATGATGCTGAGTTTCCAGCTGGAAATGGTAGATAGTATTGGTCGTCACCCCGAAACAATACGTTGAACGTGGCTTCGATAAAATCATCGCTTTTTGGGCTTGCCCCAGAAGACTCAACGCTATCTGTGCCGTCCGTTGTTGACCCTGTATCAGTTGTTGACCCTGTATCAGTTGTCGAACCTGTACCAGTTGTTGAACCTGTACCAGTTGTCGAAGAGCCTAGTCCAGTCGTAACGTTTTCTACGCCAGTCACAATGTTTGATGTTTGCGAAGAACCCTCAACATTTGGAGCGCCTTTTTCTGGCTCCGAGACCACGTCGTCCACTGTGCTGCCACCACATGCGGACAACAAACTAATAACAGAAATAGCAGCTACATTGTTAATAAACTTCATACTTTCACCCCTTAAATTGTATTTCCCTGTGTCTTAAATATTACTTTAGGTGGGTTTTCAACGGGTTTATACTACTTTTAGTAATGCTTTCGTGTTTAGTTGCTAAATTGTACTACCTTCGAATTGTTTGTTCTATTTTGGGCAGTCTGCATGGGACGCTAAAGTCAATTGGCGTCTGGTGTTTCTGTCTTTCAATTCCCAAAATAAACAAATTAAAATCCATTGGCCCGGCTGCCGAAACAAAGCTAACCCCTTTAGGCATTCGTCGACCCTATGACCGTCAAATGAACGGATTTTGGTGAAGTCGCAGGGGCCGAACCGCTTATGACGAGCGCGTTTATATTCATAGTCCCGAAGGATACGGAACATTAAGGCTTTGGCTCAAGAGGTGAAAAGGGGGAAGACAAAAAGGCGCCCAAATGAGCGCCTTTTGATTATGTCGTGTCACTTTTTTTGTTGTCGCTTTGCGAGGGTCGTTTCTGCCAGTGATTTGGTGTATTTTGACAGTTCATCCAAGCTTTCCAAAGCGGGAGTAGCTTGCTTTTGCTCAACGCTATCGGCTATCTCGGCATGCAGGTCGATGATCTTTTCACGAGAGCGGGCCGTGTAGGTGATCATGTTCATCAAAGGTTGCATTGCTTCTACGGCACCTGACAATTGATAGGATAATACCGGATTTCCAGCGGCATCCACTAACGCACGGTGAAAGGCGACATCTGATGCGCACCAGCTTTCATCCGATAGCCCCGGTTGGGTTTGGCGATGGATTTCGGCGCGCATAGTGGCAAGGTGATCGGCGGTCCGACGTTCACAGGCCAAGGCAATACAGGCCCGTTCCATGGCAAAGCGCGCTTCGCAGGCGACATCGATGTTGATGTCGTTCATTGACAATAACAGGGTCGATGTTGTGATTTGTTGGCCATAGGCTTCTTGGTAGCTGAGGCGATTAACAAAAGCGCCGCCAAATGCACCGCGTTGCGTCCGAATAAGGCTTTGCGCGGCGAGCCGCTTTAACGCTTCGCGAACCGTTGGACGCGACACAGAAAATTGCTCTGATAGCTCGGCTTCAGAGGGCAGGCGTTCGTCAACGATCAATCGACCATCAATAATTGCATCACGGATGTTCTTTGCGATCTGAGCCGAAAGATCCGTGGCGTCACTTTGTGAATTTTTCATTTGTCTTACAATTAAAAGTCTGACATTTAAATTGCAAGTAAAATCGGAGCGCACCAAATGGTTTCAGAACGCATAAGACAAATGACGGCTTTGCATTGGATTATCCTCTTTGGGGGCATTCTTGTGGCGTGGTTTGTTTTGATGGTGATGTCTGTACCTGCGGAAACACGCGCTTTGGGGCAAATCTATGGTGCAGAATTTTGGCGGTCATTGTGTACAGTCACGCCGGACCTTGCTGGATTTGTGCGGATTTTTGCGATGTGGGCGCTGATGTCTTTTGCGATGATGGCACCAACGGCATTGCCATCCTTTGCCACTTACGAAGACTTGGGGCGCAGCACTGATGTGAACTTTTCCCAGCTTGTGCTCGGCTATGTCATCGTTTGGTTCGGGTTTTCCGCAATTTGTGCCGCACTGCAAATTGATTTGTTTCAAGCCGGCTTGGTAAACATGTTTGGCGATAGCCAATCGGTTGGGTTGTCTGCTGTGTTGCTCGCTATTGCTGGTGGTTACCAATTTACACCTATCAAAGATGCGTGCCTTTCAAAGTGTCGTCAGCCTTTGACATTTTTCATGCAATACTTCGAAGAGGGTCCATTGCGCAATGGCATCCGGCTTGGGTTGGTCTGCGTGGGATGTTGTTGGGCTTTGATGCTATTGGCCTTTGTTGGCGGCGTTATGAATGTCGCGTTTATGGGATTGGCGACGGTATTGATGGTTTTTGAAAAAATGCCAGACATCGGCCGCTATGTTACTCGTCCGCTTGGGGGGATACTTCTTCTTTGGGCTGGATATTTAATTTTGTCACTCGTTGCTTAGGGAGAATAACTATGGCTAGTGATCGTTTGGAAGTACCTGCAAAAATAGATAGCCGTCATCCGGCGGCTGAGCGTTCTGATCCTGGTCAAACGCCTTGGGCAATCAAGGGCGAGCTGATCTTGAATTGTAACTGTACTGTATTTTGTCCTTGTGTGATTTCATTGGGGAAACATGCTCCGACAGAAGGCTATTGTCAGGCATGGGCCGGTGTGCGCATTGACGAAGGTCATTATGGTGACGAAGACCTAAGTGGTTTGAACGTCGGTTTGGTTCTGGAAATTCCGGGCCTTATGGCACGTGGTGGCTGGAAAGCGGCGGCATACATCGACGATCGTGCGTCGCACGCGGCATATGAGGCCTTGATCAAGATTTTTTCGGGTCAAGCCAAAGGCACGACAGGCTTGTTCAAAGTTCTGGTCAGTGAATTTTTGGGTGCGGAACGGGCACCTGTTGAATTCACCACCGAAGGGAATGCGCGTCGTTTGATGGTTGGTAAAATCATCCAAGGCGAAGTTGTGCCAGTACCAGGCAATAAAGGCAAAGATATCGTTGTCACCAATTCAGAATATTGGATGGGACCAGATATCACAGTTGCGACTGCGACCCAAGGTCGTGTGCGTGCCTATGGCCGTGTGTGGGATTTCGACGGGCGATCCGCTGAAATCTGTCAGATCGATTGGAAAGGTCCGCGCTAAGGCGCTTTTTAGGAGTATCGGCAATGGCTCTATTGTCACCTTCGCGCCGCTTGCGGCGCACCGTTTTTTCCGAAGGAGTCGAGGCGCAAGGCGTGTCGGCTTACACGGTTTACAATCACATGCTTTTGCCCACTGTGTTCAAAAGCGTCGTCGAGGATTATCATCATCTGAAACAAGCCGTTCAGGTTTGGGATGTAGCCTGCGAACGCCAAGTCGAACTACGCGGACCGGATGCCGCGCGTTTGATGCAAATGCTGACCCCGCGGGATCTGCGCACTATGCAGGTCGGACAGTGTTTCTATGTTCCCATCGTGGATGAAACTGGCGGTATGTTGAACGATCCAGTGGCGGTCAAATTGGCCGATGATCACTGGTGGGTTTCTATTGCTGACAGTGATCTTTTGTATTGGATCAAGGGTATCGCCAACGGATGGCGTTTGGATGTGCTGATTGATGAACCTGATATCAGCCCCCTTGCGATCCAGGGTCCCAAAGCAGATGATCTTATGGCCGAAGTCTTTGGCGACGCTGTGCGCAATATCCGCTTTTTCCGCTATGCACGTCTGGAATTTAACGGCGTCGAAATGGTCGTTGCGCGGTCTGGGTATTCCAAACAAGGCGGCTTCGAAGTCTATGTTCCGGGTGGACCAGTTGCGATGCAGTTGTGGCATGCTTTGTTCGAAGCTGGTGCATCCATGGATGTGCGCGCTGGATGTCCAAATTTGATTGAACGGATCGAAGGCGGATTGCTAAGTTATGGCAATGACATGACGGATGATAACACGCCACATGAATGCGGTTTGGGCAAATTCTGTGATACGCATGATGCCTTGGGGTGTATTGGTCGGGATGCTTTGTTGCGCGTTGCCAAAGAAGGTCCAACACAACAAATTCGCGCCATCGAAATCATAGGTGATGCGGTTCCTGGATGTGATCGTTGGTGGCCAATTATCGCCAAAGGGAAACAGGTTGGTCGCGTTAGCTCTGCTGCGTATTCGCCTGATTTTAAAACCAATGTGGCGATTGGCATGGTCAAGATGACCCATTGGGATCCAGAAACCGATATTCAAGTTGAAACCCCACAGGGGCTTCGTGATGCCAAAGTTTATGAAAAATTCTGGATATAGGAGAGAGTAAGAGATGTTTAACGCACTTGTCGTAGAGAAAAACGAAGAAGGCAAAACCTCTGCCGCTGTACAACAGATTTCAATGGATCAACTGCCCGAAGGCAATGTGACTGTTGCGGTCGAGTATTCGACAGTAAACTACAAGGATGGATTGTGCATTGGGCCGGGTGGCGGTCTTGTGCGGAATTACCCGCATATTCCGGGGATTGATTTTGCTGGCACCGTAGAGGCATCTGATGATCCTCGCTATAAAGCGGGTGACAAGGTTGTCTTGACCGGTTGGCGTGTCGGTGAAATGCACTGGGGGGGATACTCTCAAAAGGCGCGTGTGAATGCAGATTGGCTTGTTCCGTTGCCAACTGGTTTGGATACACGTCAGGCAATGGCTGTTGGAACGGCTGGCTTTACGGCTATGTTGGCTGTGATGGCATTAGAAGACCATGGTTTGAAACCTGGCAACGGCCCTGTTTTGGTAACCGGTGCTGCGGGTGGCGTCGGGTCCGTTGCAACAGCAATCCTTGCGCATCTCGGATACGAAGTCGCAGGCGTCACTGGACGTCCGGATACGGCTGATTATCTACGTGGTTTGGGCGCGACACAAATCGTCGCTCGCGAAGAAATCAATGAAACCACCAAGCGTCCGCTAGAAGCAGAAACATGGGCTGGCTGTGTAGATGCTGTTGGTGGCGATATGTTGGCGCGGGTTCTGGGTCAAATGAAATACGGGGCATCTGTCTCTGCTGTTGGTTTGGCTGGGGGTGCAGGGTTGCCTGCAACTGTTATCCCGTTTTTGCTACGCGGTGTGAACCTTTTGGGGATCGACAGCGTTATGCAGCCCTATGACAACCGTCTGCGCGCATGGGAACGCATTGCCAAAGACCTTCCTTTGGATAAACTCGAAGCAATGGTGCATCCTGCCACATTAGGGGATTTGCCGTCTTTGGGTAAAAATATCCTAAAAGGTCAAGTCAAAGGCCGCGTCGTGGTTGACGTGAACGCATAAAATAAGCAAGGCGTCCAAATGGGCGCCTTTCTTTTTATTATTTATTGATCCAATATTTATGTTGTGTCGTAATGATATAAAGCATTGGGAATAAATAATAAATGCAAACCCCAACACTCTATTGGATTCGGCGTGATTTTCGTCTTTCCGACAACCCTGCTTTGTCTGCGGCTGTGGCACGTGGCCATCCTGTTATTCCTGTGTTCATTCGAGATGACGATACGATCCCAACCGGGGCGGCCCCCAAGTGGCGCATGGGGCAGGGATTAGAAACCCTTGCTGCGCGGTTTAAATCGCTTGGGGTTGATCTGATCTTTAGAACTGGGCCTGCCCAAAATGTCTTGTCTGATTTGATCCGCGAAACGAATGCCACTGCTGTGTATTGGAACCGTCTTTATGATCCCAGCAGCATTGAACGGGACAAGGGCGTTAAAACCTATTTAAAAACCCAATCTATCGATGTGCAAAGCTTTAATGCGCATCTTTTGTTTGAACCTTGGACCGTGGAAACCAAAACGGGCGGGTACTATCGCGTGTACACACCGTTTTGGAATTCTGTCAAAGAGCGTGAAATGCGCGACGTCATTCCAAACGTTACGTCATTGCAGGGGATCGCGAATGTCACAAGCGAAGCGCTTGTTGATTGGAATATGGACGCAGATATGCACCGCGGCGCTGACATTGTTTCACGCTATGCACGGGTCGGAGAAGACGCAGCACATGAGCGTTTACACGCCTTTATGGATCAGGATGTTGCTGACTACGTCAAACGTCGCGATATTCCATCCGTTCAAGGCACCTCGGGATTGTCCGAAAACCTGGCGTTGGGCGAAATTTCCCCGTACCAATGTTGGCACGCGGGTCGAGCAGCACTTGACCATGGAAAAGCGGGTGCCGAAACGTTTCTAAAAGAAATCGTTTGGCGCGAATTTGCCTATCATTTGATGTTTCATACTCCACATATCCTGAACACTAATTGGAAAACCGATTGGGATGCGTTCCCTTGGAACACAGACGAGACGCGCGCCGATGTTCTGGCATGGAAGCAAGGGCGTACTGGAATACCCTTTGTAGATGCTGCCATGCGCCAACTTTATGTGACTGGCACGATGCATAACAGGGGGCGGATGATCGTTGCGTCTTATTTGACAAAGCATCTGTTAACACATTGGAACATTGGCTTGAAATGGTTCGAGGACTGTTTGATCGATTGGGATCCGGCGAGTAATGCAATGGGGTGGCAATGGTCTGCGGGGTCCGGACCGGACGCCACGCCCTATTTCCGTGTATTCAACCCTGTCACGCAGCTACAAAAATTCGATCCAAAAGGGGGCTATCAGGCACAATGGATTGCCGAAACATCTTTGCATCCTTCGAAAACTGCACTAGAATTTTTCGACGCTATACCGAACAGCTGGAAACTTTCGTCCAGTTCTGATTATCCTAGCCAAATTATGTCCCCGTCAGAGGGACGAGAACGTGCATTAAGCGCCTATCAAAACCGTGGGTTCTAGGGAGGACACATGATCAAAACATCTACCAAGGGCGAAGTCGCTCTTCCCCGTTATTTTACACAAGTGTTTGAAATGGCGTCCAATATGAACACAGGCCAATTGGACTTTGTTCTGCCTGATGGTCGCGTTTTTCGCGCCACTGGCAAAAATGCGGGACCAGCCGCCGAATTGGTTATCCATAATCCCGACATTTTCTCACGCCTTATCCGCGAAGGGGATTTGGGGTTTTGTGACGCCTATCTTGATCAATGGTGGAGCACACCTGATCTTCAGGCCTTCATGGATCTGGTTCATGCGGACAATGATGAAATGTATGATGGGTTTCCGGGCATGGGTCTGGTGCGTCTATATGAAAAATTCCGCTTTTGGTTACAATCCAACAGCAAACGTCAAGCCTTGAAGAACATCAGCTATCACTATGACTTGGGTAATGATTTCTATGGGCTATGGTTGGATGAAACGATGACCTATTCGTCTGCCTTGTTCGAAACCGGCCAAGAAAGCATGGAAAAGGCACAAATTGCGAAATATGCCTCTATGGTTGATCAAATGGGTGTCAAAGAGGGCGACCATGTTCTGGAAATCGGCTGCGGTTGGGGTGGTTTTGCGGAATATGCAGCCAAGGAACGCGGTCTCAAGGTTACGGGCCTGACGATTAGTAAGGAACAGCTTGCCTATGCCAAGGAGCGCATCAAAAACAAAGGTCTGGACCATTTAGTTGACTTTAAATTGCAGGATTATCGTGACGAGCAGGGTGTCTATGACGGCATTGCAAGCATCGAGATGTTCGAAGCCGTCGGTGAAAAATATTGGCCCGTGTATTTTGAAACTGTCAAAAAATGTCTCAAGCCGGGTGCTAATGCGACGTTGCAGATTATCACGGTCCAAGACAAGCGTTGGGATGTTTATCGACGTGGTGTGGACTTTATCCAGAAATATATCTTTCCGGGGGGAATGCTTCCAGCGCCGACTGTCTTGCGCGATGTGGTGCAAAAATCTGGGTTAACGTTTGAAAAATCAATAGAATTCGGCGAAAGCTATTCGATCACATTGCGCCGTTGGTATGATGTGTTTAACGCCAAATGGGATCAAGTCTCTGACCTTGGGTTTGACGATCGGTTCCGTCGTATGTGGAACTTTTACCTCACCTCTTGCGCGGCGACCTTTCATAGTGGTAACTGTGATATTACACAGATTACGATTTCAAGGCCCAGTTAATTGTCAGTACATGTCCGATTGTTTTCGGCAATAGTGATGGCGGCCATAGCCGCCATTTTTTGTTTCCGAGTATATGTTCTTTTAAAATACTATTGGTACTGGGAATATCAATTCCTTGTCCTTAGTCCGGTTTATTCGGCAATTGTCGGTTTGCTTGCTTATGTCTTTGTGGCAAAATCAGCAGATAATTTTATCCGTGTGACGTCGGATAGTTTAACATTGCTTCTTGTGTCGCTGGTGATGTTTATTTTGGCGCATGCATTGGGAATTGTTTTGGTGCAAAGCATGACAGATATTGCTTTTGATGCCAGCAATTTTGGGGGTTACTTGTTCAAATCTGTGGCGGAAATTTCGATGTTTCTGCTTGAACCATTGTTGATTTTCATACTAGCAGGGGGTGCAGTGATTGCGGGGTTTGTGATTAACAAATCCACACACCTAAGGAGTTAACGCACGTGCCCGATTTGTTTGTCTATGGAACGTTATGTGATCATGAGTTGCTTGAAAACGTTCTCGGGCGACACGTGACAGCATCCGAGGTTTGCCTAGGCGAATTCAAGGATCATACGGTCCATTGGGTCCAAGATCAAAATTATCCGGTGATTATTCCCCACGTTGGTTCCACCGCGAAAGGTCATGTATTGACAGGGCTCAGTCAGGAAGATCTGGCCAAGCTTGATTACTACGAAGGTGGGTTCGGATATTTCACCCAAGATGTGTCTATTTCAACGCAATCAGGGACGCTTTCCGCGTTGGTCTATTTTTCAGATCATCAAGATGTTGCCTTGGGTGCAAAATGGGAATTGGCGCGCTGGCAAAACGTATGGGGACCAATGGCACGTAGCGCGTCCCTAGAATTCATGAGCGCATTTGGAACGACGCCTTCAAAAAATTTGATCCCGTATTTCAACATGATGCAGGTTCGGGCGCATAGTCGTATTTTAGGCCAAACTGATCCACGCCTGCGTGCCGAGCGTGGCCCAAGTGACCAAGCCATAGAAATCCAATCGCACCGGCGGCCCTATAGCAAATTTTTCGCTCTAGAAGAATTCAGCTTGCGCCATTCGACCTATGTCGGTGCTATGTCGCCTGTCATGGAGCGTGCGGTGTTTGTGTCGGGGGATGCATCAATTGTGCTGCCTTATGATCCCGTACGCGACCGTGTTCTTTTGGTGGAACAATTCCGCATGGGCCCCTTTGCGCGCACAGATGCCATGCCTTGGTGTTTAGAACCAATCGCGGGGCGCGTCGATGCAGGAGAAGATCCCGAAGCCACCGCGCTTCGTGAAGCCAAAGAAGAAGCCAACCTTGATATCATGGCTCTGCACCACGTCAGTAGTGCATATTCAAGCCCTGGTTCAACAAGCGAAGTGTTTCATCTTTATGTCGGGATTGCTGACTTACCGGATGACATTGTGCAAATAGGCGGTGAAGCCAGCGAAGACGAAGACATCCTGTCACGCCTATTTTCTTACGAAGAATTGATGCAGATGGCCGATAAAAATCAACTTCTGGCATTGCCCACACTGACAGTGGCGTTATGGTTGGCGCGACACAAACAAAAACTACAGAACACAGCAGTCTAACACTGCGCAAAGCATCGCTCGCAACGTCGGGCTCAGGGAAAGGACACAGCATGCAGTTTGCATCTGATCTAGCACAGGCAATTGGCAACACACCTTTGATCAAATTGAAAAAAGCATCCGAAGAAACCGGCTGCACAATATTGGGCAAAGCAGAGTTCATGAACCCTGGGCAATCGGTCAAGGATCGTGCCGCGCTTTATATTATCAAGGATGCGGTGGAAAAGGGTCTGCTGCAACCTGGTGGCACCATTGTCGAAGGCACCGCTGGGAACACGGGTATTGGGCTTGCTTTGGTTGGGGCTTCTATGGGGTTTAAGTCGGTGATTGTTATTCCCGAAACCCAAAGCCAAGAAAAGAAAGACATGCTGCGTTTGGCAGGGGCCGAATTGGTGCAAGTTCCCGCCGCGCCGTATCGCAACCCGAATAACTATGTCCGTTACTCTGAACGTTTGGCGCAAGAATTGGCCAAGACCGAACCTAATGGCGTGATCTGGGCCAATCAGTTCGATAACATTGCAAACCGTCGTGCGCATATCGAAACCACGGGTCCCGAGATTTGGGAACAAACCGATGGCAAGGTGGATGGCTTTATCTGTGCCTGTGGATCGGGCGGAACATTGGCGGGCGTTGCCCTGGCGTTGCAGCCAAAAGGCGTAAAGATCGGGCTTGCCGATCCCATGGGGGCTGCGCTTCATTCTTTTTACACGGATGGCGAATTAAAGTCCCAAGGTGGATCCATCACCGAAGGGATCGGGCAGGGACGCATTACCAAAAATTTAGAAGGCCTAACGCCAGATTATTCCTATCAAATCAGTGATCATGAAGCACTGCCAATCGTGTTTGATTTACTAGAACACGAAGGTCTATGTTTGGGGGGATCAAGCGGGATCAATATTGCCGGTGCCATCCGCATGGCCAAAGATCTTGGTCCGGGACATACCATCGTTACTATTCTTTGTGACTATGGCACACGCTATCAATCCAAGCTGTTCAACCCAGAATTTTTGAAATCCAAAGACTTGCCACTGCCGTCTTGGTTGGATCGCGCACCACAAAGCATCCCAGGCGTATTTGAGGATTTCGATCAATGAAGATAATTCGACTTATCGCACTTACCTGTTTTGCGTTTTGGGCCACATTTGCGACAGTCGCGTTCGCCAATAATATGACGGATGAGGACTATGCTCAATGGAGCAATCTGGCCAATAATTCCGAAGAAATCTTAGCCTCTGGCCGTGCCATTGAAAGCGTTTTGGAAAATCTGCGCAAAGATGTTGCTGTTTGGCGAACCCGCTTGGACCAAGAACAGGGTGTGAATGCCAACCGTATCACAATCTTGAAAGAACAAATAACGGCACTTGGGGCAACGCCCGAAGATGGTGCTGTTGATCCCTTTGCTGATCGTCGTACGGAATTGAATAAGCAGCTTATTGAAATGAGCGCACCCTCTACGCGCGCTGCAGAATCTTTTTATCGTGCTGACGGGATTATCAAAGAAATCGACAAACAATTGCTGAATCGTCAAACATCGGCTTTGCTGTCACGCGGACAGTCGCCTTTTGATTTTGATGCCTGGGGGCTAGTGCTTAAAAATTTAACCAAGAGCTTTGCCACTCCTTTTTCTGGAATAAATAATTGGTTTTCGATATATCCGGAAACGTTCGAATTTGGGCATTTTTTTGGCGGTCTTTTACTGTCTTTAATCGGTATTACCATGGCATTTGTTGGTGCCCGCGTGATTGCCCATAGAACCAAGGATCTAGACCAAAATGCGCCCTTTGTTATGGTGGCAGTTCAGGTCCTGCGCGAAATTGTTGGTTCATTGCTTATGCCAATTTTCGGCATTTCTGTTTTGTCAATTGGGTTGCAATCAACGGGTATTTTGGGCGCGCGTGGGGATTTTATTGTCGGCGAGTTGCCAAAATATTCAACGTGGATCTTCTTTACTTATTGGTCTTTGCGGCATTTGTTACACCCCGAAACGGGTCACTTGGTTGGATCGTCGCGGCTTAAGGCGATCATATTTGCCAGCTTAATCGTGCTTATTTCGCGCAGTATCTTTGTCGATCTGGCTACTTTTGATTTTTATTCAACGGCGACAAACGATTTGGTCGGTGGAATATTTATCATTGTCGCCAGCTATTTGTTGTTTTCGTTCTGTCGCAATCTCAAATACAGGACACGACCAATTGCACCCGATGGTGACTCTTTTTCGCTTGGCCGTTCGACACTGTCAATTTTGGTCCTCATCGGTAAAGCGATCGCCATCCTGTCCGCAATTGCAACCGTCGTTGGGTATTATAAATTCGCGAATTTCATATTATTCCCGTATTTCAATACGTTGCTCACGCTTGCTTTGATTGTTGCGTTGCAGCCCATTCTTAATCGCGTGGTTAATGTGATTTTAAGGCGGCCAATTGATCAGAAATCATTCCTGTCGGTGATTGTTGGGGTGATCCAAATATTTATAGCGATGCCAAATCTGGCGTTGCTTTGGGGGGTTCGGAAATCGGATTTAGGGGAACTTTGGGTTACATTCCTTGATGGTGTTAAAATCGGTGGGACAACCCTTACTCCTTTGTCCTTTTTGGGATTTTTCGTTGTCTTCTTTATTGGCTACTTCATCACCCGTTTCATTCAAACAGCGCTGCGCCATTCCGTTCTGCCGACTACGAAAATGGACATCGGCGCACAGAATGCGATTGTATCAGGCTTTGGTTATGTCGGTATCATGCTGGCCGCGATTATTGCTGTTTCTAGTGCAGGTTTGGATTTGTCTTCGCTTGCGATTGTTGCTGGTGCATTGTCGGTTGGGATTGGTTTTGGTTTGCAAAACATTGTGTCCAACTTTGTCTCAGGGATCATTCTCTTGATCGAGCGCCCTGTGTCCGAAGGTGACTGGATCGAAGTCGGTGGTCAGATGGGGTATGTTCGCAACATTTCCGTGCGTTCGACCCGTATTGAAACCTTTGATCGGTCGGATGTGATTATTCCGAATGCTGATCTGGTGAGCGGTGTTGTGACCAACTGGACACGTGGCAATACAATTGGCCGCGTAATCATCCCAATTGGCGTGGCATATGGGAACGATACACGTCGTATAGAAAGTATCTTAAACGAAATTATCCAAGCCCATCCTATGGTTCTTTTGAACCCTGAACCTTCTGTTATTTTTATAGCGTTTGGTGCCGATAGTTTGAATTTTGAAATTCGGGCCATTTTACGCGATGTCAATGCAGGCATGAAAGTCCGTTCAGACATCAATCATTCTATTGCAGAACGGTTTGCCGCAGAAGGTATTGAAATCCCATTTGCACAGCGCGACCTTTGGATCCGTAATCCCGAAGCCCTGCGACGAGGTAACGATGACAACAAGTCCTGAATATCTAACCGATAGCTATGCGCAATCCGCTACGGCCAAGGTTATAGCCGTGACAAATGAGGGCGGCATTATTTTGGATCGCTCCTTGTTTTATGCGACATCAGGTGGTCAGCCTGGCGATAGTGGTTTGTTAAGTTGGGGCGATCATCAGTTAGAAATTGCCACCACATTAAAGGGCGAGGAGGGCGCGTTTATTTGTCTTCCTGCCGAGCCCAAAGCGCTTCCAAGTGTTGGCCAAGAGGTCATGCAAAAGATCAATTGGGATCGGAGATATCGTCATATGCGTATGCATTCTGCATTGCATTTGTTGTCGGTTGTCATTCCTTTGCCCGTAACAGGTGGATCAATCGGGGCTGACAAAAGCCGCCTAGATTTTGATATGTCAGAGCCCCCCCAAGACAAAGACGCGCTTACGGCGGCGCTGAATAATTTGGTCCAAGGTGATTTTGAAATTACCGAACGCTGGATCACAGAGGACGAATTGGATGCGAACCCTGGTCTGGTCAAAACGCTATCTGTTCAGCCACCAAGGGGCAGCGGGCGTATTCGGTTGGTCAGGATTGGCAATGACGCCCGCCAAGTAGATCTGCAACCCTGTGGTGGAACACATGTCCGCAGGACCGGTGAAATTGGACCTGTGCGCATTTCTAAAATCGAGAAAAAAGGCAAACAAAACCGCCGCGTACATATAGTCTTTGATAATTCCTAGCGCCAAACTTTTATAGCGCGAATTCCATATTTGCTCTTGCATCCCCCCCCAAAGTGACAGTAAACAGCCGCCTACGGACAGGTGGCCGAGTGGTCGAAGGCGCACGCCTGGAAAGTGTGTAGGCGGGAGACCGTCTCCAGGGTTCGAATCCCTGTCTGTCCGCCATAGATTTATATAAGTTATTGATTTTGAATAATTTTTTATAATTGACGGATATAGACCCCCACAATAACCCCCATAAAATCCAGAGTCTATCCGATGCAAGCAAGATAGCGTCAATGGATAGAGCATATACTTAGCATTTATTTTTGCATATTTGTTGTAGAGGCTCGTTTAAAACTCAAGGTGCGTAGACTATGACTGTTTTGATGGATAAACTGAAACAAAGCTCCAACGAGATGTGGGTCAAGAAAGGTATTGATGAAAAATTACCCTACGCATCAATTGTTAAACGTGTTATAGTCTTTATTCATAATTTAGAGGGTTCGAAATTAGCTTACGCTTACGAGAACACTGATTTTGATGATCCTCACCTCTCAAAAGAAAATGTTTATGATCCCATTGCATTTTTGGAAGCCGACCCCGATCAGTTTGAACTACTTCAGCATATGGTCTCTCACGATTTAGAGCATTATCTGGACACGCTTCTTACTAGGAAAAAGAACTGTGCACATTCGTATAATATATTAGTTTTTGGCTGCGCAATATGTGTTTATTATTCAAAACCGTTGCCTGAAAAACTACAGTCGTTTTTAGTTGAACATTTACTCGATCCACCCTCAGATTTGAAAAAAAGTCAAATAGGGCGGCGAAAAAGGCCAGAGACAGAAACAAGGCTAATTGGTGCAGCAGTTTCATTTGCGAAGGAGCATGGACTTAAGGCAACTAGGAACGATGCGACTTTAGACAAGATGAGTGCTTGTGATGCAGTAGGCGAAGCGGTTGCAGCGTTAATGCGAGAACGACGAACATTACTTTCATGTTCAAATTATGATGCTGTGCAAAAGGTGTGGCAGAAATATAAAAAACCACCTATTTAGACACAGGGCACCAGTGTAGGAAAATTTAGGAACCTTTGTTTTCCACGAGTTTATGTTCAACCTGTTTTATTATTTTACTCACAATAAATTTGAAAAAGGAAAAACATAATGAAATTTCTAAGAAGACACCAAGTTGAATGTTTAACGGGGCTATCACGTTCATCAATTTACGCAATGATGACAGATGGAAGTTTCCCAAAGCAAGTGAAGATAGGTCGACGTGCGGTGGCATGGAAAGAAGCTGATGTACTTATGTGGATGATGCAAAAGTAAACAGGTTTTTCAACAGCGATTATGAAATTGGAAGAATAGGTGATCACCCGTTTACTCATTCGATAATTTATAAAGTTCCACCCTATGAGGGGCACTCCTGGTACCACATCCCAAGTGTATTTGTGAGTTTAAAAGGAGCTCAGGAACCATTATTTTCAATAATTTAACGGGATTTATAATGCATGTATTTTACGCACCAAGAGTAAATCAGTTAACGAAACGTTACTTAAGTCACATCGGGATCGAGGAGTGCCTCAATCTAGTACGAAGTGATCACTTCAAGGAAACAATAGATTTGATCCGGTGCAACCAAGATAATTTGGTTCGCCAACGCATAAAGAGAAATGAACTACCTATTGTAATTCCTTCAATTGATCAGCCAATCAGTAGTTGGCTTAATGATGAATCCATACACCCCAATGGCGTGATGCAATTCGATCTAGATCTTAAAGATAATCAGCTGATTGATATCGAACATGTCAAAGCTGAATTAGCTCAACACCGTTCAACTTTATTTGTTTTTAATTCACCGAAAGGCGGGTTGAAATTCGCTAGGAAGACTGACTTTGTGCGCTTGCCCGACGAGACCTTTCGTGACTTACAGCAGCGATTTAGGAATATATATTCAGAGCTGAAACTTCAAGTTGAACAAGATTTAGGTGTTCAACTTGATATGGCTTTATCCAATATCAAACAAGCTATGTATCTGTCGTATGACGTAGATGCCTATTTTAACTCAAACCGTGAGTTAACGCAGGTGCAATCTAAATCAGCAGAGGTGGATCAACTCAGCAGCTATGCAATGGATAAAAATGGCTGGAATGGAACTCTAGGTCTGCCTGCTGTCATTAATCTAGATGACTTTGTGTCGGGACTTTTGCAGTTTATTCCCCCTGATATCTCCTACAATGATGCGCTTCCTGTGTGGCGTCAGCACCATTGGGACAGATTTGAAGCTTTGAATAACGGAGGATTTCTGGTTCATCTTATCGATTAGGAGATCGAGATGACGAAGAAGCCACAGACATCGAAAGACGCCGCCGAGAAGG
>JAHEJA010000040.1 GCA_024639125.1 Paracoccaceae bacterium
AACCGGTGAGATTATAATCCAACTAAAGGACGTCGAAGAAATCCGTTTTGCAAATGGCACTGATGAAGGTGAGGTTGTCACTGTAAGCGATCTTGTTACATCAAGCGAAGGTGGAACAATCGTTCATATCGAAGAAGACAATACAGAAGAAGTTGCCCTTACTGGCGGGGATGACACGGTTACCGGAAGCTCTGGTAACGACACAATCGACGGCGGGGCGGGCGATGATGTCGTGGACCTTGGCGCCGGGGATGACGTTGTCGATAGCGGCGAAGGGAATGACTCGGTCAATGGTGGCGATGGCAACGATCAAATTTTTGATGCCACAGGTGACGATACAATTAACGGCGGAGCCGGTGCTGACCAAGGTGTTTCCTTATCCGGCAACAACACCTTTGAAGATGAAGAAGCCGAAACACCCCCCGAAGAAACCAATACGATAGATGATTTCTACTGTGGCGGTTATGGCAATGACATTTTTAAAAGCGGCGATGGCAACGATATCATCATTGGTGATGTTGGTTCCGTTTATTACTTCGGTGATGATGTTCTTTTGGGTGGCCGTGGGAACGACATTCTTCAAGCTGGATATGGTGCGGACACGTTTGAATTCCGCTCGGGCGATGGCAATGATGTGATTGGTCGTGTCGATTTAGATGCGTTGATGTCATCGTGGCCTGACGACATTGCCGATGTTCAAATGTTGGCGATGGCTGATTTTGAAATTGGGATCGATACCATAAAATTGTTGAATTTTGGGTCTGTAAATAATGCGGCGTCGCTTCAGGCGGCACTTGGAAACGGGACAATGTCGATTAGTAATGACTCGGATGGTAACGCTGTTTTTGAAAGTGGGAATGGTAGGATTACGTTGATTGGAATTGATGCTTCTGACCTAACCGTCGATCATTTCGAATTTTAAGGTATTGGGATAAGATTATGAAAAAGAACACAATTTTAAAAATCACAACAGCGTCGCTTGTTAGTTTATCTCTTGCTGCATGTGGCGGAAGCAATACCGATGATGAAGATATTATTATAGACTATGATAAATTGGCGATTGCTACAGATCAGATAGATGTCACCGGTGTTTCGTTGAATTCTTCAACCGCGGCGACGTCAACAAGCAGTTTGACCTTTGATGGTGCCTCGGACACTGTTGGTGTAAATTCTGTATCTGTTGCTTTGGCGACAGATGATCTTCGCTCCAAAGCGTCAGATGGATCCGCACTTGACTATGTGTCAGCTTTGCAAAATTCAGGGGGCGCCACCAAGCTTATCGCGATTAAAACCGATCCACGGGATTTACCAAGCGGTACTGCTGAATTTACAGGTCATGCAAATGTTACTTTGACAACCGGCGCCGGTCAGTATTCCGGGGTTATGCCGACCACTGTTACCGCAAATTTCGGAACCGCTATGGTAAAAGTGAAAATGAACGGATTAACGCTTGATAATCCTTTGTTTACGCTTGTGAATGGGGTGCCTACGGAATATACGTCAACCGGTGCTGAATATGTCGAACTTGATCAATTAGATATGAACGGTTCAAGTTTTGCAGCAGGGAACAACACCACTGCAACGGTTTCAGGATTTGGAACAGCTGGCAGCACCACTCGGTTTAATTCACCAGAAATCAATGCTTCTGGCGTTTTCGCAGGACCACAAGCAGCAGAAGTTGCAGGTGCGGCAACGATATCAGGATCAGGTGGACGCGAACTTTTGACAACGTTCAGTGGTAAAAAATAATTCAAAAAGGCCCGTTTAAACGCGGGCCTTTTATTCTTGTCTAAAATGCGTTTGAAACACCCAAAAACACGTCGTGACTTTTGATTTCATAAAAAGCAATCGACGATTTTTATCGGTAAATGTATAGTCCAACGATGGCGTAAACCCAAAATAACTTAGCTTTGGATTTTTCAAGCTTAGGTTATATTCCCAAGACAAATCAAATCGACGATCCACAAACAGAGCCGCTATATCCGTCCATTTTTTAAGTGAACGATTTATGCCGCCTGAAACAACAATGTCAGAGCCAGCAGGCAGATAAACACCGCGTAAACCGACACTTACGGCTTTGTAATCGTAATTTATATTCTGTGAATGCCGCTTTTGTAGTTCACCTGTTGCGGTGATAACCATGTTCGGTTTCTTGTAAAGGTCAATCGATCCTGATGCCTTGACACCATAGCTATATGGGTGCGTGCTCTCAGCTAATGTTGTTTTATCGATGGTCAGTCCGGTTCGAAAGGCTTTGCAATTTTTGGTCAAACAATAAGCCGTGGTAATCCCAGTGGACATAGTTGTTGAATAGGGATCACCGGCAAAGGTTGATGTTCTATAGCTTAGAAATAAATCTGATGTTGCGCGGACGGGGCGGATGTCTGTTAGACTTATTTTAAAACTACGTGAGGCTTGGTTATAGCTTGTATCCTTATAGCGCCGTTCATAACCGCTGACCCCTAGGGATAACCGAAACCCATTGGCCAGATAAAAATTGCGCGCAACACTAAGTGATCCGTGAACCCCAATTCCCGATTTTTGTTTGTCGCTTGTGATCGTAGCATCGCCATAGGTCAATTCCACAGTTTTATTTGTGGTTGCTTTGCCAATATTTGTACTGGGAATAAATCCAAAAGCACCATCTATGCTAAAGGCCCGACGCGATTGAATATTTTGCAGAATGCTTGATGTTAGGGTCCGTTGCTCTTTTGTTGTGGCAAGATCCAAGGCGCGGCGATATTGAATTTCGCCCGCTGTGCGCTTGTTTTGCGCCATCAGGGATGCCCCCAACAACATACGGGCCGCATAGAATTTTGGCGCCGCCTGAACCAATTTTTGCATCAATGCTTCGCTTTTTTCGGGCTGTCCCAATTCTAGCAAAGCACGGGCTTCGATAAGAATTGCATCAATAGGATGCGTTTGACGAATTATGCGCGCTTCACTTAATGCGCGGGGGAAATCCTTTTGAACCAGCGCGGTTTGCGCCGCATTTAAATCCGCCGAAACCGGGGTTGTCGTTATTGCAAGCGCGCAAAGCGCAATGGGCACAAATTTTGTAAATAAAGTCATTGATTACTCTTTATTTGAAATGGTCTTTTGATCATTTGGATACACCAATCCTGCCGAAATTACCAACTTTGCGGCTTCTTCAATTGTCATATCTAATTCTACGACTTCCGATTTAGGAAGAAACAATAAAAACCCAGAGGTCGGGTTTGGCGTTGTGGGCAAGAAAACGGATAAAATTTCATCTTCTGGTCCGGCACGTTTTGAAATTTCGCCTTTGGCCGGGGTGGAAATAAAACCAATCGCCCAAATTCCCTTGCGTGGATATTCAATCATACAGGCTTTTTCGAATGACCGGTCGGTTTGGGCAAAAACGGTTTCGGCCAATTGTTTGACGCCGGAATAGATTGATCGGACCACTGGCATTCTATGGACTACATTTTCGCCCCATTTAATGAGGGACCGGCCAATCAATCCTTTGGCCAGCCATCCCACAAACGTGGTAAACATAAGGAAAAACACAGCGCCAACGCCGCGAATGTTGACAGGTGTTTCAATCCCTAGAACGGTGTAAAAGAAATTGTCAGGCTGATAGGCATCTGGCACGAACGGTAAAACAAACCCGTCCACCCATCCCACAACAGTCCATACCAACCACACAGTCAATCCAACCGGTGCAATAACGACGATACCGGTTAAAAAACTTGTTCGAAGGCGCGCTAGAAATCGCGATTTGGGAATTGGCGTGCTCATGTTGTCCTCATCTGTTAGACACACATCTAAGCAGCAAACGCTTGATGAACAATCATAACTTTGGTGTTATTTGAATTATTGTCCAAGCATTGAATGTTCAGAGGCAATTTCGGCAGCCAACCGCGCATTATTCAACACCAAAGCAATATTTGTGTCCAATGATCGCCCATCCGTGAGCTCAAGTATTCTGGTTAACAAGAACGGTGTTACTTTTTTAGCCGAAATATTACGCTTTTCGGCCTCGTCCAAGGCCACTTGAATAATTGGGTCAATGTGATCTTTGGGGATCTCTTTGTCCAATGGAACAGGATTGGCAATCAGCTGACCGCCCGGCAATCCCAATGTTTTCCTGATTTCATGCGCTCTGGCAATGTCACGCGCGGTATCCATACGCAAAGGCGCCTGCAAACCGGACGACCGCGACCAAAACGCAGGAAGATCATCCTGTCCAAAGGCGATAACTGGCACACCAAGGGTTTCCAAAACCTCAAGCGTTTTGGGGATGTCCAGAATAGCTTTGGGTCCGGCGGCCACAACACTAACTGGGGTTTGCGCCAATTCTTGTAGATCGGCAGATATATCAAAGCTAAGTTCGGCACCACGATGGACACCACCAATTCCACCTGTTGCGAACACTGATATACCAGCCAAATTTGCAATAATCATTGTCGCGGCAACAGTTGTCGCACCGGTTAATCCTTTTGCCATGCAAATAGCCAAATCGGCACGGGATAATTTCAGCGCATCTTGCGTCTTGGCAAGTGCTTCTAATGTTTCAGCGGTCAAACCAACGTAAATTTCGCCTTCAATAACCGCTATTGTTGCAGGCGTTGCGCCATTTTCACGAACGGTGGCTTCTACTTTTTGCGCCATTTCATAATTTTGCGGCCACGGCATTCCATGGGTAATGATTGTACTTTCCAAAGCAACAACAGGGCGTTTTTGTTCCAAGGCTTGCTTTACTTCGGACGTGTAGTTTATTTTCACAGCTTATTTACCTCTGATGTGATATGTTGTGTGGCGGCTAAAATTGCGCGCTCCAAACCGGCTTCTCGGCTGCTTTCGCAGAGCATTGCATTTATATGGGATGCCATAAACACATCACCCGCACCCGTGACACGTTTCGCTGTAATTGCTGCGGGTAGGGCGCTTAGGATACCGCTTAGCTGACCACCTTCGGACACCATGCGCGTGCCATCCGTCACGACGGCATGTGCCGCACCACGTTTTAACAATTGCTCAACGGCTTCGCGTGAATTGTTCAAAAAGCTTTGGCAAATTGTTTCTGCTTCTGCGAGGTTACAATAGATCGTGCAGCGTGGATGGCCCAGAAACGGCAAAAGACGTTTCGCTTTGTGCGGAGATGCGGCAGTCAGCTTAATGTCACAGTCCGAAAAAGCAGCGCTATTGGCCATATCGGTAAGCGTTTTTGTAGATAAATTTGTATCAATAACCAGTGTTCCCGTAAAAGGTTTGGTTAATGTTCCGATGTCCCCATTCAACAAAGGCCGGATAACCTTGGCCGAACAGGTTTCTAGCGTTTTGGTTTGCGCAATTGCGATTACCAATCCATTTGGATCCTCGACCCCTAAATAATGGTCTGTTGCCAGATCAGAAGGGCGATATATGTAATCCATATCCAAACCCAGCGCGGCACAGGCATTGATCAATTCGCTTCCTTCGGTGTCTTTGCCGATTGCCGACAGTAACGTTGGCTGACGTCCGTGTGACAACAAACTATGCGCGATATTGAACGCAACCCCACCAGGTTCGCGCGAAATGTCACCGGGTACGTCATCGCCACGATCGGTCACAATCGAGCTTTTGCCAATGATATCCCACATCACGCTCCCGATGCAGATAATTGTTGGTGGGTCGCGTCGCGTCATTGTGGGACCTCAAATGTTAGTGCCGCCCATAGGCTTTCCCAAACGGCACCGGTGTCTTGTGCCAATGCGTCACTAGGTTGCCGTAAAACCACCGCATCCAAAAGATATTGATGCCCCGGCTTTACAGAAATGCGTGCGTGACCTTGGTCATCGGTTGTTTGTTTGAACACGGCAACAGTTCCGGAAGGATCACGTTCAAAAACTTCGATCTGAGCATTTTTTCTAGGGGCACCTTGATATAACAAAGCGACGCTAAACCCATCCCTTAGATCATCTAAATAAGGGTTTTCCAAAGCGACAAATTCCGTTTCCAAGCCAAAAACCCTATCTTGGCCTTCGGCAGTGTTTATTCCAACCAGAGCCTTGGAAAACCGAAAATACACCTCTTTAAATCCGGTTTCAGGAAGACCACGACTTTGATGATCTGCAAGGGCAAAATGCAAATCTTTGTGATCAATGAAATTCTTGAACTTTTCCCAGTTTGTATAGGTCAAACTGCTTTTGCTAGATTGATAAACAAAGCTAACCAAACCCGCGGTGTCAAACGCCACAGACGCGGCGGGGATGTCACCTGAGCGTGCAACAACATCAGATTGATTGGATCCTTGCGCCCAATAAAAGCTATCAACCCGGTTTGGAAAATAAGACAATGTAATTCCGGAGAAATTTTCTCCGTTTCTGATATTTATTCCAACAATTTGCCCGGTTTCAGCTTGATATTTTGTCGGCTCAAGCCATAGTTCATGACCAAACAGGACCGTTGGCCCAACTAAAAAAAATAGGAGTGCAGGGATGCAAAAAATATTTCGAAACCACACGGTCAATAAATCCTTAATGATATTAGCTGCGTTGTTTGCATTTTCATTTGTCTTTGCACGTGTCGCAGAGTCTCATGAAGTTGTACCAAGCATTGCTGACCTTTGGCTAGAAGACAAGCAAGTTGTTATGAAAATCCGAACTTCTGGCGAAGCAATTTTGGCTGAAATAGACCTTTCTCAGGTAGAAGACACAAATGATGCAGAAAATGCAGCACAATATGACACTCTGCGCCAAGAACTGCCTGATGTTATTGAAGGCAAAATTAAATCTGCATGGATAGATATTTCTGAAAAATTTGAGCTTGTTACCGAAAATGGTGAGCCACTGTCGCTTGTTATAACGTCGGTGCGTGTCGATCCTGTGGGTAACACCGAATTACCACGGTTTACACATCTTGAATTGGCAGCCGACACCCAGCAAACCGGCCAAACCGTCACAGGTGTTCAATTTTCTTGGGCTGCTGATTTGGGCGGTCTTATTCTTAGACAGCAAGGAGTGGAAAACGGGTTAACACAGTTTTTGCAAAATGCAGAGCAAAGCGATCTAATTGAAAATTCAGACCGCGCTGCACAATCTGGATGGCGCGTGTTTGCCGATTACGTCCCAGTGGGATTTGCCCACATTATTCCCATGGGGCTAGACCACATTCTGTTCGTGCTTGGCTTGTTCTTTTTCAGCCCGAAATTGCGTCCGCTATTGTGGCAGATTTCAGCATTTACTTTGGCGCATACTGTCACGCTGGCGGCTGGTGCGCTGGGGTGGATTGTGGTTGTGCCATCTATTGTCGAACCCTTGATTGCCGCGTCTATTGCTTATGTCGCTATAGAAAACATCTTTGTGACGCGCATGTCAAAATGGCGTCCTTTGGTTATTTTTGGCTTTGGATTATTGCATGGATTGGGTTTCGCAAGTGTCCTTGGCGAGTTTGGGTTGCCACAGGCGCAGTTCATACCGGCATTGGTGGGCTTCAATATTGGCGTTGAATTCGGTCAACTGGCCGTCGTCGCAGGCGCCTTTCTTGCCGTTGGGCTTTGGTTTGGCAAAAAAACATTCTACAGAAGCGTCATTGCGATCCCAAGTTCGATGGTGATTGCAGCGGTCGGGCTTTATTGGTGTGTTGAACGCGTTATGGGGTAGGGCGGCTTTTTACATTATTCTGCGCGCCTAGCCCTTGCAGAGCGCACCAAAGTTGTGTATGCGCAGCGACATTGAAATCCGCAGATGGGGATATGGGCCTATGAGGGAGAAATCCTTGTAGTGTCCGCCGGTTGAAGCAAATGCTTTCACGACCCCCATCAAGGCGAAAACCGGAAAAGGAAAGACACATGGCTCTACCAGAGTTTACCATGCGCCAATTGCTAGAAGCTGGCGTTCATTTTGGTCACCAAACACAGCGTTGGAACCCACGCATGGCCGAGTATATCTACGGCGCGCGTAACGGCATCCACATCATGGATCTAACACAAACTGCCCCGCTTCTTGATCAAGCGTTGAAAGTTGTGCGTGATACAGTTGCAAAAGGCGGACGCATTCTATTCGTCGGCACGAAACGCCAAGCTGCGGTTCCTGTTGCTGAAGCTGCAGAAAGATGCGCACAGTACTATATGAACCACCGTTGGTTGGGCGGCACATTGACAAACTGGCAGACTGTTTCTCAGTCAATCAGCCGTCTAAAATCAATCGATGAAAAAATGGTTGATGGCGCCGAAGGTCTTACGAAAAAAGAACGTCTTGGCATGGAACGTGAGCAAGCAAAACTTCAGGCATCTTTGGGTGGTATCCGCGAAATGGGCGGCGTTCCTGATTTGTTGTTCGTAATCGACGTTAAAAAAGAATCTCTTGCAATCGCAGAAGCAAATAAATTGGGTATCCCAGTTGTTGCTGTTGTTGATACAAACTGCTCACCAGCAGGCATTGATTACATCATCCCAGGTAATGACGATGCAGCACGTGCAATCGCTCTTTATACAGATCTTGCAAGCCGCGCAGCGCTTGACGGCATGTCCGCACAACTTGGCGCTGCTGGCGTTGATTTGGGCGCAATGGAAGAAGCACCTGTAGAAGAAGCAGTTGCCGAGGCCACAGCAGAGGCGTAAGCCACTGACCCCAGAATTCAATTCTGGCGCGGGGAAACTCGCGCCATCCTTTATTTAAATTCAGGAGATACCAAAATGGCGATCACAGCAGCTATGGTAAAAGAACTGCGCGAAACAACAGGCGCAGGCATGATGGACGCGAAAAAAGCGTTGACTGAAACCGATGGCGATTTCGAAGCAGCGATTGACTGGCTTCGCACCAAAGGTTTGGCTAAAGCCGCAAAGAAATCTGACCGTGTTGCGGCAGAGGGTCTTGTTTCTGTTGCTGTCGAAGGCGGCAAAGGCGTTGCTTTGGAAGTAAACTCTGAAACTGACTTTGTCGGTAAAAACGCAGACTTCCAGCAAATGGTCGCAGGGTTCACAACGGCTGCTTTGACTGTGTCAACGGTAGAAGAGCTTGCGAATGCAGATGTTGGCGGCAAGAAAGTATCTGACATTTTGACAGATAAAATTGCGACAATCGGCGAAAACATGTCTTTGCGTCGTATGGCGTCTATCACTGGTGACGAAGTTGTGAGCTATGTTCACAATGCGGCAACAGATGGCATGGGTAAAATCGGCGTTTTGGTTTCCCTAAAAGGATCAAACGCAGACTTCGGTCGTCAAGTGGCAATGCACATTGCTGCGGTTAACCCACAGGCGTTGAGCGTTGCTGATTTGGACCCATCCGTCGTAGAGCGCGAGCGCAATGTTCTAACCGAGCAAGCGCGTGAATCTGGTAAACCAGAAGCCGTTATCGAAAAAATGATCGAAGGCCGTATGGCAAAGTTCATGGGCGAAGTCACATTGCTTGGTCAAGCTTTCGTAATCAACCCAGACCTAACAGTTGAAAAAGCCGCTCAAGAAGCAGGCGTGGAAATCGTGGGCTACATTCGTCTAGAAGTTGGCGAAGGCATCGAGAAAAAAGTAGAAGATTTTGCCGCAGAAGTTGCAAAAGCAGCTAAAGGCTAAGTCATTCACTTTGCTAAATAATAAAGCGCTACTGATACTCTCAGTAGCGCTTTTTTGTGCCCAAAGGACATTGGGGATGAGGATGGGCACAAAACTGAGAAACTAAGAGCTAGTTTGACGATCGACTATAAACCGCCAAACTAGCGTCCGGTTACCCGGAGAGAAAGCTAGTGCCTAGAAATTACTAGGTTAGAAAACTCTTAGTCCCTATGGCTAAATCCACTACTCACGGAACACGTTCACTATCCATTTTGATGGGACAAATACAAAGTCAGGATTTCCGTACCTATTATAACGTGCAAGTCAACTTTGCATAAATAAGTAATTTATTACAGATGCTTAGGTATTTTACGCTTCGATTGTAAACATTTGATTTTGGAAAGCTGCCTTCAAAACAGCCTGAGCTGTGGTTTCAACGCCCAAAGTTTCCCGAGCCAAACGTAAATGTTTTTCCACGGTCGCAGGTGTTAGACCCATAAGAATCGCAATATCCTGAGTCGTTTTTCCGTCACCAACCCATTCAAGCGCCTCTCGTTGTCTGCGAGTTAAACGCCGGCCGGACATAGTGGTGTAGGGGAGGGACAAGATTTTCAGGTGAACAACATTGTTCAGCAATATAAGATCATCGGAATGTTCCAACCAAACATCATCAATTTGCGATTGATTAACGCCCGATGCCGCAGTCAATGCAATTGCACCCCGAGACCGATGTGACATTGCCTTAAAACTAATTGTGTACCCTGCAACCACACCGTGTTGAATGTTGAATTGAAGAACGTTTAATTCTTTTTCGTTCAGCTCACCATTGTTGAATTTATCTTGCATAATGGACCAACTGGTTGTGCCTTCGTTTTCGACAGACCACTTCACCATAGGGGCATCCAAGAACAATCCGGTTTTCACAAACTGATCAATATATTCGGTTGAATGATTTGTAAGAACGATAAAATCGTCGGGATTACCAAATCCATTTGGGGTCGAAAAATGCGTAAATCCGTATAAAATTTTATCAAAGCCATATTCACGCATTTTGCGGCAATGCATATCCCACAACTCTTCGACAGACCGGGAATTTGTCACATTTACAAGGTATTGAACCAGTGATCGATCCATGCATTTGCCTATCTACAAAAGCGCTAAGCTCGTTGGGTGGCTTTTGTTATTAAAGGTAGCAAATCATAAATGACTAGAAAAACACAAAGTCAGGATTTCCATACCTAATGCTACAATCAAGCTAATCCACTGTATTAAGTAAGTATAAATTACAGTGACATGATTGAAAGTCATATACAACTATCCAAATCACCTTAATTGGTGATAAATATGGTAAATATTGCAATTATTTTAACATAATACTTATTATGCGTATAATAGATATAGGAAAAAGCGGTATTTATGATCAAATAAATACCGCCACCTATCGTTTAAAAGAACGCTTGAAGACCTGTTTGGGCGCGCCCTAGGATCAATGCATGCACATCGTGCGCGCCCTCATAAGTATTCACAGTTTCCAAATTACACATGTGGCGCATTATCTGAAAACTTTCAGAAATTCCGTTGCCGCCGTGCATGTCACGAGAAACACGCGCAATGTCTAGCGCTTTACCGCAATTGTTGCGCTTGATTAAGCTGATCATTTCCGGCGCTGCATTGGCATCATCCATCAAACGTCCAACCCGTAATGCAGCCTGAAGCCCAAGGGTAATTTCGGTTTGCATATCAGCTAGTTTTTTCTGAAACAGCTGGGTTTGAGCCAACGGACGGTTGAATTGCTTTCGATCCAACCCGTATTGACGCGCTGCATGCCAACAGAATTCAGCAGAGCCCATAACGCCCCATGCAATTCCATAACGCGCACGGTTCAAACACCCAAATGGTCCTTTTAGGCCTTCAACATTTGGCAAAAGCGCATCTTCACCAACTTCAACGCCGTCCATGACGATTTCACCTGTTGTCGATGTTCTAAGAGACATTTTCCCCATGATTTTCGGTGCTGATAAACCCGTGGTATCCTTGTCCAAAACAAATCCACGAATTTTGCCGCCATGTGCTTCGGATTTTGCCCAAATTACAAAGACATCGGCGAACGGCGCGTTTGAAATCCACATTTTAGCGCCGGTTATTTTATACCCGTTGGCGGTTTTTTCTGCCCGTGTTTTCATACCTGCAGGATCCGACCCTGCATCAGGTTCCGTAAGCCCAAAACAGCCAATCAATTCACCGCTGGCAAGTCCAGGAAGATACTTTTTCCGCTGTTCTTCACTGCCATAGGCATAAATCGGATACATAACCAACGAAGACTGGACCGACATCATTGACCGATAGCCACTATCGACGCGTTCAATTTCACGCGCAATCACACCATAAGACACATATCCGGCCCCTAGCCCACCATATTCTTCTGGCAGTGTGCATCCCAACAAGCCCATAGCGCCCATTTCACGGAATATTTCGGGCGCTGCTTTTTCTTCACGATAGGCATCAACGACGCGCGGTTGAAGCTTGTCTTGCGCATAGGCACGGGCTCCTTCGCCAAGCATCCGCTCTTCTTCGGTGAGTTGATCATTCAAATAAAAGGGATCTGCCCAGTTAAAACTGCTTAGATCTGGGGCATCTTTTGGCTTGAGGTAAGGAATATCTTTCATAACGCGATCCTTTGATTAAACTGTTGCCGCAAATATACCGCTTGTTTTTTACGAAGATATAGCTAGTTTGTCAAAACTTTATGAGGTTTTGTCATATTATGTCACGGGATCTAAATCTTCCTCCTTTTGGCGCTTTGCGTGCTTTAGATTTGTTAGAGTCACTTGGAACCGCCTCTGCTGTTGCTTCGGAGTTAGGGCAAACTCAAGGCGCAATAAGTCGCCAAATCAAATCATTAGAGGAATACCTTAATGTGCCTCTTGTGCGGCGAGAAAAGCAACGCCTTTTGTTGACCCGCGAGGCGCGCGTGTATCTTGAAGACGTTAGAAAAGGCATGTCACTGATCCGATCAGCAACATCTAAATTGCGCTCTGATCATATGGGGGGCACATTAACTTTGGCTATTTTACCGGCATTTGGGATGCGGTGGTTAATGCCAAAGCTATCAGAATTTTCGGCGCGTCACCCAGATATTACGTTAAACATGCTGACACGGTTGCGCCCGTTTGATTTTAACGAAGACCCTATAGATGCAGCCCTACACTTTGGGGCACCTGACTGGCCAAATGTGGATGCCTTGAAATTAATGCAAGAATATTGCGTTCCGGTCGCAACCCCAGAGTTTATCAAGCACAATAACCTGACATCTATCACAGCTTTGGCCCAAGCACCTTTGATGCATATGGAAACACGCCCAACGGCATGGTCGGATTGGTTCACAAAGCAAGGAAGCCAGCTTGCCAAAACCTCTGGTCCTGTATTTGATCAGTTTTCAACAATGATCCAAGCGGTATTGCACGGTCAAGGCGTCGCTTTATTGCCGCGATACCTTATTGAACAAGACCTTGCATCCGGCAAATTGGTCCAAGTGGTTCAAGCGGATGGTCGCAATGACAAAGCGTATTTCCTTGTCTGGGCCAAGGATCATGAAATTTCACCAAAACTTAGGTTGTTTCGTGATTGGCTTGCAACCCGAGCAGAAGACGAAGACGCCCTGCCCCGATAATGTATTATCCCAATGAATATCCCGCGCCGCGCACGGTTCTAATTGGATCAGTTGCGGTGTTCTTCTTCATCAAGGATTTGCGCAGACGCCCGACATGTACATCCACGGTGCGGCTGTCTACATAAATGTCGCGCCCCCAAACCAGATCAAGCAATTGATCCCGCGATAGCACACGTCCGGGCTTTTCGATTAAAACGCCAAGTAACCGAAATTCGGTTGGTCCAAGTTTAATTTCGTCACCATCGCGGAACACTCTGTGTGTCGTTGCATCCAAAGTTATATCGTCAAATGTTAACTGTTCACCAATCAAAGTTGCCCGTGTTCGGCGCAACTGGGTTTTGACCCGCGCCATAAGTTCTGCAATGGAATAGGGTTTGGCAACATAGTCGTCGGCCCCAATGTCCAGGCCCCGCACCTTGTCGGTTTCTTCCGAGCGCGCTGACAGCAAAATGATTGGAATATCTTTGGTTGCTGGTTTTGCACGCAATTGGCGACACACTTCGATACCCGAAAGACGTGGCATCATCCAATCCAGAATGATTAAATCTGGCACTGTTTCATAAGCCAACAACAGCCCATCTTCGCCATTGTCGGCCGCAACAACATCATATCCTGCGGCGTCTAGGTTATATCGCAGCACTTCGCGCTGTGCTGCTTCGTCTTCGACCACCAATATTGTTGGGCGCGCTGACATGACCTATTCCTGTGACATGCTCAAATCAGTTGATGTTTTATCACCTTTATCACGCTTTTCGGTTGGCATTTCACCCGTCACAGCAAACACCACTTGTTCCGCAATAGACGTCACATGATCGCCCATACGTTCAATGTTTTTGGCGATAAAATGCAAATGCATACAGGCCGTAATATTGCGCGGATCTTCTAACATATGGGTTAGAAATTCACGAAAAAGCCCATTATAAAGTTCATCTACATCTTTGTCACGAACGATAACATCAAGGGCAAGTTCGACATCACGGTTTACATAGGAATCCAACACATCCTTGAGCATTAACTGCACTTCTCGCGACAAACGTCTAAGCGACACAGATGAATTTTCAATCTGTGGCATTTGCAGCAAAACATGGGTGCGTTTGGCCATATTTTTGGCATAGTCCCCAATCCGTTCCAGATTAGCAGACACTTTTAGGATCGACAAAAGCAGGCGCAAGTCACGGGCTGCGGGCGCTTGAAGCGCGATGATCCGTGTGACGTCTTCGTTAATTTGCGCTTCGATCTGGTCAATGACTTTGTCACGTGCGCGCACTTGATCGGCAAGATCTAGGTCACGTGTTTCAAACGATTTTGCGGCGTCCAAAATTGCGGTTTCGACCATGCCGCCCATTTTTAGCATCTGCGCCTGAAGTTTTTCAAGATCGCGATCAAAGGCGGATCGAATGTGTTGTGTCGAATTCATAAGGGCTCTCCTATCCGATACGTCCGGTGATATAGCTTTCAGTGCGTGGATCTTCTGGGTTGGTGAATATTTTGGTTGTATCGCCAAATTCCACCAAATTCCCCATGTGGAAAAAAGCCGTTTTCTGGCTTACGCGCGCCGCTTGTTGCATCGAGTGTGTGACGATCACAACGGAAAAATTTTCCCGCAATTCGTCAATCAACTCTTCGACTTGGGCGGTTGCAATGGGATCAAGCGCAGAACATGGTTCATCCATCAACAAAACATCTGGCGCAGTAGCGATCGCACGCGCGATACAGATCCGCTGTTGTTGTCCGCCCGACAATCCAGTGCCAGGCGCATCAAGCCGGTCCTTTACCTCGTCCCAGATCGCCGCACGACGTAGCGAGTTTTCGACAATACCATCCAAGTCAGCTTTGGTTTTAAAAAGCCCGTGGATACGAGGCCCATAAGCGATATTGTCATAGATCGACTTGGGAAATGGGTTTGGTTTTTGAAACACCATTCCGACTTTGGCGCGCAGCTGAACAGGATCGACCTTGGCATTATAGATGTCTTCGCCGTCCAAGCGAATATCACCCGTCACACGACAAATATCGATTGTGTCATTCATTCTATTGAGGCACCGCAAAAATGTGGATTTGCCACAGCCAGACGGACCGATAAAAGCGGTTACTGTGTTGTTTTCAATATTCACGCTGACGTCTTTGATCGCGTGCGTCTCTCCGTAATATACATCAACATTATTGGCGCTGAATTTGTTGTTTTGATCTGTCACGGATGTCTCCAGTGTGGTCATAGCTTGATCTTTCATCGTTTTACCACCGACGTTCAAAACGACGACGCAAAAGTACGGCGATTGTATTCATAGTTACTAGGAAAACGAGTAGGATAATAATACCGCCCCATGCCCGTTCATAAAACGCAGGATCAGCCCGTTTTGCCCATTCGTAAATTTGTGCCGGCATTGCCGAATTTGGGGATAGAAACCCTTGGGCAATGGTTTCGGGCATATTCGATGCGATATATCCAATCATACCGATCAACAATAGTGGTGCCGTTTCCCCAAGGGCTTGGGCCAAACCAATGATCGTACCAGTCAGAATACCAGGGGCTGCCAGTGGCAAAACATGGTGAAAGACGGATTGCATCTTTGATGCACCAATACCTAAAGCCGCACTTCGGATGCTTGGAGGAACTGCTTTTAGCGCCGCACGTGTGGAAATAATGATTGTGGGCAACGTCATGAGCGTTAACACCAAGCCCCCCACCAGCGGCGCGGATTGGGGCAGCTCCATGGTATTAATAAATACAGCAAGCCCCAAAATACCAAAGACAATCGAAGGAACCGCCGCAAGATTGGCAATGTTGACTTCGATGATATCCGTAATCCGATTTTTCGGCGCAAATTCTTCTAGATAGATTGAAGCCGCGACCCCAATCGGTAACGCTAAAACCAAAACGACAACCATCATTGCCAAAGACCCAAGCATCGCGACACCGATCCCTGCATCTTCTGGGCGTTGATCAGATGCGTCTGCACCTAATATAAAATTAAGGTTAAAGCCTTTGTAGATAACGCCAGCGTCCACCATGAGATCGACAAAATCCAATTGCTCTGAGGATACGTTTTTGTTGTTGGCAATACTGTCACGGGTGACGCGCCCTTTTAGGTAACCATCAATCCACGAATTCGCCAAAAATTTTAATTCAACAGTCTGCCCAATCAAAGATGGATCTGCGATCACAAGGTCCCGCATGACGGCGGGCGCACTTTTGGAAATGATTTTGGCCATCTCTTTGGACTTTAGGTCGGATTGCACCCCATGATCACTCACCGCGGCTTCCATTGCGGTATTGATAAGCGGCGCATATCCAAAGGTCGTGACCTTTTTGATGTCTTCAATATCGCGATTGCCTTTTTTGTCGAGCTTGCTTTCCAATAGCTCGACATTCAGCGTCACAAAGGTTTGCTGAAACGCACCGGTGCCCTTGGATACGATGGTGTAAACAAGCATACACAACATCAAAAGACCGATCATTATCGCGCCTTGTCCATATCGGCGGAACCGTTTTTCGGCAGCATTCCTGCGCTTGGTATGGTCGCTGACGTCGTAAAGTGATTTGGATTTTGCAGAAGCTGTCATTCGTACTGCTCTCTGTATTTGCGCACAATATAAAGTGCCACAATGTTTAAGGCCAAGGTGATAACGAAAAGGGTTAATCCAAGCGCAAACGCGACCAAGGTTTCAGGACTATTGAAATCGCCATCGCCCGTTAGTTGGCTTACGATACGTGTGGTGATGGTCGTTAATGCTTCTAGTGGGTTGCCGGTAAATCGTGCAATCGCCCCTGCCCCAAGAACAACAATCATAGTTTCACCAATGGCGCGTGACGCTGCCAACAGAATAGCACCGACAATCCCGGGAAGTGCTGCGGGAAGCACAACCTGTTTCACGGTTTCTGACTGGGTTGCCCCCAAACCATAGGATCCATCGCGCAGCGCCTGTGGCACGGCATTGATAATATCATCCGAGAGTGAGGAAACAAATGGGATCAACATAATCCCCATCACGATCCCTGCCGTTGCCACAGATCGTGCATCCCCCATCCAGTTCACGCCCAAAAAGCCACCGTCGCCAAACCAGTCTTTCAGGAATGGACCAAAGGTGATCAAAGCAAATAGACCGTAAACGATCGTGGGAATACCCGCCAACACTTCGAGCAATGGTTTAGCAACAGAGCGAACCGTTTTCGACGCATATTCCGATAGGTAAATCGCGGCAAATAATCCGACAGGGACAGCAACCAACAATGCGACTAAGGAAATATAAAGCGTGCCCCATAAAAGCGGCAGGATCGACAGTTCGCTATCACCGTGGAAATTTGGCGCCCAGTTTAGTCCAAAGAAAAAATCGCGCATTTCATGGAGTTGAAAGAAGTTTATGGTTTCAAACAACATCGACAAAACAATACCTGCAGTGGTCAAGATCGCTAAACCAGCCGCCAATATCAGCACACCAAGATAGGTTTGTTCGACGCGATTACGCGCCCAAAATTCTGGATTGACCCGCCCATATGCAAACACAAATCCCGCCATAGCCAAACCAAGTACGACGCAAATCATCAAAAAATGCGAAAACGCCGCCGCGTCGGTATAGGACAAGGCAAGCTGTAAAACATCAGGATTTAGCTCGCCCCCTAAAAACACCCCAGAAGACGCAAGAACATCCGCCAAAACCGCTAGATTTACAGTGTCATTGATGTTTTCTGTTAGGATCAAACCGTTGTCTGCCCCAGCCCTAAGCCCCTGTGCAATACGGGAAACGTCCGATAGTACAAGCTCGGCTGAACCACCTTCTGGGATCATATCTGCTGTGATCTGGCTTGCTATGGTTTTGCCCAAAAATATGGGCGACGCCAAGAGCCACACCAACAAAACCAACAAAGCGGGAATGAAAGCAAAAAGAGCAACATAAGTTCCGTAGTATCGAGGAAGCGAATGCAATGGTTTGGATTGAGAATTGACTTTGTGACGTCCTGCGAAAAAGCCGATCACAGCCAAAACCACAATAAGACAGAACAACGTAAAAGTAGACATATGCGTCCTTATTGATAAACCTTGGCGATCTTGCGACCCCCAAGGTGTCTGATGTTACGTGCTTATAGCAAGCTGATCACTGCATAACAACTTCGTTGGCAACGGCTTCTTGCGTTTGTTCCAACTCTGGATCCGCAACCAAACCGTATTCAGCCAAAGGACCGTCAGGACCAGCAATATCATCCATGATAAAGAATTCTGCGTATTCTTTTAGGCCAGGGATAACGCCGATATGTGCTTTCTTGATGTAAAAGAACAAGGGACGAGATACTGGGTAATCCCCGCTAGCAATGCTTTCTGTCGAAGGTACAACATCGGACATTGTAGCAACTTGCAATTTATCAGTGTTGTTTTCATAGAATGCCAA
>JAHEJA010000044.1 GCA_024639125.1 Paracoccaceae bacterium
GATGCATAGGCTTTTAGCGCGCGGCTGACTTTGCGTTTGCGCGGTTCCAAAGGTGTCCATGCGTCTGCACCGCGGGCCTCTTGGGCGGCGCGACGTGTGGCAAGGTCTTCTTCGGACAAGGCTGCGTTGATTGTGCGATTTGGAATGTCGATTTCGATCAAATCGCCTTCTTCCAATAGCCCGATGTTGCCACCTTCGGCGGCTTCTGGGGATACATGTCCGATAGACAAACCAGACGTACCGCCAGAGAAACGCCCATCCGTAATCAACGCACAAGCCGCCCCAAGGCGCATAGATTTTAGGTAGCTTGTCGGGTACAACATTTCCTGCATGCCGGGTCCACCGCGTGGCCCTTCGTAGCGAATGATTACCACGTCGCCTGATTTGATGTCCTTGGACAAAATGCGGTTCACGGCTTCATCTTGGCTTTCGCAGATGCGGGCAGGGCCAGAGAATTTCCAGATGTTTTCATCCACACCTGCCGTTTTCACCACACAGCCTTGTTGTGCGATATTACCAAAAAGCACAGCCAAGCCGCCCTCTTTGCTAAATGCATTCTCTGGTGTTCGGATCACGCCATTTTCACGGTCAAGATCCAATTCGCGGTAACGGTTCGACGTGGAAAAGGCCTGTGTTGTGCGGACACCACCTGGGGCTGCGGAAAACAATGCGTGAACTTTTTCGTCTTTGGTTCGTGTCACATCCCATTGATCAATGGCTTCGCCGATGGTTTTGGTGTGGACCGTGGAACAGCTTCGATCAATCAAACCTGCATTGTCGAGTTGCCCCAAAATACCAAAGATACCGCCGGCGCGATGCACGTCTTCCATGTGGACGTCGCTGATTGCTGGCGCGACTTTGCACAAGCAGGGTGTAACGCGGCTTAGCTTGTCCATGTCATCCAAAGTATAATCAACCTCGGCTTCGCGGGCGATGGCGAGCAGGTGAAGGATCGTATTTGTTGATCCGCCCATCGCAATATCAAGCGCCATAGCGTTGTTAAATGCGGCATGGGTGGCAATCCCGCGTGGAGTCGCGGTTTCGTCTTCGTCAATGTAATACCGATTGGTCAATTCAACAATCTTGCGCCCAGCTTCAAGGAAAAGCTCTTTGCGATCCGAGTGCGTCGCCAAAGTTGACCCGTTCCCCGGCAAAGCAAGGCCAAGGGCTTCGGCCAGACAGTTCATCGAATTCGCTGTAAACATGCCGGAACATGACCCGCATGTTGGGCAGGCATTGTTTTCGAATTCTTGCACTTCTTCGTCCGTGAGCTCGGCATTGGCGGCTTGAACCATCGCATCGACCAGATCAACGGCGATAATTTCGCCTTTATGGTCTACTTTGCCTGCTTCCATTGGACCACCAGATACAAAGATCGTAGGCACGTTCAGACGCATAGAGGCCATCAACATGCCCGGCGTAATCTTATCACAGTTGGAAATACAGATCATCGCGTCGGCACAATGGGCATTCACCATATATTCGACGCTATCGGCGATCAATTCACGGGACGGAAGCGAATAAAGCATCCCGTCATGACCCATTGCAATACCGTCATCCACCGCGATTGTGTTGAATTCCTTGGCGACACCGCCGGCTTTTTCAACTTCGCGGGCGACCATTTGGCCCAAATCTTTTAGATGGACGTGACCGGGCACAAATTGGGTAAACGAATTCACGATGGCAATAATCGGTTTGCCAAAGTCACCATCAGTCATACCAGTTGCACGCCAAAGGCTACGCGCCCCTGCCATGTTGCGGCCATGCGTCGAAGTACGGGAACGATATGGTATCATGTCATCTCTTTATTCAAAGCAGCACACCCAATGGGCGCACATGAGGTTAGGTTTTCTGCACACTCTGTACCTTAGAAATATAGGATGCAAAAGTCTTTTTGACAGACCGCTCCTTGTCTTTCAAAAAATTCATCGTGAATTTAAGCGGCCTGAGCGGACGTTTGCAAAATAGGATAACGGCGTCTGCTTGGTTTATATCCGATGCAAATATAGGTCAAAATCAACTTCCGAGATGATTTGTTGCACGCGATTGTATTCGGCTTCTTTGACGGCAACAAAGGTGCGGTGCATGTCTTCGCCCAGGGCTGATTTTAGAAACGCTGACTCTTTGGCGCGCTGAATTGCAGAGCGCCAATCCGGGGGCATATCGGGATCAGCGGCCGCATCATAACCGTTGCCTGTGGTGATCGGACCTGCGTCACTTTTTGCATCAATCCCATGAAGTATGCCTGCTAGAACCATTGCCCCAACGAGATAGGGATTGGCATCCACACCAGAAGGGCGGTGTTCGATGCGGCGTGCGCGCTTGTCTCCTGATGGAATACGAAGCGCAACCGAGCGATTGTTGACGCCCCAAGTTGTGGACATAGGTGCATAGCTTTGGGATGCAAAGCGACGCCATGAATTCAAATGCGGTGCGCAGATCAGCATGCTTTCTGCCATGGTGTCGCGCAATCCACCAATGGCGTGCAGCAAAGTGGCATTCCACTCTTCGTCGTCCTGTTCGGCAAAGATATTCTGACCTTGGTCATCTTGGACGGACACGTGGAAATGCATCCCTGATCCGGGATGATCCGCCATTGGTTTTGCCATAAAGCAGGCATCGATCCCATGCGCACGCGCCTGAGCCCGTACAATCCGTTTCAACCGCACCAAATCATCCGCAGCCGCAAGCACATTTTCCCGATAATCAATCGTGATCTCGTATTGTCCTGGGGCAAATTCGGAAATGACAGTTTCGGCTTTGATCCCGGCTTTTTCGGCAGCTGCATAGATATCATTGAATAAAGGCAAAAAGCCCTGCATGAAATCGATAGAATACACATCCGTAGAGCGTGATGTTTGACCATCTACAATGGCGGCTGCAGGTTGAATTTTACCCAATCCATCACGGTCTTGGGACAGTAAAAAGAATTCTAGCTCAAATGCGCCAGCCGGATGCAAACCCCGATCGGCAAAGGCTTGGACTTGGCGTACCAAAGCGTGACGCGGATCTGAGCTCATGGGGCGACCATCAAGTTCATAAAGTGATAGCAAAACTTCGGCACGCGCAGGTGATGTATTGTGCAGTAGCTTTAGGCTATTGGGAATAGGCCAGCCCAGCAAATCCCCATCGCCGTGATCCCACGTTAGCCCTGTTTCATGGACGTCATCACTACAGACATCCAAGCCCATAATCGAAATGGGGATTGGGCGTCCGTTTTTATACACACTCAAAAGTTCGTGACGGCGGATTATTTTTCCCCGTCCGATCCCATTAGAGTCATGCACCATGATATCAATAGCTTCGACTTCGGGGTGTGCGGCAAGAAATTCTTCTGCTTCGCAGAGCTGAGACCCGGATGGGGAGACAAAAGATGAAGTCATAGACATGGTGCATTCCAAATTGTGGCGTTTCCCAAGCCTTAGCGCATCACAAACGGATTTGCCATTGGTTCCTCTGATGTATTGATCCATGTGGTTTTTGTGCGGGTATAGTCCAGAATGGCCTCTTGACCGGCTTCTCGCCCATAGCCTGATTGGTTAAATCCGCCAAATGGCGCAATAGGTGAAATAGCGCGGTAGGTATTGATCCAGCAGATGCCGGATTTTATGCGCTTGGACACCCTATGGGCGCGGGCAATGTTTTGCGTGAACACGCCCGATCCCAAACCAAAGGCTGTGCTATTGGCAATGGCAAGCGCCTCTTCTTCGGTGTCAAAGGGAATAAGCGACATAACCGGACCAAACATTTCCACCTTTAGCGTTTCGGTGTCGTTGTGGGCACATTCCACAAGGGTCGGGGACATATAATTGCCTGTACCTTGGAGTGGAGCGCCACCAAAATGAAGTGTCGCTCCTTGGGATTTTGCTTTGTCCAAAGTGTCTTGGATTCGGGCAATTTGGGCATGGGTGCAAAGTGGGCCAACATGCGTGGTGCTATCGAGTGGGTCGCCCACGACAATATGTTTGGATTTTTCGGTGATTTTGGCAATCAATGTGGTCAAAACACTGCGCTGTATCAATCCCCGAGAGCCGGCAACACAGGACTGACCCGACGCACCAAAGTTCGCAGCGATCAATCCATTCGCAGCACTGTCCAGATCAGCGTCTTCAAAGACCAAGATGGGTGATTTGCCACCTAATTCCAATGTTGTTACAGCAAAGTTTTCAGCCGAATTGCGGATGACGTGACGGGCTGTTTCTGGCCCCCCAGTAAAGGCAATGCGATCTACATCAGGGTGACGGGTCAAAGGGATGGCGCAATTTTCCGCATCGCCGGTCACGATAGAAACCACGCCTTTGGGAAATCCGGCTTGATCAATGAGCTTTGCAAATTCCAACATTGGAATTGGCGCAATTTCCGAAGCTTTCAGGATAATGGCACAGCCAGCGGCCAAAGCGGGGCCAAGTTTTGTTGCGGTCAGAAACATCTGTGCATTCCATGGCACCACGGCGGCAACAACACCAATGGGCATGCGGGTTGTGAATACATGCATGTCTGGTTTGTCGATTGGCAAAACCGCGCCTTCGATTTTATCGGCCAAGCCCGCATAATAGCGATAATAGTCAGCGACATATTTGGTTTGGCTTGACGTTTCGGCCAACAATTTTCCGCTGTCTATCGTTTCCAATCGTCCCAATTCACCTGCATGCGCTTCGATCAGATCCGCAAGCTTAAACAGCAATTTGCCTCGCGCGGTTTGTGTCATGTCGCGCCATTCAGGCGTGTCTAGAACCCGACGCGCTGCAGCAATAGCGCGATCAATATCGGCAGGTGCGGTACAGGCAAAGCTGGCCCAAGGTTGGCCATTGGCGGGATTTTCACTCAGTGCCATCGCGCCTGTTGCACCATCACAAAAGGCACCATCGATATAAAGTTGGTAATGGGGATGTGTCATTTTGGGCCTCATGAAAACGCTGGCATGACGTCATTGATAAAACGGTTAAGCGAATCCTTTTTGCGCTGAGAGCTCATGCCGCTATCAATCCAAAAGGAAAATTCATCATAGCCCAGGTCTTCGTAGCGTTTCAAACGGTCAATAACCTGCTGTGCTGTTCCGACGGTTAGATCCCGCGCCAAATTTTCCGGCGCCATCATTTTGTTGTCGGCAATGTCTTGGTCAGACAGGGTTTCAATCAAACCCTGAGTCACAGGGCGTTTGTTCTGGAACCACGCGCCGAAATAGCAATAAAACGTGCTCAGCTCTTTGATGGCGGTGTCAACATCATCTTGGTCTTTGCCAACATATGTATGGTGCAGCAGCATAATTTTTGGTGCCTTTTCAGGGTATTGCGCTTTTGCAGCGTTAAACCGATCCATCAATGTTTCAATTTCTTCCATGCCTTGCCACAACGGGGTGACTTGGACATTAAAATCATTTTGAACGGCGAATTCATGGCTGTTGGGATCGCGGGCAGCTATCCAAATTGGGGGGCCGTCGGATTGTATTGGCTTGGGTGTGGTTGTGGTCTTGGGAAAGTTAAAGAATTCACCGCTATGGGCATAATCCCCCTGCCATAACTTGCGCAATGCAGGTGCGGTTTCGCGCATCCTCTGTCCGGCTTCCCATGCATCCATGCCCGGCATGACGCGTTCGTATTCATAGCTATAGGCCCCACGTGCAATGCCCAATTCAAGCCGGCCTTTGGTCATAAGATCGGTTGCTGCGGCTTCGCCAGCCAAAGCAATGGGATGCCAGAATGGGGCAATGACTGTCCCTGTTCCAAGGCGGACGTTTTTCGTATGATGCGCTAAATCGACCAGGGACAAAAACGGGTTTGGGGCAATGGTAAAGTCCATGCCGTGATGTTCGCCGGTCCATATCGCGCGCATGCCACCAGTGTCGGCTATTTGGCAAATCTCGATGAAGTCTTCATAGAGTTGTTCATGCGATTGGGATGCGTCTATGCGTTCCATATGCGCAAAAAGTGAAAATTCCATACCTACGTCCTTTCGTCATAGCTGTGGATGTCGCCGCTTTGTTCGTTGCCCACATAAAGCCCAAAGTGCCCCGTGTCCCGTTCAAGTGCATAGCGCGCAAGCATGCTTGTTTCTGCCTCCGAGCGCATCCGATAATTTGAGAGATTAGAAATCGGGACAAAGGTCCCAAGGGTATTCGAATGATCCGCCGTCACCTGCGCTTGGATATAGGTAAAGCGTGTGCCGCTGGGTCGATCGGAAAAGATTGAAAATGCTTTGCCCAAGGTCAGCGGCATGTCGGCGGTGTTGAAATAATCAGCCAGCGTTTGGCGCGCGGAATGATCCGCGTCGATTGTGACATGTGGCAAGCTCCATCCTTGGGGAGTGTCTTGTAACAGAATGTGCCCCTTGTGTTCGACGATCACCCCAGCCACGCTTTGGCTGTCAGGGTGGGGCATCGCGGCATCGCGCTCTAATCCTAGGCTAAAGAACCGACCAGACGAATAGCCCAAACCACGTTGATCTGATTTTTCAAATTCCGTCACTTCCCCCATCAAAATCACATGATCCCCTGCGGGAATGATTTGATGCGTGTCACAGGAAAAATATGTTGCCGCTTGTCCAAGGACAGGCACGCCCTTTTCATTGGGGGACCACTCGACTTGGGCAAAGCGATCCCCTTTGAAGCCAGCAAAGATATTGGCGATATCTTCTTGTCCTTCGGCGAGAATATTCACAACAAAATGTGTACAGGTGCGAAAGGCATCAAAGCTGGACAGGAACTTGCCGGGGCATACCAACAACAGGGGTGGGTCAATCGATACCGACGTAAAGGAATTTGCGGTAAACCCATAGCGATTGCCTGCGGCGTCCACAGTTGTCACAACCGTGACGCCGGTTAGAAAGCTGCCAAAGGCACGTCGAAGATGTTGGGGGTCGAGATGGCTCATTTTGTGCATCTTTCCAAAAAGGACAAAAGATGCGCGTTGACCTCTGAATGATGTGTCATTGGCATCATATGGGCGGCGTTTTCAACAATCACGGCGTGCCCATTTGGGCAGGTAGCCGCCATTGCATGGGACATCGCAGGTGTTGAATTGGGTTCGTCTGCACCGGTCATAAAGAGCGCAGGGCAGGATAGATTGGCCAATGTTTTTTCCGAGGGTCCGTTTTCATGGGCAAAGACAGAATAGGCCGATTTATAGCCGTCTAACGAAACTGTGCGCAGCCAGCGGTCACAGGCTTTTGCCTCGGCTAAATTCATATCTGTAAACCATCGGTGTAGCGTCGGTGTTGGGTCGGTGCGGTCTTGGGTTGATAATGCCGCTGCTCGTGCGATCACAGCGGCGTGCGCTATGCTGTCGCGTTGATAAATTCCGTTCAGCGCGGCAACCCCGATGACATCGGATGATTGTGCCGCCAATTGAACCGCTAACATCGCCCCCATTGAATGACCAACCACCAATGTTGGCCCGTCAATCAGTGTCGCAATCACATCGGCATAATCGCGCAAAGAGGGCGCAACGACAGACAAGTTATGGCTTTGACCATGTCCCGGCATATCAACCGCGCGAAGGGTATAGTCATGCGACAGATCATCCATTTGCGCGCCCCAAGCATCAGCACAGAGTCCGACACCATGGATCAATAGCACGCTCGGTCCCTGACCGCGTTCGATATAGGCAAGTGATCCGCGGTTAGACCGCGGCTGGGTTGTCCAAGTCATGGCCCAAATCCTTGAGGTCTTGGTAACGATCACCAATACGGTGATGCGGACGACCAGAGGTTGCCCCCCCCAGAACGACGACAATTTCATCCGCGCGCGGGGCATCCGGAATCGCAAATTGGATTGTTAGATAATGTGACCGCCGACCCGCATCATTTTTATCCATGAGTGGAACCATGATCGGCGCATTGGCCCCACCGCGTGTGTTGGTAAAGGCCAAATAGGATTTGGCACCAACCGCCTCGCGGTAAAAATTGCCAAAGCGTAGCGTGTGGATCAAACCAGAGGCATGTTCAACTTCGCCGTCCAAACCAACAACAGCGGCTTTGCCATAGGCTTCGATCGCATCGCCTGATCCGGCCAATGCCAACATGCGGCGTGTCATTTCTTCGCCTAGAACCGGACCAAAGGCTTGAATTTCGGGTTTGAGGTCTTCGACATAGCGGCCAGCCCATGGGTTTTTAACCACCGCAGCAACCGCAAACATGCGCCAAGGCGTTGCGGCAGGGCGGAACCCCTCGATCAAGATTTCTTCGTCGTAGGTGACAAATTTACGAATTTCAGGCTGCATGGTGTTTCCTTTTTGTGGTGTGAAATCTCTGACAAGTGTTCAAGTTTTTGACAAATTATGAATTTCACGTCATAGGTATTAGCAAAACTAATACCTAGGTTATCCATGTCTCGTATTCTGCCCCCGATGAATTGGTTTCGCGTCTTTGAAGCTGCCGCGCGCCACCTGAAATTTACGGCAGCTGCGGATGAATTGGGGATGACGCAATCTGCGGTTAGTCAACAAATCAGATCGCTTGAAGTGCGATTGGGCACTCCGCTTTTTGTGCGCCAACCGCGGGGATTAATGTTAACAGACGCCGGGCGTAAACTTTTGCCCAAAGTGTCAATTTCAATGGAGCACTTGCAGCAAGCAACGGAAATGTTTGACGTTGGTGCGCAGGATGATGTTTTGACAGTTGCGACCTCGGTGAGTGTGGCGCAGTGGATAATTGGGCCAAATCTGCCGTCATTCATGGCGCTGTTTCCAAAGGTGCGTGTGCGTTTGCTTAGCACCATTTGGGCGGATGATTTCAAAGCGTCGCTTGCGGATGTTGAAATTCGATTTGGCGCAGCGGCGCAGGTTGGGCGCGCTGCAAAACGGTTAGAACCAGATCAGTTGATCGCCGTGGCGGCCCCGTCCTTTCAGGAACCGTTGGCCGCGGCGCCATTGATTGAGGCCGTTGGCATTTCAGAAGGATGGCGGCAATGGGGGCAACTGGCTGGAATTACGCCGACATTAGCGCCCCGTCTTTTTGTTGATTCCTATGGGATGGCGTTAACCTTGGCGCAAAACGGGGTAGGGGTTGCCTTGGCCAGTTCGCTTTTGGCGCGGCCTTTGATTGCCTCGGGAGAGTTGAAACAAATTGGCGATGTTGCCTTGGTATCGACCGAAGGATATTTTCTAGCCGTTAAACCGGACAATAAAATTGCCTTGGCGTTTTCGGATTGGCTTGCTCGGCTCATTGGGTAGGCCACGCTCCGCAAAGAGCATGGCCACGATTTGATTAAGGAATGAGCCGCGCAATAATAAGATCTGCCGCTTCGTCCGGTGTCATTGATGTTGTGTCAATGCGGATCTCTGGGGCATCTGGCGCTTCGTATGGGCTATCAATGCCGGTAAAGTTCTTTAGCTGACCCGAACGCGCTTTGGCGTATAATCCTTTGACGTCGCGCTTTTCCGCTTCGGCCAAAGGCGTATCAATAAAGACTTCGACGAATTCACCCGGTTGCATCATCGACCGGACCATGTCGCGTTCTGATCGGAACGGCGAGATAAAGGCAGTAATGACGATCAAACCGGCATCTGTCATCAGTTTGGCAACTTCGCCAACACGGCGGATGTTTTCGACGCGGTCGGCATCGGTAAAGCCCAAATCTTTGTTCAAGCCGTGGCGCACGTTGTCCCCATCCAAAAGGAATGTGTGACGGTTCATACGGGCCAATTTCTTTTCCACGATATTGGCAATTGTCGATTTACCCGATCCAGAAAGCCCAGTCATCCAAAGCACAGCCGGTTTCTGGTGTTTCATCTCAGAATGGTGTTCGCGCGCAATGTCGGTGGCTTGCCAATGGATGTTTTGGGCGCGACGCAGGGCAAAATTGATCATGCCCGCCGCAACAGTCGCATTGGTCATTTTATCCACTAGGATAAAGCCACCCAATTCACGGTTTTCCGCATAGGCCGCAAATGGAATGCTGCGATCCGTTGTGATATTGGCAATCCCGATGGCATTCAAATCCAGCGTCTTGGTTGCTGTCTGTTCCAGCGTGTTGACGTTGACTTGATATTTTGGCTGGGCAACGGTGGCTGACACAGTCTGTGCGCCGATTTTCAAAACATAAGCCCGACCTGGGATCATTTCGTTTTCGTCCATCCAAACAAGGGTGGCTTCGAATTGGTCGGCGACTTCTAAGGGTGACTTTGCGTTGCTGATCACTTGCCCGCGTGAACAGTCCACTTCGTCCTTGAGGGTCAAAGTGACGGATTCACCTGCGAAGGCTGCGTCCTTGTCGCCATCAAAGGTCACGATGCGATCAATATGGCTGGTTTTGCCAGAGGGCAGAATGCGCACTTCGTCACCGGGGTGGATCACGCCACTGGCGATTTTACCTGCAAAGCCGCGAAAATCTAAATTCGGGCGGTTCACCCATTGCACCGGCATGTGAAACGCTGTTTCCTGATCCGCGTTCTGGTTTAACTCCACGCTTTCCAGATGTTGCATCAGCGAAGGACCCGTATACCATTTGGTATTGTCGCTTGGGCCTGTGATGTTGTTACCTTTGAAGCCCGAAATCGGAATAGCGACAAAGTCATCAATGCCGATATCTTTGGCGAAAGTGGTATAGTCCGCGACGATCTGATCATAGGTTGCCTGATCGTAATCGACCAAATCCATTTTGTTCACAGCCAAGACAATATTTTTGATGCCAATCAGGTTCGCCAAATAACTATGGCGGCGCGTTTGGGTCAAAACACCTTTGCGTGCATCAATAAGGATCACTGCCAAATCGGCGGTTGATGCGCCGGTTACCATATTGCGGGTGTATTGTTCGTGCCCCGGGGTATCGGCGACAATGAACTTGCGCTTTTCTGTTGCAAAGAACCGATAGGCCACGTCAATCGTGATCCCTTGTTCGCGTTCAGCGGCAAGCCCGTCAACCAAAAGCGCGAAATCTATTTCCTGCCCTTGCGTGCCTTGTTTTTTGCTGTCGGCTTCAAGTTGTGCGAGCTGATCTTCAAAGATCATTTTGCTGTCATAGAGCAAACGCCCGATCAGAGTGGACTTTCCGTCATCGACCGACCCGCAGGTGATAAACCGCAAGAGCGATTTGTTCTGATGGGCAACGAGATAGGCGTCAATATCTTCTGCGATAAGGGCGTCTGTTTTGTAAACTTGATCTGTCATTGTCATGCCCCCCTAGAAGTACCCTTGTTGTTTCTTTAATTCCATCGACGCAGTTTGGTCTTTGTCAATGGCGCGGCCTTGACGTTCCGAGGTCGTGGTTAACAACATTTCTTGGATCACTTCAGGAAGCGTCTTTGCTTCGCTTTCGACGGCTCCCGTCAGTGGATAACACCCCAAAGTACGGAAGCGGATAGACCGCATGACGGGTTTTTCGCCCTCGGCCAATGGGAACCGGTCGTCATCCACCATCAGGATTAGACCATCACGTTCCACCGTTGGGCGTGGGGCCGAGAAATAAAGCGGTACAATTTCGATGCCTTCTAGGTGGATATATTGCCAGATATCCAATTCCGTCCAGTTCGACAAAGGAAACACGCGCATGCTTTCGCCTTTGGTTTTGCGTGCATTGTATAGGTTCCAAAGCTCGGGGCGCTGTTGTTTTGGATCCCAGCGATGTGATGCGGTCCGAAAGCTGAAAATCCGTTCTTTGGCGCGGCTTTTTTCTTCGTCACGGCGTGCACCGCCAAAGGCTGCGTCGAAACCGTATTTATCAAGCGCTTGCTTCAAGCCTTCGGTTTTCCACATATCCGTATGCAGTGATCCGTGGTCAAATGGGTTGATGCCTTTTTCCTTGGCTTCGGGGTTTTGATAAACCAAAAGCTCCATGCCTGCATCCTTGGCGGCCTTGGCTCTTAGGTCATACATCGCTTTGAATTTCCACGTCGTATCAACATGCAACAAAGGAAAGGGCGGTGGAGCCGGATAAAAGGCCTTTTTGGCCAAATGCAACATGACGGCGCTGTCTTTGCCGACCGAATACAACATCACCGGCTTTTCAGCCTCTGCCGCGACCTCGCGCATGATGTGTATGCTTTCCGCTTCCAAACGCTCAAGGTGGGTGAGTTGCTTTTTATCCATATTAAAATCTTTCAAACTCGTGCCTGTACCGCGGGACGTATCCCGATGTTTTGCCTGTTCTAGCTTTGAATTGTGGCAAGATCACGAACAAAATCTGGAAAATTAGGTCATTGTGGCAAATAGGTAAAATATTTTGCCATCACTAAGATGTCAGAGAAATCGTTGTAACAACTGCAAATTTCAAGGTCCAAGGTTTGATCTTTGTCATGAAATCGCGGTTTGTGTTCTAACTTTTGTCCATATCTCGTCGTTTTTAATACGAGATCAACACAAGGTGACAGCACATGACAGACATGGAAACAATTTCCGAAAACGCGATTGAAATTTACGATCAAGCGTTTGATTTGTTTGATCGCGGCATCATGGATCAGGCCGAAATCTTGTTTCAATCTTTGACCTTTATTGAACCGGATTGGCGCGATGCTTGGGTGGGTTTTGGCATTTGTCTACGGGTTGGTGGCAAATTGGAAGAAGCGCAATTTGCCTTTGATGTCGCGCGTAAACTTGCCCCGGACGATAGCGCGGTCTTGTTCCATCGCTGTGAACTGGCCTGTGCGCAAAAGGATTGGGGTCAAGCCCGCGCCGAAGCCCAAGAATTTTTGGCGTTGGGTGACGCTGGCCGCCCCGTTGCTGGACATGCTGAAATGGCGCAATTGGTTGATTTTTTACAAACGCGCTCGGCTGGTGTGACCGCTTAATGGCGGCTGTCTCTATATATAATGTGTTGCGCACAGTTGCACAGGTGCAAGTGGCGCAGGCCATGGCCAAGGTGGACGGGGCTATTGTGACCCTTCCACAGATGTCATCATCACCGCAGAAACCGACCAATACACAGCCTGTAGCCCAAGATAGAGTGCCTGCCCAGATTCAAACACAGACACCCTCTGCCGCCTTGTCCCCACAAGCACGTGCACAGATGGCGCAATCACAACTGACGCAAACATTGACGGATACGGTGGATCGCATTCTTAGCGCGGCGCATGGGAACAAAGCGCCCTTGGGTGATCCCACCGCCCCAAGGCCACAAACGCGGCCCCCCCAAAGTGCGCAATTTGCGCCGACGGCAGAGCGTTTAAATCCGCAACAACCTGCGATGCCGATGACGGGTCGCGCTGGTTCTAATGTTCCCTCTGCGCCACCCATTCTGGTACGTGCGATCACATTGGCGTCTTTGCCAACACCTGACGTGATCAAATCGCTTGGGCGTGGGGCTCTGCGTGTGAAATCTGAACTATCGCCAAGTGTGGTGCAAACGCTTGATACTGGTTCGGTGAAGGCGCCGGTTGATAAAATAGGGATCCCTGCCGCGAGGCAGCCCGCACAAACAGTATTGCAGGGCGTGGTTGCGCAGCCATCGGTCCAATCGCAACCGCAACCTCTATTGCCTGTGGTTACACGGCTTTTGGCGCAGGTTGCGGACGGTGAAATTACGGAAGCACAATTTGTTAAAACATTGGTCAGTCAAATTTTGACAGGGCGCCCTCATGATCAAGCCTCACCAGCACCGTCTGTGCCGCGTCCGCTTGTCAGTGGATCCCCTATATTACCATTGCCACCCGTGCAGGCACCACAGGCGGACCGTGCGCCGACGGAACGGGCAACGGCGCAAGCCTCTGTTTCACAACCTGCACCACAGCCAATGCGAGAGCCCGTTGCGCATATCATCGGTCGCTTTGATCCAACTGGTGGGCAACCGCTGCAAATGACGCCGTCCTTTAGCGTATTTCCGCATGCACTGTCCGAGCTGGCTATTCCAGTGCCTGTAACGATGCAGGCGCTTGGGACGATGACACAGGTGCCGCCTCAATTCAAAGATCTTGCTGGTTTGGTGGCCTATTACGCAGCAATGCTGCCAGGGTGGCCCAATCCAGACGCGCAACGTCTTAAACGACCCAAAGACATTCCCGTGCCTTTGATTCAGTTGGCACAGGCTGTCAAACACCTAAGTCCAGAACAACAGATCGCGCTGTTGTCGCGTATGGGGATGCCTTTTGGCGCGATTCAAGTTTTGCAAAAAATGTTAAAAGACCTTGATAAAAAGCTGAATGCCAAAACCGTGGAAACGTTTTTGGCGGCCTTTTTGGGAACACTGTCCTTTGTGGTAGAAGAAGTCGTAACGTTCTTTGATGACCTAAGCCAGGTTTTACCCCAAGAGCATACGAATTAATCACATTCCGTATTGAATAATGTCGGTTATTGTCAGACTGTGACGCGGATAGTCAGTCATAGCGCACATGATTAATGTCCACTGTGACCCAAGTTTATGTCTGACGTGCGGTGTCAGATCAGTTCTATAATAAGGAGGCGATATGCAATATCATTCCCCAACAAGCTTTGATGCAGCTGTTCAGCTTGCTCAGGATGCAACAGGTGTCACGCGGTTTCTGGCCGGTGGTACAGATGTTCTGGTGCAAATGCGCGCGGGCATGGTGACGCCGGATGTGATGATCGATGTGAAAAAGATCCCCGGCGTCAAAGACTGTGTGCGTCACGCTGATGGCCGATGGGTCATTGGGATCGCTGTGTCCGGTGCCGAGCTGGGGGCCAATGCTGAATTGGTGGCGGATTGGCCCGGCGTCGTCGAAGGTATGGAGCTTGTTGGGTCTACGCAGGTCCAAGGCCGCGCAACGCTTGTCGGGAATTTATGCAATGGCTCGCCTGCTGCTGATAGCGTGCCTGGATTGGTGGCTGCGGGTGCAACTGTGCGGGTTTCTGGGCCGAACGGGGTACGTCAGGTCGCAATAGAGGATATTCCTGCAGGGCCGGGGAAAACAACACTTGCCAAAGGCGAAATGATCACCGCCATTGAATTGCCGCCCCGCGGTGACTCTGGGGGGGATTGCTATTTGCGGTTCATTCCTCGAACGGAAATGGATATCGCTGTCGTTGGCTGTGCTATTAATGTGGTGTTGGAGGGTGATAAAATCACCTCGGCAAGGATCGCACTTGGAGCGGTTGCCCCGACCATCGTTGTTGTGCCCGAAGCCGCAGATGCCATTATTGGCACTGCTCTTGATGATGGGGCCCTTGAAAAGATGGTTGCGGCAGTGCGCGCCGCCTGTCGTCCTATTAGTGATAAACGCGGCACCGCTGAATTTCGCACGCATGTGGCAGGCGTTCTAGCCCGTCGCGCTGCTGAAACAGCCTTGCGCCGCGCAAAAGGAGAAAAAGCATGAGCAAAATTCACGTTACAACCACTGTGAATAACGAAGTGGTGGAATTTCTTGCTGATCCACGCGAAACGCTTTTGGATTGCTTGCGTGACCGCTTGGATTTGACAGGTACGAAAGAAGGCTGTGGCACAGGTGATTGTGGTGCCTGTTCTGTCACAGTGGATGGCACCTTGGTGTGTTCTTGCTTGGTGCTGGGTGTCGAAGCAGAAGGGGCTAAGATCGAGACCATTGAAAACATGGCCCAGGATGGCGCGCTTCATCCTTTGCAACGCAAGTTCATTGAACATGCTGCGTTACAGTGTGGATTTTGCACACCGGGTATTTTGGTTGCGGCCAAGGCCTTGTTGGACAAAACCCCAGATCCCACCGAAACCGAAGTGCGCTATTGGCTGGCTGGCAACCTGTGCCGGTGCACTGGCTATGATAAAATTATCCGCGCGGTGATGGATGCCGCAGCTGAAATGCGAGGAGCGGCATAATGGCAAAAGACAATGTGAATGAATTCCGTTTGATTGGAACACGTCCCGATCGTCCCGATGGGTTGGACAAGGTAACGGGCCGCGCGCGGTACGGCGCGGATATTTCTGCAGCGAACATGTTGCACGCCGCTGTCGTTCGATCGCCGCATGCACATGCGCGTATCGTTAAAATTGATGCAACCAAAGCCTTGGCCCTTGACGGGGTCAAAGCCGTTGTGACGCGTGCCGATTTCCCGACGGGATTGACGGGCGAAGATTGGAACCTTCAGGAAAATACCATCGCTGGTGATGTCGCGCTTTATGATGGGCATGCTGTGGCTGCGATTGCTGCAACAAGCGCGCTTTTGGCGAAAGATGCGGCCAAGTTGATCGACGTCGAATACGAGCTGTTGCCACATGTCACCGATGTTGACAAAGCGATGGCCCCAGATGCGCCAATCATCCGCCAAGGTGCTGCAGATGCCAGCGTTCCCGAAGGACTGCATCCGAATGTGGTGAAATACATTGAATTCGGTCATGGCGATGTTGATGACGGGTTTGCCAAAGCTGATTTGGTTATGGAGCGTCATTACAAAACAGAAGCCGCCCACCAAGGGTATATTGAACCGCATGCCTGTCTGGGTCAGTTGGGCGAAGATGGCAAAGGTGACATGTGGGTCTGTACCCAAGGTCATTGGTATATCCGCCGCATGTGTGCCGCGGTTCTGGGCCTAGAAGGATCGCAACTGCGCGTTACCCCATCAGAAATCGGTGGCGGCTTTGGCGGTAAAACGACGATCTTTATGGAACCACTTGCTTTGGCGCTGAGCCGCAAAGCGGGCGGTCGTCCGGTGAAATTGGTTATGAGCCGGTCCGAAGTGTTACGGGCAACGGGCCCGACGGCTTCGGCATCGATGGACGTGAAGCTTGGTATGACCAAGGATGGCATGCTCACTGCTGGCAAGGCTAATTTCCGTATGCAAGGCGGCGCATTCCCGGGATCGCCTGTGGATTTTGCATTGTATTGTGGGTTTGCAAGCTATCAAATTCCGGCACTGTTCCATCAAGGCTATGACGTCATTGCCAACCGTCCGAAATGCGCGGCCTATCGTGCGCCGGGGGCGCCAATGGGGGCCTTTGCCGTCGAAAGCTTGTTGGATGAAATGTGTGCGGAACTTGGGCTTGATCCTTTGGACGTGCGTTTGAAAAATGCCTCTGTTGAGGGATCTAAATCAAGCTATGGCCCAAAGTTTGGCAGCATCGGTTTGGTCGAAACCCTAGAGGCCGCAAAAGCGCACCCCAATATGTTGGCGCCTCTTGGTCCAAACCAAGGCCGTGGCATAGCCACAGGATATTGGTTCAACCACGGTGGGGATACATCGGTATCAGCGGCTTTGTCCGAAGATGGTACTCTTCAAGTTTCGGTGGGAACGCCGGATATCGGCGGCAGTCGCGCGTCAATTGCGTTGATGGCTGCGGAAACAATGGGTATCCCCTATGAAAACGTGCGCGTGAATATTGTTGAAACCGGCGCGCTTGGGGTGAATGAACCAACCCACGGAAGCCGCGCCACCTTTGCCAGCGGTAAAGCCACCGTTGAAGCCGTTCAAGGCATCATCAAAGAAATGTGCCGTCGGGTTGCCAGTGAATGGGATATTGACCCAGAGGCGGTCACATGGGTCGATGGGTCTGCGCAGCCAGCGGGACCAAATGCCGGCAAGTTTCCCCCAATGAGCATTGCGGAAATCGCCGGCAAAATGAGCGAAACAGGCGGACCAATTGCGGGTCATTGTGAAACGGTTCCCGAAGGCGTCGGTGCAAGCTTTGGTACCCATGTTGTAGATGTCGAAGTGGATCCAGAAACCGGATACACCAAGATATTGCGATATGTGGTTGTCCAAGATGCAGGCCGCGCCATTCACCCCGCCTATGTAGAAGGCCAATACCAAGGCGGCGCTGTTCAGGGGATCGGATGGGCATTGAACGAAGAATACATCTATGATGACATGGGTCGTCTGCAAAACCCGATCTTCTTGGATTATCGCGTGCCTGTCGCATCTGACTTGCCAATGATTGATACTGTTATCGTCGAAGTCCCTAACCCAGGCCATCCCTATGGTGTGCGTGGTGTCGGCGAAACGGGTATCGCGCCGCCTCTGCCTGCAATTGCAAATGCTGTGGCTGCAGCAACGGGTGAACGGTTTTATCATTTGCCAATAACGCCTGTAAAAATCGTTGCGGCGCTCAACGCTCGCAATGACAGTTAAGGTCAACTTATGGTCAGGACTAAGGCGCTTTACCGATGGCGCCTTAGTGATCGAAGTCGAAGCAATGACGATAGGTCAAATGCTAGACGGTGTGAGTGCGCTCTATCCTGCACTTGATCCAATCCTCAAAGCCGGCGTCTCTGTTGTCATAGACGGGGATGTCCTTGCCCCGAATAGAGCCAAGCAAATTTCCCCCGAAAATGAAATTTATCTGATTCAACAGATGAAAGGCGGCTAAAGCACCGAGTCGCTCCTGAAAACGGGTCGATTCCAACAAAAGCCATACGGCGATTCCTGTCGATTCCCGCTAAACACCCGAAATTGTGGAATAAAGCGCC
>JAHEJA010000072.1 GCA_024639125.1 Paracoccaceae bacterium
CAAATTCTTCCAATTGAAAATGACCTTGGCAAGCCCCACCCCAGTAAAGCAACGTTTCGAATATTTCGCGGAAATGGCCAATATAATGGGGCTTAAGAGTGATAAAAAGCACTACGCAAAATTCGAGTTGTTCGCAGATGTTCTCAAATGCCTTCGCCCACAAACCGAGCTTTCTTTCAGAGACATCAATAAAATAATTACGGAACTGGTTGTTTTACCGTTACCATTTTCCGTTTTCTTGGGCAGACCGGACAGTAAGAAGCTGCAAGCACAGTGCGTTTTGATCCTGATAAGGACAATAGACCCACCTTTCTTTAGAAATTTACGCGCTGATCAAGAGACGTTCGATAAGATTATGTCATATTTCAAAGACAATCTAGAATCTCAAAATCCCAAACGGTTAATACAGAAAACAAGCAAATCGTTCATACAGGATGTGTTCAAAGAAGGTATGTTCCCTGAGGAAAATGAATTTAACGACGATACATCCACCCCGCAGCCTAAAAACGACTGGCTTGAGGATGTGTTACAATCCCTTGATCAAATCCAACTAAACATTGCGGAATCCTAATCTGCTTGCAAACCACCATCCAAGCCGATCTCTGTTATGACCAATAGCAAGGGCATGGCGCTGCGCATCATCGACCATTGCCCCAAACCCTGCATTCCTGTAACACACCGGAAAATCAAAATTTCAGTGCGGAGCATTCCAAATGGCATCTTATCAATACGTGTATCACATGGAAGGCGTGTCCAAGACCTATCCCGGCGGGAAAAAGTGTTTTGAAGACATTCACCTCTCTTTCCTTCCCGGTGTGAAAATCGGTGTCGTCGGGGTTAACGGGTCTGGTAAATCCACCTTGATGAAAATCATGGCCGGCATGGACAAGGATTTTTCCGGCGAAGCCTGGCACGCAGAAGGCGCCAAAGTGGGCTATCTGCCTCAGGAACCCAAACTGGATGACAGCCTCACCGTGCGCGAAAACGTGATGCTGGGCGTGGCAGCCAAGAAAGCCACCCTTGATCGGTACAACGAATTGGCGATGAACTATTCCGACGAAACTGCGGATGAAATGGCCCAGCTTCAGGATCAGATCGACGCAGAAAACCTTTGGGATTTGGACAGCCAGATCGATGTCGCCATGGAGGCACTGCGCTGCCCCGCCGATGATGCCAAAGTCAGCTCGCTGTCAGGTGGGGAAAGCCGCCGTGTTGCGCTCTGTAAACTGCTGCTCGAAGCGCCGGATATGTTGCTTCTTGACGAACCGACCAACCACTTGGACGCGGAAACCATCGCTTGGTTGCAACAGCATTTGATCGACTACAAAGGCACGATCCTGATCGTGACCCACGACCGTTATTTCCTAGATGATATCACCGGTTGGATCCTTGAACTCGACCGGGGGCGCGGCATTCCTTACGAAGGCAACTATTCCAGCTGGCTCGAACAAAAAGCGAAACGCTTGGCCCAAGAAGCCCGCGAAGACAAATCGCGCCAGAAAACGCTTGAGCGCGAATTGGAATGGATGCGTCAGGGCCAAAAAGCCCGCCAAGCCAAGCAAAAAGCCCGGATCAATGCCTATAACGACTTGGCCGGTCAATCCGAGCGCGATAAAATCACCCGCGCCCAGATCGTCATCCCCAATGGTCCCCGTTTGGGCGGCAAGGTGATCGAAGTCGAGAACCTGAAAAAAGCCATGGGCGACAAGCTCTTGATCGAAGACCTGTCCTTTGCGCTGCCTCCAGGGGGGATCGTCGGTGTGATTGGTCCGAACGGCGCGGGTAAATCGACCCTGTTCAAAATGCTCACAGGCCAAGAAACCCCTGACGACGGCGCTGTGTCCTATGGCGACACGGTGCAATTGTCCTATGTGGATCAATCGCGCGACGACCTAAAAGACGGCGACAACGTGTGGGAAGCCATCTCGGGCGGGGCGGAAATCATCCAATTGGGCGATGCACAAATGAACAGCCGCGCCTATTGCTCGGCGTTCAATTTCAAAGGCGGCGACCAACAGAAAAAAGTATCGCTTTTGTCGGGGGGGGAACGCAACCGCGTCCACATGGCGCGCTTGTTAAAAGAAGGCGGCAATGTGCTGCTGCTCGACGAACCGACCAACGACCTGGACGTTGAAACTCTGCGCGCCCTAGAAGACGCGCTCGTGGATTTCGCCGGCTGCGCCGTGGTCATTTCGCACGATCGTTTCTTTTTGGACCGGATTTGTACGCATATCCTGGCCTTTGAAGGCGACGCGCATGTGGAATGGTTCGAAGGCGACTTTAGCGCCTATGAAGAAGACAAAAAGCGCCGCTTGGGTCCGGATGCCTTGGAACCCAAACGCATCAAACACAAGAAATTCACGCGCTGATGTGATACCAAGCCTGTTGCGCCAGCAACAGGCACACACCTGTTACCCCCAAATCTGTCACCCAAAATGGCGGGCGCATTTGCGTCCCGCCCTTTGGCGCTTTGTCTAGACTATCCACTTGATTCCGCACAAGTATCGCGTAAGTTGTATCCCTATTGATACTCGGGATTTTACATGAGCGATTCTATTTCTATTCCAATCTGGGCGATTGTCCTGTTTATCACTTTCGGGGCGCTGACATGGCTGATCGCCACCCACGGGCGCGAACCCTTTGCCGAGGATCAAAAACCTTTTGAGCGGCTGATGGACAGGATGAAACTTTTTGTTCGCCTGATGGACCGTGTGAGAAAACACTATGTTTTGATTATGTTCATGATCTCATTCGGGCTGTTGATCACAGCCTTAGTTTTTTACCTCTGCGATATTATGGTATCGGTCCGTTATATGGTCAAATCCCTACGATCAGAGGCGCTATCCGACACAATAAATTCGGAAACGCTGCGCAACCTTGCACAAAGCAGCGCACTTCTGCTTGGCGCGCTGGTTGCGGCATCGACGCTGATTTTTACAGTGATCAAAGTATGGATCAACGAACGCACCACGACAGCCACAGAAGAAGGGCTTATTACCGACCGTATCAACGCCGCTGTTGCCAGCCTTGGGGCGGAAAAGACCCAAAAAGACGCAGAAACAGGAAACGAATTCACGCGTCCAAATATCGAAGTGCGCATCGGCGCCATCCTTGCCCTTGAACGCATTGCGAAAATGAATGCCGGTGTGCATATCCAGATTATGGAAATCCTAACCGCCTATCTTAGGGAAAATGCACCGATCAAGGATCAAGGCGACATTGAGTTACCACGCCAAGACATCCAACTGGCCCTTACGGTCATAGGTCGCCGCCCCGCCAAACGGATCACATTGGAACGGCAGCAAGAATTTAGTCTTGACCTTCGGCGTTGTGATTTCAGTATGGCTGATGTCAGCGAGGCGAACTTTGATGACGCGCAATTCACGGAGAGCCGATTTGTAAAGGCATACCTAAGCCGCGCTCAGCTCAATGATGCTCACCTATTCAGCGCTCAACTCAATAACGCTACGCTATACTTGGCTCAGCTCAATAACGCTGAGCTACGCAACGCGCAGCTCAATAACGCTGACCTAAGCAACGCGC
>JAHEJA010000054.1 GCA_024639125.1 Paracoccaceae bacterium
TGGAGCGGGCGATGAGATTCGAACTCACGACATTTACCTTGGCAAGGTAACGCTCTACCCCTGAGCTACGCCCGCGCTAGGGGGTGTCTAAAAGAACAAAAAGCGGAGCGCAAGGCCGAAACGATTGAAAATGCATATCTTTTTCATGAAATTGGGTGAAGGTTTCCAAATAAAAAAAGCGCCTTGCGGCGCTTGTTTTTAATTGGAGCGGGTGATGAGATTCGAACTCACGACATTTACCTTGGCAAGGTAACGCTCTACCCCTGAGCTACACCCGCGTCCTTGGGTGAGGCGGTGTTTAGTGCGAAGCGGGCGGGGCTGCAAGTGTAAAATTACAGTTTTTCCAAAAATAATTTATTGGGAGCGAAAAAAGTTTGATTGAAATGAAAAAGCGCTCCTGACAGGAGCGCTTTTGCTTTGTTTTGAGTATTTTTGGCAAAAAGAAAGCCTATTCGAATTCTATGAGCAAATCCTTGGCGTCGATTTGTCCGCCAGCCACTGCGTAGACAGCTTTGATTGTGCCGCTGTGTTCTGCGTGAATTCCGGTTTCCATTTTCATGGCTTCAATTGTGAGGAGCATATCGCCTTCGGTAACGGATTGACCGGGCGTTACAGTGACTGAGGCCACGACACCGGGCATTGGCGCGCCGATGTGTTTTACGTTGCCGACTTCGGCTTTGGGGCGCGCGGCAGTTGTTGATTTGACCAAACGGTTGGGCACACGGATGACGCGGGGTTGGCCGTTGAGTTCAAAGAAGACTTTGACTTCGCCATCATCAGTGGTTTCGCCAACCGCCTGAAGCCGAATTTCAAGGGTCTTGCCCGGATCGATCTCTGCTGTGATTTCTTCGCCCGGCTCCATGCCATAGAAAAATGTTTTCGTGGGCAAGGTACGCACGGGACCATAGGCGCGGTGGCGTCCCATGTAATCCAAGAAGACCTTGGGATACATAAGGTAACCGTTCAGGTCTTCGTCGTCGATTTTCATTCCATCCAAGAGGTTTGAGAGTTCTTGGCGTTTTTCTTCTAGGTCGATGGGGGCCAAATGGGCACCTGGGCGATCTGTGTTGGGCTTTTCCCCTTTGAGCACTTTTTGAATGATTGCTTCAGGAAAGCCACCTGCGGGTTGGCCCAAATTACCGCGCATCATATCCACGACGCTATCGGGGAAGGCTAGGTCTGTGTTTGGGTCTTCGACTTGGGTGCGGGTGAGCCCTTGGGACACCATCATGAGGGCCATATCGCCCACAACTTTGGACGATGGGGTGACTTTGACAATGTCGCCAAACATTTGGTTCACATCCGCGTAGGTGCGCGCAACATCTGGCCATTTTTCTTCGAGACCAAGAGAACGCGCTTGGGCCTTGAGGTTTGTGAACTGGCCACCGGGCATTTCGTGTAGATAGACTTCGGAGGCGGGTGAGGCCAAGCCGCTTTCGAAGGCGACATATTGCGCACGCACGTGTTCCCAGTAATCCGAGATTTTGCGAATTTCTTCGATATCTAAACCAGTGTCACGGTCTGTGTGGCGCAGGGATTCGACAACGGATCCAAGGCAGGCTTGGGATGTGCCGCCAGAAAAGGCATCCATTGCGGCGTCTACGGCGTCTACGCCTGCTTCGGCGGCGGCAAGGATTGTCGCCCCTGAAATGCCGCTTGTGTCATGTGTGTGGAAGTGGATGGGCAAGCCGACGTCTTCTTTGAGGGCCTTGACCAGAACACGCGCTGCGGCTGGTTTCAGCAATCCTGCCATGTCTTTTAGGCCAAGCACATGTGCGCCTGCGGCTTTCAAGTCTTGGGCCATTGCGATGTAGTATTTCAGATCGTATTTTGATCGCTCTGGGTTCAGCATGTCGCCGGTGTAACAAATCGTACCTTCGCAGATTTTGCCAGAGTCGATCACAGCATCCATGGCAACACGCATGTTTTCAACCCAATTCAGGCTGTCGAAAACGCGGAAGACATCAACGCCTTTTGCGGCTTCTTTGACGAAGGCTTGAACCACGTTGTCAGGATAATTCGTATAGCCCACGCCATTCGACGCGCGCAGCAACATTTGTGTCATCACATTTGGCATCGCTGCGCGCAGATCACGCAAGCGTTGCCATGGGCATTCTTGTAAAAAGCGGTAAGACACGTCAAAGGTTGCGCCGCCCCAGCATTCAACTGAAAACAACTGGGGCAGGTTGGCGGCATAGCTTGGCGCCACTTTGATCATGTCGATTGACCGCATCCGCGTCGCCAAAAGTGATTGATGCCCGTCGCGCATTGTGGTGTCGGTGATCAAAAGCTTTTTCTGATCAAGCATCCAATCGGCAACCGCTTGCGCACCTTTGTCTTGGAGAAGATTGCGCGTGCCATAGCTTGGTTCTGATTTACAGTCCGGCGCTTTGGCTGGTTTTAGATCCGCGGCAGGCGCTGCGCGATCGGTTGTTTCAGGGTGCCCATTGACCGTGATGTCCGCGATATAAGTAAGCACTTTGGTCCCACGGTCACGGCGCTTTTTGAAATCAAACAGCTCTTTTGTGTCGTCGATGAATTTTGTTGTATAGGTGTTGTCTAGAAACGTTGGATGTTTCAGTAGGTTTTCCACAAAGGCAATGTTCGTCGAAACGCCCCGAATACGGAATTCACGCAAAGCGCGATCCATTCGATGAATTGCTTTCTGCGGGGTCGGAGCCCAAGCTGTGACCTTGACCAGCAAGCTGTCATAGTATCGCGTGATAACTCCACCAGAATAGGCCGTACCGCCATCAAGCCGGATGCCCATGCCCGTTGCGGACCGATAGGCTGTAATGCGGCCATAGTCGGGGATGAAATTGTTTTGCGGATCTTCGGTGGTGATCCGTGTTTGCAACGCGTGACCATTCAAGGTGACGTCGACCTGTGATGCTTTGCCGGTTGCTTCTGCGATTGTTTTCCCCTCGGCAATCAGGATTTGAGCTTGGACAATATCAATTCCGGTCACTTCTTCGGTGACAGTATGTTCGACCTGAACGCGTGGGTTGACTTCGATAAAGTAAAACTCTTGGGTGTCCATATCCATCAAGAATTCAACAGTGCCTGCACATTCATAATTCACATGCGCACAAATTCGGCGACCCAATTCACATAGGGTGTCGCGTTGCTCTTGACTTAGGTAAGGGGCAGGCGCGCGTTCGACGACTTTTTGATTGCGGCGTTGGACCGAACAATCCCGTTCCCAAAGGTGGTAAATTTCGCCATGCTGATCGCCCAGAATTTGGACTTCTACGTGACGCGCACGGATGATCATCTTTTCAAGATAGCCTTCGCCATTGCCAAAAGCGGCTTCGGCTTCGCGGCGGCCTTCTAGGACTTTGTCTTCTAATTCTGCTGCATTATAAATTGGGCGCATTCCGCGACCACCACCACCCCAGGATGCTTTTAGCATCAAGGGAAAACCGATTTCCGTAGCTTCGGCACGGATGGCATCCATGTCATTGCCCAAAACTTCGGTTGCAGGAATGACGGGGACGCCCGCTTCGATTGCGACTTTGCGCGCCGAGGCTTTGTCGCCCAACGCGCGCATTGTTTCGGCTTTGGGGCCAATAAAGGTGATCCCGTTTGCATCACAGGCATCTACGAATTGCGGGTTTTCTGACAACAATCCATAGCCTGGGTGGATCGCATCTGCGCCGCTGGCTTTGGCGACACGGATAATTTCATCAATCGACAAATAGGCCGCTACAGGTCCCATGTCTTTGCCAATGCGATAGGCTTCGTCGGCTTTAAAGCGGTGAAGTGAAAGTTTGTCTTCTTCTGCAAAGACCGCCACCGTTTTCTTACCCATTTCATTCGCTGCGCGCATAATTCGAATAGCGATTTCACCACGGTTGGCGATTAGGATTTTTTGAAAGTCGGGCATTTTGCATCTGTCCTTGCTGTTGGGTCACCCTGTGACGGGAGGTGGGGTCGGTTTTGGTGATGCTGCGGTGCAGCAGTGCCGTTCGTCAAGAGATTATATTAATGTTAGCGGTAACGGTAGCGCAAAATGTGATAGATGTGTTGCCAATTGAAATGGGCGCGTGCAAGGAAGTTGCGGTCATCGCGCCCTGTACGTCATAAGATTATTTTGCGTTGGAAATTAGTCTTGATTTGGTGTCATGGACATTGGCACGTCCGATTTGGCCAAGGTTTGCTTTTAGGTCCAATTCCAAGATTCGCGCAAAATGCGCTGGGCCTTTGTCACCTAGGGCTGCAAGCGCGTAATGCCATGGTGCGCCCATCATGACAAAATTTGCACCAAGCGCATAGGCGCGTAAAATATCCAGCCCCGTTTCAAAGCCGCTATCGACAATCAAAGGTAAATCTGTCGCAGAGCGATAGGCAATAAGCTGGTCAATGCTAGAGGGGGCTGCATCAAATTGGCGACCCGCGTGATTTGACACCCAAAGCGCATCGACACCAATTTTTTCGAATTGTTCGATGGGCTCAGCGTCCAAGACACCTTTTATGATCAGCGGCCCTTGCCAGTGTTCACGCAGCCACTTTACATAATCCCAATCCGGTGATGTGCGCAGCAAATACCCGATATGTTCGGTAGGGGGCAGTCCCTTTTGTGCATTCCCATAAGATGCAACAAACGGCATGGTCGGGCGACCTTGGCGCGCCATAGACAAAGCCCAGCTTGGTTTACATAGGATTTGTGCCATTAATCGGGGTGTCAAAACCGGAGGCTGCGTAATGCCGCTTTTTGTTTGACGTTCACGGCGGCTGGCAACGGGCAAGTCCACGGTTAGAACCAGCGTGTGAAACCCAGCATTGCGCACGCGGTTCAGCATGTCGGTTCGTATTTGTGGATCGCGCGGTGGATAAAGCTGGAACCAGCCGTTTTGTCCGATATGTGGGCCAAGGCTTTCTGGGTCTTGGCAGGCGACCGTTGAGAGTGTGTAGGGTATGTTGGTAGATACGGCATGGCGTGCCAGAGTTTGCTCTGCATTGGCCCAAATCAAACCTGACATCCCAATTGGCGCAATTCCAAAAGGCAAATCATACTGTTTCCCCAAAAAAACAGTTTTCAAATCAACCGTGTGTTCGCCATGTAAAACGCTAGGCATCAGTTTGATTTGATCTAACGCCGTTCGGTTTAAACGCGTTGTATGTTCTTGGCCGGTCCCGCTATTCAGATATTCCCAAACGAATTTCGGCAAGCGTGCTTGGGCTTTTGTTTTTAATTCATAAAGACTTGGGTAATGCACATCATAGGTCATGGGCGCATTTGGGCTAATTTTTATGATTTTGTCTAGAGAGTTCTTTGACGTTGGTGCATTGACACAAGCTTGCAGAAATATAAATAGAACATTTGTCGAACATGGGTTTTCAAATTAAACGGGCTTGGTTATTTTGCAGTCATGAGTAGTTTTGATGAATATGATGCCTTTGAGGGCGCAAGCCTGTCGTCACGTGCCATGGCCGCGCGTCCAATGCCCTATTTGGATGGGTTGAACCCCGCCCAACGCGAAGCGGTCGAATCCTTGGATGGACCCGTGTTGATGCTCGCAGGGGCGGGCACCGGAAAAACCAAGGCGCTGACCTGTCGCATTGTGCATCTATTAAACACGGGCCGCGCGCGTCCGAATGAAATTCTATCGGTGACATTTACGAACAAAGCTGCGCGTGAAATGAAAAACCGTGTGGGCGCTTTGTTGGGGCAATCAATCGAAGGCATGCCTTGGTTGGGGACATTCCATTCAATTTGCGTGAAACTCTTGCGGCGCCATGCGGAATTGGTGGGACTAAAGTCAAATTTCACGATCTTGGATACCGATGATCAAATTCGGCTGCTTAAACAACTTCTTAAAGCGCATAATATCGACGACAAACGTTGGCCAGCGCGTCAGTTGGCCGGCATCATTGATCATTGGAAAAACCGCGCGTGGATCCCAAGCAAAGTTCCGTCCTCCGAAGCATCTGCCTTTAACAATCGCGGTACTGAAATTTATGATCAGTATCAAACTCGCTTGCGGGACCTGAACGCGGTCGATTTTGGTGATTTACTTTTGCATGTGGTGACAATCTTTCAATCACATCCCGATATTTTAGAGCAATATCAAAGGTGGTTCAAATACATCCTAGTTGACGAATATCAGGATACCAATGTCGCCCAATACCTTTGGTTGCGGCTTTTGGCAGGGGGGCATAAAAATATCTGCTGCGTGGGGGACGATGACCAATCTATTTATGGTTGGCGCGGTGCCGAAGTTGGCAATATCCTACGCTTTGAAAAGGATTTCTCAGGCGCCAAAGTTATTCGATTAGAACAAAACTATCGCTCGACACCGCATATCCTGGCCGCTGCAAGCCGGGTCATTGCCGGCAACGAAGGACGTCTTGGCAAGGACCTTTGGACAGAAATGGACAGCGGCGAAAAAGTGCGTCTGATCGGTCATTGGGACGGCGAAGAAGAAGCGCGTTGGATTGGCGAAGAAATCGAAGCGATGCAGCGCGGCACACGTGGGTTAAAGTCAATGGGGTTGGATCACATGGCGATCTTGGTGCGTGCATCGCATCAAATGCGCGCGTTCGAAGATCGGTTCCTAACCATTGGCTTGCCCTATCGTGTCATCGGCGGACCACGGTTTTATGAACGGTTGGAAATTCGCGATGCCATGGCATATTTTCGTGTTGTGACCAGTCCAGATGATGATCTGGCCTTTGAACGGATTGTAAATACGCCCAAGCGCGGTCTTGGGGACAAAGCGCAACAGAAAATCCAAACAGTTGCCCGTGAAAACGGTGTGTCGCTTGTTGATGGCGCGCGCCTGTTGCTGGCGGACAAAGGGATCACAGGAAAAGGCGCAGGCGAGCTGCGGACTTTGGTGGATAGTCTTGAACGGTGGGGGCGTTTAGCCGGCGACAAAGATCTAAGTCATATGGAATTGGCTGAAATGATTTTGGACGAAAGCGGCTACACGACCATGTGGCAAAACGACAAAACCCCCGAAGCGCCGGGCCGATTGGAAAACCTAAAAGAATTGGTCAAAGCCTTGGAACAGTTTGAAAACCTTCAGGGGTTTTTAGAACATGTCAGCTTGGTTATGGACAATGAAACCGATGATGGTGGGCAAAAAGTGTCTATTATGACATTGCATGCGGCCAAGGGGCTTGAGTTTCCGGCTGTGTTTCTTCCTGGTTGGGAAGACGGCTTGTTCCCGTCACAGCGGTCAATGGACGAAAGTGGTCTAAAGGGTTTAGAAGAAGAGCGGCGTTTGGCCTATGTGGGCATTACACGTGCCGAGCAAATCTGTACCATTACATTTGCTGGAAACCGCCGTGTATTTGGGCAATGGCAATCGTCTATGCCCTCGCGCTTTATTGATGAATTGCCTGCGGATCACGTGGATGTTTTGACACCGCCAGGTTTGTATGGCGGCGGATTTGGGGCCGCGGCATCGAACCTACATGACAAAGCGGCATCCGCAGATGCTTATAATTCTCCGGGTTGGCGTCGCCTACAATCGCGCGCCACTGATCGTTCAATATCGCAACCCAAGGAAGCCAAATCCATGATCATCGATGCAACTGCGATTTCCGCCTTTACGGTTGACGATCGCGTGTTTCACCAAAAATTTGGCTATGGGTTTGTTATCGGGGTCGAAGGGGACAAGCTTGAGATCCAATTTGAAAAGGCCGGCGTTAAAAAAGTTGTCGCACGATTCTTAACGGCACCCGACGACATCCCATTCTAAGGGTTTGAATTTAACAATTCCGTTAAAGGGCCTTGTTACCGACAGTGGCGTGTCTACTATATTTTGATAAATTTCACCTTCAAGTTGATTTTTATTCACTTTTTGCAGTCTTTATAATCTCTTGGATAGGTGTTTTAAATAGTGGCATAGATATGTTCATTTTAAGGCAGATTATGTCACAGCTTCATCCGAAGATCGCACGCATTATTGCGGTTATGGACCCCAAGCCAAAGCACCGTCAGCTGGCAAAGCAAAATGATTTGCCTTGGAAAAATATGGCGCCATTTGCGTGCTATCACCTCGCACAGGGGCAGGTGCCTTCGGTGACAGCCGTCACGCGGGATTTTTCTGTTAAAAATGCATCTCTTACAATTCAATCAAAACTACATTTGCAGCTTTCTAACGCAGATGCAGACCAATTCAATTTTCAAAAACAGTTTTGTGATCAGCAAGGCTGGGGCCCCATTTATCGGGCATAGGTTAGGACATTAAAATGTATTCAGTATTACCAAATAGCAATTTAACACCTCTATATTTAACGGGACAAGATGATTGGTACCTAGGCCTATATAATGTGTCACAGCTTGTTTATGGCGCGGCTGGTAATGATTTCATCAGTCTGTATCAGGGTGACGATTTGATTGACGGCGGCGCTGGAAACGACTCGATCGCTGCGAGCAAAGGCAATGATTTCCTCTTGGGAGGAAGCGGTATGGACACGCTTTTCGGTGGTCACGGCCAAGATACGCTTGATGGTGGTGACGACGACGATACGCTAGATGGGGGAAATAGCGCAGATTTGCTTTATGGTGGCAATGGCAACGACAAACTTCATGGCGGAATTAATGCTTATGCCGATACCCTCTATGGCGAAGCAGGCAACGATTCCCTTTATGGCTATGATGGCGACGATTGGCTCTATGGGGGGGACGGCAATGATTGGATTCAAGGCGGCGAAGGAAAAAACTATCTTGATGGCGGCCTTGGGGATGACACCTTACTAAGTGGGCGTGGCGACGATACGATCTATGGTGGTGCGGGAAATGATTTTGTCCAAACCAGCAAAGGCACGGATTACATCTATGGCGACGCTGGCGATGATTCCCTTAGCTCTGCGGGTGGTCGGGATGTCGTCTACGGCGGGGATGGTCACGACACGATCAATGGCGGAAACGATGACGACTTTATTGATGGTGGCTACGGTGACGATTTACTATACGGCGGCTGGGGGGATCATGCCGATACAGTTTCCGGTGGTTTGGGCAATGACACCATCTATGGCGAAGATGGGTCCGATCTGATTTCTGCGGGCAAAGGGAAAGACATTGTTTATGGTGGAAAAGGCAACGACACCATTAATGGTGAAAAGGGTGACGACTATTTAAACGGTGGCAAAGGCTTTGATCTCATCGTTGGCGGTGCCGGGCATGATACGATTTACGGGCTTGGTCAAAACGATGTGTTGATTGGTCAAGGCGGTGATGACAAAATGTATGGTGGTACGGGTCATGATCAAATCTTTGGCGGTGGGAACAACGATGTTCTGATTGGGGAAAGAGGGCATGACCTTTTGAATGGTGGCACTGGGAACGATATTTTAACTGGTGGATTGGGAAATGACACCTTCGAGGCATCGTCGGGCATTGATCGGATTACCGATTTTACCGATAATGTTGATACAATTGATTTAGTTGGAACATTCAATAATGAAACTGACGTTCAAAATTATCTGACGTCGCATGCCTTTGTTGAAACCGTCGACACTCAAACCAATACCGTTATCTTTATGGGCGGTTCCGATTATTTAACGATTGAAAATGTGTCTGATATGACCGTCCTTTACGACGATATTATCTAATTTGTTTGGTTGAAAATAAAAAACGGTGACACAAGGGAGGAGTGTGTCACCGTTTCTAAGGGTCAAAGTGTTTTGGGAGGAAACGACTTTGATCTGGTTCGATCTTGGATCGAATGGTCGGTGATGTGTTAAGGGAGGAGAAACACATCACCAGTTTCGGGGGGCCGTATTTGGGAGGAGTCGGCCCGGCGAAGCTATCTCTTATTTGTATGCTGCTTCGTAAGCGATTGATTTGATCATCGAACGAGACAAACCTAAATCTGCAAGCTCACGGTTGCTGAGCGTAGACAATTCGCGAACTGTCTGTTTGAACGTTGCGCGGCGCGCCATGTTGTCTTTCAAGTTTGCAACAACTGCTGTCAAGCGAGCAGAAATACCAGCGGAAAGTGTAAGTGTTTGTGTTGCGTAAGCCATTTCATATATCCTTTGTTTCAGAAGTCATCGTCGCTCCTGATGACCTTAATTTAGGGTTTATGCTGCGATTGCACAATGATCGAATAGTCAATGCCGCTATGCAGCAAGTGCATGGAAAGGTTCGATTAATTATGACATTTTTGTGAAAATGCCGCCATATGATCGACTTGAGCTTCTGCAATGCTCGCTATGATTGTAGGGTTTGAATGCTGCGCCAAGCCGCTATGCGCGGAGTGCAATAGGGTCTAAATTTTCCGGTTTTTGGCATTTAACATGACTTCACAAAATTCGTCCGTACAGACAGCGAAAGGGAATCAATCCTGTGACGCCCCGTTTCATTTTGTCGGGGACTTGTCATTTAAAGTAGAAAAGCGCATTTGAGATGTATCTATAAAAAGGACATCTGCTATGCGCGACGCAATTCTTGCCGCCCTTTCAAAATTAGAACTTCCAGATGGGGGGACATTGGTGTCCCGTGACATGATCCGAGCGTTAAAAATAGAAGCTGGGAGCGTTCAATTTATCATCGAAGCTCCGACTGCGGGGATTGCGGCCCAAATGGAACCCCTGCGCCGTGCGGCAGAGGCTGTTGTTGCTCAATTGGACGGCGTGACAAACGCTAAGGTTTTATTAACAGCGCATAGCGAACCGCCAAAAGCCCCTTCATTAAAAATAGGAGGGCATCCCAAACCCCAAGAAACGTCAATGAAGCCCGAAGGAGTACGGCATATTATTGCGGTTGGCTCTGGTAAGGGGGGGGTTGGTAAATCAACGGTGTCCTCTAACCTTGCTGTTGCTTTGGCACGCCAAGGCAACAAAGTGGGTCTTTTGGATGCAGATATATATGGCCCGTCTCAGGCGCGTATGATGGGGGTGTCCAAACGCCCCGCAAGTCCGGATGGTAAAACGATCATTCCATTGATCGCACATGGGGTGACAATGATGTCTATTGGCTTGATGCTTGATCCAGCCAAGGCCGTTGTGTGGCGTGGGCCTATGTTAATGGGCGCTTTGCAGCAGATGCTAGGGCAAGTGGAATGGGGGGAACTGGATGTGTTAATCGTCGATTTGCCACCCGGAACGGGAGACGTGCAATTAACGCTCTGTCAAAAAGCCGAACTTACCGGTGCAATTATTGTTTCCACACCTCAAGACGTCGCTCTTTTGGATGCGCGCAAAGCGATCGATATGTTCAACACATTGCACACGCCTGTGTTGGGTTTGATCGAGAATATGTCGATGTTCCATTGTCCTGAATGTGGCCACGAAGCCCATATTTTCGGGCATGGCGGCGTCCGAGACGAAGCGGCGACACTTGGTGTGCCATTATTAGCCACATTGCCCATTGATCTAGAAACACGGGTTTGTGGGGATGCTGGTGCCCCTGTTGCTGCGGGCGACACTGCAATGGCAGAAGCATTTGCGACTTTGGCCAAACGCCTAAGTGCGGACGTGCTGGTTTAACGTTTAAGCGTTATTGGAACTTGAAACGTTGCGCTGTCGCGCGCAACGTCTTTTGGGGCTGCGGGAAAGCGCGCAGTTTGAACCGCTTTTAACGCAGCTTTGTCTAATGCGTCGGTTCCGGAACTTTGGTTAACTTTGGCTCCAAGCAAGGATCCGGAGCGTGATACAGTTAGGGAAATAATAACAGTGCCACTGGCACGGGTTCCGCGTGGATATCGCTTCTTGCGCTCGATGGCGCGGCGCACACCACTGCTCCATTCAGAAATCGCCTGTTTTTCACGTCCTGCACTTTGGGATGTTTGGCTTGGTTTTGCTGATGACCCTGCGGTATTATTTGTGGTTTTGTTCGTTGAGACACCTTTGGCCTTTTGCACAACTTTGGGGGCAACGGGCTGTGTGCGTTGATTTGGGCGTGCTGGCGGCCGCTTGGCCGAAGCCGGCGCGACTGTGTCGACCGAAAAAGCCGGTGCATCCGGCGTCGTTTGATCAATGCTAGGCTGAACCGTGGGACGCATCGGGTTCGGGCGCTGCGCGAGCGCGCTTGGCGCGGACGTGTCAATTGCCACTGCTGTGCTGAGCGCAGGCGCTTCAGTGTTCAGTGACGGTAAAACAAGCTGCTGAACAGCGGGTGGTGCAACCGCAAGACGCTCCATTGGGTTTGGCGGTGCAATAGGGCTGTCCAGAGTTGGCATTCTTAATTCTGGCGATGGCAGCGTTGGAATGGCTGTATCGGGCGTTTTTGATTGATGCGCTAAGGGGTCTTGTGACTTGGGTACGGCCAGTGCTGCCATTTCGATTTGTGTTTCGGGGGGTGTTTCCCAAGCATTGATCAAATCTTGGTATGTACCGCCATCAATCATCAGGCTGATGCTTTCTTGACCATTTTCACCAGCACCACCATCGTCGCCAGATAGGGTGCGCGCATCAAGCACGTACCACAAGCCGCCAATGTGGATCCCTATGGCAAGGGTGCCAAACCCTATGACCTCAGCCAAACGCATCACTTCGCCCTTTGCGTAACAATCGAAAGGGTCCGATTGGCCTTGGGATCGATCTGTTTTAAGCGCGATAAAAACAGCGCGGCGTCCAATTGATGATCCACATATAGGATCAACGGGCCAGTGTCCTTTGCAAGTTCGGCAAGCGCGGGCGCACCAAAGAGATCATCAAACGCAATTATTCCATTTGCATCGATATATACTGATGTTGCATCTTGGGGCTTTTGTTCCGAAGTGCTTTGGGGTGGTGTGACCTCGACTGGGGCGGGGGGGACAATCTGAGCTGTCATCAAGAAAAAGATCAGCAATAGAAAAACCACATTGATCATGGGCACAATGTTTTCGCGCGCGCTTCGGCTACTCGGCAGATCAAAGCGCATCATCGCCTCCTACCATGACAACCTGTTCAAACCCTTGGGTCCGCAAGATATCCAGCGCCCAAATCAGCCGCTGTGTTGATACGCCTTGGGATGCGGTTAATAAAATGACGTCCTCTGGGGATTGCATCAAATTGCTTAATGCTTGTCCAAGACTGCTTTCATCTACAACAACTCCGTTTAACAAAAGTGTCGTTTGTGCGACTGTTACCAACCTTGGAGGTCCGCTATAGGGGGCTAAACCGGACGTGGCTGAGGCTATCGGTACGTGAAAAACTGTGCCAAATCGCGCGGCAAGCATAAAAAAGACAAGCAACAAAAATACGACGTCAATCATCGGCGTTAATCCGATGCGGCGTCGTTTTTGTGGTGCTGGAAATTCAAACATTTTATGCTTTGTTTACCCGTGCAAATAGACGCGTGGCAATGTCGTTAAAATCGCCCTGTAATCCGGTAAGGATGCTTTCAAACCAACTAAGCGCAATTGTGGCCGGGATCGCGACCGCCATCCCCGCCGCTGTGGTCAAGAGCGCTTCCCAGATACCGCCTGCAAGCGCAGCCGGATCCGCTTGCGCGCCACTGTCTTGCAATGCTTGAAACGCATCGATCATGCCCAAAACGGTTCCCAACAATCCAACCAATGGGGCAATGGACGCAATCAATTCAATCGCCCGAAGTCCTGAGTGCGCCGAAAGCAAGGTTGTCTTGCCAATACGTTCACATTCTTCGCGACTAGCGCGCAAATCAAGACTGGTATCCTTTATGGCATTTAGCGTTGCTTTGGCAAAGCGTGCGCGCAAATGGCGCCGTTTGAAGAGCACGGCTTGGGCTTGGGTCATGTCATTTTGTGCCATATAGCCAAGCGCGTCTTCGATGCCTGTGCGACGCCAAACGCCCAATCGCGAAAGATGCCAAAGTTTCCAAATCACAACAGTTGTCAGGATCACAGAGAGGGCAAAAATCACCCACAGCGCTGGGCCACCTGTGTTCAAGAATTCAAGCATGCTGGTCTCCTTTGGGAATGAGGTTATGGATCATTTCATGACCTCTTGTTTCCATGTGGTTATGCCGGCGGTCATGGCGTGATAAACACTATACCCGATTGCTTCGCCAATTGCGGTATGCAAGCCTGCATAGTCATGTGGCTGCCCGTTTGACACAGGGCAGGCGAGGGCAATGCAATCTGTGCCGGTTCCGGTTATTTTGCCAATACCATCCAGTTGAGGGCCGTGATCAAGTATTGCTGCTGTGCGTGCTTGTGTGATGATGCTGATGGCTTCTAACATCGCCCCTTGCGACAAACGACAAGACAGCTGAAGCGCTATGTTTACGGTTCCATAGTTCAGGTTCTGTCCCTGACGGCGCGTTCCAATGCGTTCACCATTGGATAGGCCCACAGTGACAACGGCGGTTGCAGTGATGCCTTCGATCTGATGTGAACAGGTTTCATAGGCCCCCACATCACGGGATGTGAGCAAGACCACATGATCCTCACGCTTGGTTGCGGCCAATTCGTTTTTTAGCCACGCCATGACGTCAAGATCATGGGTGAAATCTGCGTCACGTACTTCGCGCCAACTGATGTGGCGTGAAACGCAAAAACCGGGGCGATTAATTGCCCAGCTCAGGATCGAATGATCTTGCCCGAGGTCAAAATTCAACCATGGGCGGGCAAGCGAAAGTGTCATGACAGGACTTCTAGCGGTTGGAAAATTGGCCCATCGGGGCCAGTTTCATAATAGGCGCGAATATTAAAGGTGTCTTTCATGCGCTGGGCGGTTAGCACGTCTTGGGGTGTTCCAAAGGCAATTAATTTGCCACGATCCATAAGCGCAAGTTTGTCACAATACCGCGCCGCCAGCCCCAAGTCATGCAAAGAGGCCAAAACCGTGCGACCGCTTTTTGCCAAGTCACGAAAGACTGTCATTGTGGCCAACTGGCTTGCAGGGTCCAATCCCGCGATAGGTTCATCTGCCATCAAGATAGGTGTTTCTTGGGCAATGGCGCGGGCAATTAAAACCCGCGCTTGTTCGCCACCAGACAGCTGTGTTGCGATGCGTGCGTGAAAATTATCAAGCCCCATTTGCGTCAAGGCACGCCCAACAGCAGGATCGTTGGCGTCGGTTTTCCCATGCGCCGTGCGCCCCAAAGCAACCAGTTCATCAACCCGAACAGGCCAAGCGATTTCACGGTTCTGCGGCATCCACGCAGCTAATTTTGCACGCTCTGCCAAGGTGGTTTCCAACAAGCTGGCTGTGCCCGTGCTGGGGATCAATCCAAGCATGGCGCGCATCAATGTGGTTTTGCCGGCGCCGTTGGGTCCGATCAAACCAACAAAGTCCCCCTGTGCAATCGACAAAGTGACATGATCCACAACAGGGCAGGTGCCCCGCAAGACAGATATGTTTTGGGTCGTGAGCTGGGTCATGACAATTCCGCCCGTGTTTTATAGATCAAATGCAAGAAAAGCGGCGCGCCGACAATCGCCATGAGGACCCCGATCTTAAGGTCACGATCCGGAAGGATCCAGCGCACGGCTATATCTGCGGCCAAGACCATTGCTGCCCCTCCTAGGGCCGAGGACCACAGCAAGGCGGACGGGCGCGCTTTGACCAAAGGGCGCAAAAGATGTGGCACAACAAGTCCGACAAATCCGACCGCGCCGGCAACCGCCGTTGATGCCCCAATCACAGCCGCCACCCCTAGGATTAAAATAAGCCGCGTGCGCGACAAATTGATCCCAAGGCTTTGTGCAGCATCTTCGCCCAAGGTCAGGGCGTTCAGGGCTTTGCCCGTTGACAGCAATGCGATCCAGCCAATCACACAGAATGGCAAGGCGATTTGCACATGGGTGAACGAGCGATCCTTTAGCGATCCCATCATCCAGAAAACGGTTTCGGACGTGGCATAGGGATTTGGGGACAGGTTTAGTGCCAATGACGTCAACGCCCCTGCCAGTGCAGAAATCGCGATCCCAGCCAGGATAAGCGTCAGCGCGCCACCACGGGGGCCAGCAAGGAGAAGGATAATGAACACAGCCACAAAAGCAGAGAGCAAAGCCGCCGCAGGCAAAGCCAAAGCGAAACTAGCCGCAAAGCCAGTTTGTAATGCCACAACCGCGCCAAAAGCGGCTGAGGATGAAATCCCGATCAATCCCGGTTCGGCCAGCGGATTGCGCAGATAGCCTTGCATGGCGGCCCCAGCCAATCCTAATGAAAGCCCAACGATAATGGCTAAGATGGCGCGGGGCAGGCGAATGTGTTGCATCACTGTGCCCAATGGGCCTTGGCCAGAAAACAACGCGGCGATGCTATCCGCAATGGGCGCATTCGCGGCACCACTCAAAAGCGAGGCAAAGAACAAGACGATCACGAGGGTGATCAAGAAAATAGCAAGCCTCATTTATTGGCTCCTTTATCGGGGTGTTCGGTCTGTAATTCCGCGATCGCATCAATGACAAACGGCGTGCCACACACCCATTTTGCCCCTGTCGTCGCCACGTGACGCATTGGCTGTAAAACGGGATGGCTTAGGATTTCTTCAGAGCGAGAAGAGCCGGGATAAACGGTGCCAGTGATCACCACGTCAGGCTGAAGCATCACCAATTGTTCAAGCGGCATCGTCGCCCCCCATGTGATCCCGGCTTCGGCGGCAATATTGTCAAACCCGGCTGCTGCCAAAATTTGCCCCGCCAAAGTTTGTTCCCCGGTTGTATAGCCATTCGCATAATAAAGCGCGGCACGTGGGCGCGTGGTTATGCCCGACTGAAGCGCATCTAGGTCTGCATTGAATGTCGCAAGCATGTCTTGCCCACGCTCAGGATGCCCCACAAGTTCAGCCATCCGCAGGATGTTCGCGCGAATGTCGTCCATGGTGTTTTCGGGTGGGAAAATCTCGACTGTGATCCCTAGATCGCGCAGCATTTGAACACTGGCTTGGGCGGTCCATTGCCCCGCAAGAACCAAGTCAGGTTGCATCAGATAAATTTCTTCGGCGTCACTGGTATTGCGGTGGAAATCCTTTGCTACATCAGCAATCGCAGAAGAATAGGGATCGTCTGCAATGCTGGAAAGCGACAGAATTTGATCGTGATCTGCTAACAAATAAGCTAACTGATCGGTGCAAAGGTTCATCGACACCACACGCTGAGGCGCCGCCAATGCAACGCTTGCCCC
>JAHEJA010000046.1 GCA_024639125.1 Paracoccaceae bacterium
CCATTTTTAATGGGGTCCAGCCATAGAATTCAGGCGGCTGTTTTCAATTTCATAGCGGGTGTGATTCCGCCAATTCCCATGTTGGGTCGCTCGTTGTTGTAAGTCCAGAGCCATTCGGTTGCCTGGTCCTGTGCCTCCTCAATCGTTTCGAAAATGTATTGCCCCAGCCATTCGCCACGAACGGTGCGGTTGTAGCGCTCGATATAGGCGTTTTGCTGCGGTTTTCCCGGTTGGATGTATTCAAGCCGAATGTTGCGTTTTTCGGCCCATGCCATGAGCGTGCCACTGATATATTCGGGTCCATTGTCCACACGAATTGCCTGCGGTTGACCGCGCCATTCAATGATCTGGTTCAGGCTTCTGACAACCCTCTCTGCAGGCAGCGAGAAGTCAACTTCGATACATAAGCCCTCGCGATTGAAGTCATCCAGCACGTTTAACGTCCTGATCGAACAGCCATCTGCCAGCTGGTCCGCCATAAAATCCATCGACCAAGTCTCATTTGGCCTTTCAGGCACCGCCAGAGGCTCGGGCTTGTCCCGCTTCAGCCGTTTCTTTGGCTTGATCCGCAGGTTCAGCTCCAGTTCACAGTAGATCCGGTAGACCCGCTTGTGGTTCCAGCCATAGCCTTGCACGTTCCGCAGATACAGAAAACACGGGCCAAAGCCCCAGTTGCGCTTGTTCTCGTTCAACCGTTCCAACCAATCGGCGATCTCCTCGTTCTCGTCGCTCAGGATTGGGTTGTAGCGGTAGCACGTCTCGCTGATCTCAAACGCACGGCAAGCCAACGCAATGCTGATCCCATTCTGCGCAACCGCATTCATGGCCATCTCTCGCCTGTGAGACGGCCTTAACGCTTTTTTCCAAGCGCTTCCTTCAGCAGATCGTTTTGCATGCTCATCTCAGCATACATGCGCTTCAGACGACGGTTCTCTTCCGCCATGTCTTTCATCTCAGACATCAAAGACGCGTCCATGCCCCCAAACTTTGCCCGCCATTTGTAAAAGCTCGCGCTGCTCATCCCATGCTCGCGGCATAGTTCAGAAACTGGTACGCCGCCCTCCGCTTGCTTCAGGATCGCCATGATCTGCGCGTCGCTGTATCGTCCATTCTTCATCGTAAATCTCCTCAGATATCTTGCCGAGAAAATTCTACTTTTGAACACCACTAATTTTAGGGGGGATTACCGTTGGATACGGAATGACGGGATTGAACTTGATCCCTTACAACATATACTTTTTCTTCGTTGGGATCTTTTTGTGGTTCGCCGTAGGGGTTATGTGGAAAGACAAAGCGATCATGGTCGTGCATGTTGGTGCATTTATTTCTTTGTTTTTTGGGTACTTGAATGCGTAATCTAACATTCTGCTTTATGCCATCTGGTCTTGTCCCGTTTTAGTTCCGGTCTCTTTCGAGCAATGTTTGCTATGAAGGAGATATGGAATGGCAAAAAAATACACAGACGAGTTTCGGCGTGATGCAGTGCGGATAGCGACGACCAGCGGCTTAACGCGGCCGCAGCTTTCATCAGATTTGGGTGTGGGGCTTTCGACGCTGAACAAGTGGGTTCAACAGCATCAGCACGATGACCTGATGTCGGGGCCGCATGAGGATGTTGAGAAGGAAAACGCGCGCCTTCGCAAAGAAGTCCGGCTGTTACGCGAGGAGAGGGAAGTGCTAAAAAAGGCGGCAATCTTCTTTGCAGGCCAAAGCCGGTGAGATTTGCTTTCATCGAGGCCTGGAAAGAAGAATGGTCTGTGGAGTTCCTCTGTCGAATTATGAAGGTCACATCACGCGGGTTCCGTGCTTGGCGGATGCGCCCGATGAGCCAGCGACAGCGTGATGATATGGTCCTTCTCGCCCACATCCGTGAGCAGCATCGGCTCAGCCTGCAAAGCTATGGGCGGCCACGGATGACCGAAGAGTTGCAGGAGCTGGGGCTGAACGTCGGTCACGGGCGTGTGGGCCGTTTGATGCGCGAGAACGGCATCAAGGTCATCAGGACCCAGAAATACAAGGCCACAACAGATAGCGACCATACGTTCAACATCGCGCCCAACCTGCTGGATCAGGACTTCACTGCGGATGGCCCGAACCAGAAATGGGCCGGTGATGTTAGCTACATCTGGACCAGCGAAGGCTGGCTATATCTGGCTGTCATCCTCGACCTCTACTCTCGCCGCGTCATCGGCTGGGCTGTCAGCAATCGCATGAAACGGGACTTGGCGATCAGGGCGTTGGACATGGCTGTGGCGCTACGGCAACCGCCCGAAGGCTGCATTCACCATACGGATCGCGGGTCGCAATATTGTTCCAACGAGTATCAACGACGCCTGTCAAAGCATGGCTTCAAGGTCTCGATGAGCGGCAAGGGTAATTGTTACGACAATTCGATGGTCTTGCGTCGGGGAAACGCCCCACTGGGGCCTTTCCTAATCCTCCTCACTTTCTTCAAATCCATCAAGGCAGAGCTCATCGGGCGCAATCCTTGGGACACACGCCGCCAGGCAGAAGGCGCGATATTCCAGTATATCAATGGCTTCTATAATCCACGCCGACGTCACTCATCGCTTGGCGGGAAAAGCCCCTTGGCATTCGAACGAAAGGCCGCATAAATGAGTTGAGAGACCGGAACGTAACCGTGACAAGACCAATCTGCATAGTATGGCTTGATAAGCTTTTCCTATATTTGATCTGTCCAATACAATTTGGCTAGATCGAAATTCATAGGTTTCATGGGCTGCTTTGATATTTGGATGCAATCTTGTCCATGGCCTCTGCCAATCGGAAATCCAAATCTGTAACCTGCCCCGCATCATGTGTGGTCAGATCAACCCAGACTTTGTTATAAACATTGCGCCAACCAGGATGGTGGTCCATTTCCTCTGCGACTTGGGCGACCTGTGACACAAAGGACATTGCGTCCTGAAAGGTCGCAAAAACATATAATCGAGTAAGTTTACCGTCTTTTTCAACCCAATTCATTGCTATCGCTTTCTTCAATACCACATGCTTGTACCTGTCTAAAAATCAGGCTAAACGCATGCGCGGGATTTGCATATTTAAAACTTAGTAACTGAGGAACATAGAAATGGCGATCAACAAAGTTGGTTTCGTAGGATGGCGCGGCATGGTCGGGTCAGTCTTGATGGACAGAATGCGCGAAGAAAACGATTTCGCGCAGATCACAGAGCCCCATTTCTTTACGACGTCGCAAGCTGGTCAAGACGGACCAGATGTAGGCCATGGCGCACACCCACTAAAAGATGCCAATAGTATTGATGATTTAAAGCAAATGGACGTTATCGTGACCTGTCAGGGTGGCGATTATACCAAAGCGGTATTTCCGGAATTACGTAAATCCGGTTGGACGGGTTATTGGATCGATGCGGCCTCTGCGTTGCGTATGGACGATGCCGCGACCATTATCCTTGATCCAGTGAACCGTTCTGTAATTGACCAAGCATTGGTCGATGGCAAAAAGGATTTTATCGGCGGTAACTGTACAGTTAGCTTGATGTTGATGGGCTTGGGGGGCTTGTTCCAAAACGATTTGGTCGAATGGACCACATCGATGACCTATCAGGCCGCCTCTGGTGCTGGCGCGCGCAACATGCGTGAGCTGCTTAACCAAATGGGGGCTTTGCGCGACAGTGTGGCGGATTTGTTGGCGGACCCAGCCTCTGCCATTTTGGATATTGACCGCGTGGTTACCGAAACAATGCGCGCGGATAGTTTTCCAAAGGAAAACTTTGGCGCGGCCTTGGCAGGCAGCTTGATCCCTTGGATTGACGTTCCTTTGGACAATGGTCAGTCAAAAGAGGAATGGAAAGGTTTTGTTGAAACAAACAAAATCCTTGGGCGATCAAGCAATCCCATCCCAATTGACGGTACATGTGTGCGTATCGGTGCCATGCGGTGTCACAGTCAAGCTTTGACAATCAAGTTGAAAAAAGATGTACCAATGGATGAAATCACATCCATGCTAGACGAGGCAAATCAATGGTCACAAGTTGTGCCAAATGATCGCGCCATTACAACCCAAGAGCTAAGCCCAGCCAAAGTAACCGGCACATTGAACGTCCCTGTTGGACGGTTGCGTAAAATGAATTTGGGCAATGAATATCTGAATGCCTTTACCGTTGGGGATCAATTGTTATGGGGCGCTGCGGAACCCCTGCGCCGGATGTTGCAAATCTTGATCCAAGACTAAACGGCGCCCCCCTTAACATACAAACCCCGCACAGTGTTTGCGGGGTTTTTGTTTGCAAAATTGCGTGATCCGAATTCTACTGTGTCTAACCGATTAATAATTCGAGGCATTAGATGAGTGTAGTTTTTGATAACTTTGCAACAGAGCGGCAAGACGCTTGGAACAACCATGACATTCCCCGTATCCTTTCACATTATAGCAAAAAAATTATTTTTCACTCTTTAAAAGCAGAAGCCATAATTGGAAAATGTGAAATTAAGGGTAAGGATGAATTAAAAAAATATTGGTCCTCAGCTTTAGATCGACAGCCAAACTTGCGTTTTCAAATTCAAGATGTGCTTGAAGGTCCAAACATGATGGTGATCACCTACTTAAACCATAATGACATTTTAGCCGCCGAAACATTGTATTTTGATGACTCTGGGCTCGTTTACCGGGCAAGTGCTTGTCACAGAAAAAACAACCTAGAAAAACGAGAGCTCAAATGACCCTTTCAAAACATATTGCACAAGGTTCCGGCAAAGAGCCATGTGAATTGGTTCTTCGGGGTGGACAGATATTTGATGTGATAACAGGCACGATGATTGCCGGTGATATAGCGATTTGTGGGAAAACGATCGTAGGCATAGCGGATGAATATGACGCCAACGACATCGTTGATATCCACGGCAAAACAGTTGTGCCAGGTTTTATCGATACGCATCTTCATATCGAAAGTTCGCTTGTCACCCCTTTTGAATTTGATCGGTGTGTGGCTCCACTTGGGGTGACAACGGCGATTTGCGATCCTCATGAAATTGCGAATGTGATTGGACTTGATGGGATCAAATATTTCTTAGACGCCGCACAACACTGTTTGATGGATATTCGCGTGCAACTGTCGTCTTGTGTGCCCTCTACCCATATGGAAACCGCAGGCGCCACTATTTTGGCGCATGATCTTGAACCATTCATGGATCATCCGCAAAGCTCTGGCTTGGCCGAATTCATGAATTTCCCCGGAGTGCTGGCACAGTTGCCCGAGGTCATGGACAAGCTTTCGTTGTTCCAAGGTCGCCATATTGATGGGCATGCGCCCCAGCTTAGTGGTAAGGCGTTAAATGGATATATTTCCGCAGGCATACGCACCGAACACGAAGCCACCACAGTCGAAGAAGCGCGTGAAAAACTACAAAAAGGAATGCGTATTCTGATCAGGGAAGGCTCTGTTTCCAAGGATCTACACGCACTTTTGCCACTCTTGACCGATATCACATCCCCCTACATGTGCCTATGTACCGATGATCGCAATCCTCTGGACATCGCCGAGCAAGGGCATTTGGACTATATGATCCGCACCGCAATTTCCCACGGTGTGCCCCCTCTTGCTGTCTATCGGGCAGCAAGCCTGTCAGCCGCCGAAGCCTTTGGATTAAAGGATCGTGGCCTAATTGCACCCGGGAAACGCGCGGATATCGTGGTTTTGAACGACTTGGATACCTGTGATATCCATAGCGTCTATGCTGCGGGGCGGTTGGTAAATGATCATAACTTTGCTCAGCGACGGATTACTGATCCTGTCGGGTTCAATAGCGTCAAAGCTCCGCATCTAAGTTTGGATAGTTTTAAGACACCATCGAACCAAACCCAAACTGATGTGATTGGCATTATCGAAGGCAAAATCATCACAAAACATCTGCGCTATGATATTGCCCCCCGAAACGGCGATAAAGGGGCGGATGTAACGCGCGATCTGATTAAGATTTCGGTGATCGAGCGGCATGGCAAGAATGGCAATATCGCCACCGGCTTTGTACGTGGCTTTGGATTGCAACACGGCGCCATCGCAACGACTGTGTGTCATGATCATCACAACATTGCCGTCGTCGGAATTGATCATAATGATATGCTTGTCGCTGCGGAACGATTGTCCCAGATCCAAGGTGGGTTCGTGGTCGTCAAGTCCGGTTGTGTGATTGCTGAATTGCCGTTGCCTATAGCTGGATTGATGTCTGATCAACCCTTTGAACACGTGCGCGAACGCTTGGTCGATTTACGCAAGGCCGCCAAGGATTTAGGCGTTACCTTGGACGAGCCATTTTTACAGCTGGCTTTCCTCGCTTTGCCTGTGATCCCTGCCCTTAAAATAACCGATCATGGGATGATTGACGTCAATACCTTCGAAGTCATTTCGCCTGCGCTACACCGCTAAAATTTTTGCACAACGCGCCGTTCCTTTTAGTGTCCCATGTTTCTCAAAATGACAGGGAGCAAAGGTAATGGTATGAACAATTTGGCTGGATTTATGAAAAACCCACTCCTTCCTGTGTTACGGATGTTCGATAGTTTAACGCGGGTGGATACACCTGCCCAAACAGCATCGCCGCCGAATGAATTCAAATTGGTGAAACAGGAAACCCATTTTGATACCAGCGAAGCTGTGATGCAATTTCTGCCTGATATATTGGGGCGCGCATTGGCGCGGTGTTGGATTGATCGCAATTTCATGACGCATTTTATGGAAAACCCCAAAAAGATGCTGGCAAATTATTCCGTCCACTTACCGCAGAACGTCGAAATAGACATTGAAATCGAAGGCGTCACACGGCCCAAAGTTGTGGTTTATGAAATCAGCAAACTTGGACGTAAAAAACGTCTTATGTATTTGCAATTGGTGATGATGGCGGGGAAATAGATGAAACGGTTATTTCCTCTTCTTGCGGCCTTTGTATTTGCGACACCCGCGATGTCGGGCCCCTTTGAAACAGCATTAGACCATTTAGCACAAGGTCATAGCTCCAAAGCCGTTGCACAATTTCAGCTTGCCGCCGGCACCGGACACGCCGAAGCACAGTTTAACCTTGCGGTCATGCTGGCCAAAGGCGATGGCATTTTACAAGACGACCAAGACGCCTTGTTTTGGGCATGGCGCGCCCGTATGTCTGGGGTAAAACGTGCCGTTACTTTGGTTGACTATTTAAACACACGACTGCCTGCTGATAGCGCCTTGATTACTGGGACATCCCTAGAGCTGGCATATAGTGATTTGTTTCAAAACGGAAATGCCAAAGCTGCATTGGCCATTGGACGGGTTCACAATGAAATATATCCCGAACGGAACGTAGAAATGGCGTACAAATGGTTCACCATTGCCGCAGCGCTAGATGTGAAATTCGCCAAAGCATTTCGCGAAGCAGTATCGTATGAATTGAACGCAGTGCAACGCTCGAGCGTACAAACCCAAGCCAAGTCCACGTTAATACTATGGTGTTTAGAAAATGCCGGCAGCAACGATTTGTGCAGCGTCTTGCATGCGAATGCTGAGTAGATCAGCCGCGTTTGCGCAGGGATAAAATTGTTTCTGCTTCGTCTTGAGACAGCGGTGCGACATCCATCAATGTTTGGGCATCATGTCCTGCCTCGGCCAATGCAAGGCTTTGAAGCACTTGCATATCTTCGCGGACTTGCGACACATCCTTGACCGCATGCGAGATCATTTTTTCAATGTCTGTTTTTTGCGTTTCTAACGTCACTTCTAACGACGCTATTTTGATCATCATCCGTGCTTCGAAATCTTTGAAAGCGATTTCTAGCGTCTCAGACTGTTCATTAGACGTGTTCTGAGCCGGTGATTGATCTGGTTTTGGGGCATAGCCAAACACCCGCCCCATAATGGACCGGCGCTGATGTCGCGCGCTTCGCCACAGATCTATAACGAGAAGTAGCGCCCCAAAGCATAATGCCAAGGGCGCAAATACGTCCAGTTGATCTGTAAACAAAGCTAAGACTTCATTCATTATGACATCAAATCCCGGTAGCTTTCAAATAAGCTGTCGGTAATTGCTTCAAGATCTACAGGATACCGCCCTTCGGCGATTTCCTTTTTAATCTTGCTTACCAACTCAAGATCAAACGGCGGCCCAACATCGATGCCACCTGGCATCGCCTGAGCAGCTTTACTTAGCTGAACCCCATCTGCAGCAGCTGCCGCAGGGGCTCCGACACCTTTGGGCGTTTCAACATTGGCTTTCGCCGCACCTGGATCTTGACTTGCCTTTTGAAGGCGCGCCTTAAGATCTGATGATGACACGGAATTTACCATGGCACTCTCCTCTTCACACCTTACAAACGGCAGATACTCAATTCATTTTAGCTCTGACCAGTATTTTATTTTTGGCCATCACTTGTCCACGAATAGTACGCATGCTTGCGTTATTCTCTACCTGTATTACCTCACCCAGCTGCCCATTGTCCAAGGCTTTTCCGGGGGCAAGGATATTTATTCCGGCTCTTTGGTAGATAATTTGCACCGGCGCACCTTTGCGAATAATCCAATCGGTTTGCAAATGACGCGAAAGGATCGCCTGCCCCGCCCCTAAATGGGCAATCACTTCGCGTCCTATTATGTCCGCGGGGTTGGTGAATGTTATATCATTCCCCACAACGGGCATGTCGTGAATAGTCACATCTTCTGGTCCAAGGATATGCCCTTTGGCGATACTTTTGCGTAGAACCACGACATCCATTGTTTCGGGCACAGCTCTGGTCAAACGTTGGGTTTTAGGGGTGGCATATCCCGAACGTGTTCTAATTGTCCGCTTCCAAAACGGATTGGAACAGCTCACTTTGACTTGAGCCTGCTCTATTGCACTGAAATCAATCTTGGGCACTGTATTACAACTAGGATATTGCCGTTCCGATGAAATCCGAAGTGAAGTGCGAACAGCCCCTTGTGAATTGATCAATGCCTCAAGTTCCGGTTTGGTAATCCCGTCTTGAAATTGAATGACGCTCGGGGATGCGGCAAATCCAATTCCCCCTGTGCATAGCAAAATGACAGATAACACATAGCGAAGCATTAGAATTTTGTCCTTAGAAACCGAACTTCTTTGTTATTGAAACTGCTCAAATTGGTGGATGGGGAAATAGCACGAAGCTTGGACGACTTGCGCCCTAAGGATACGATTTCAAAAACATCTAGGCTTGATGACCCTTCGGCAAGAAAAGCAAGGCTCGTTTGGCTTAATCCATGGCGTGACCCAAGTGGGACTTGGATGTCTGATCCATTCACAGCAAGACGGGCAACAGGGGGACGGCATGTCCATGCGTCTAATACTTGCGCTGCGGCACGCGAAATGTCCGCAGACACTTTTGCTTCGGCTTGCTTACGTTTGGACCCATTCAATCGTTCAGACATCATCGCCCTTTTCAACAAGACCCGACTAGAAACGGTGTTAGTTTCAACAACACGTCCGTTTTGCGTTCGGGACAATATGAATGAAATCTCTAGGAAATTTGATCCGCTGGTATCTTTTAGCATTTCAGCTTTGCCAGCAATCTGAACGCCATGATCTGCGGCGGACATTTGAATAGTCCCCCGCGTCAAAGCATTATAATCAAATCCCGCACGCTGCGGTGCCACCAGTTCCTGTTCTGCCCGATTTGAACGCGCATCAACCATGATCCGCGGATGATTGTCCACTTGGGCCGCAACTTGATTTACCATATTTGCCAAAAGCTGTTGTGACCAAGCCGGAGCATATGGGGATACATAAAGTGACGGAAGAAACATCGCGACAGTCAGCGAACGGTTTTCATCGCAATAGGATTCAATTGTTGGGCCAACCAATGCCTTTAGCTTGACCTGCCAATATTTTCCTGTTTGGCCTTCGGCAATGACTTCATAACGAATGATTGTTCCCGTCGGGCGCATCATAAAACGATCCGCGACAATACGCGTTTTGTCTAAAACAGAATACCCCTGCACACTTGCGCCACCGGATAGGCTTGCCGATAATAATGCCTCTGCAATTGCGTGACGACGCGCCAAAGACTGAGATGTCTGCATAGGCGCCATGCCAACGGCCTCGACCCAATAACGATCTTCTTGGGCTTGAACTGTGGATGTGACCATTGCGAAAGCTATGGCCAGCAACAAAGACTTGAACATGTTAAACGGGGTTGGCATCACAGGAATTCCTTGTCGTTACATTACAATGCGCCGCGGGCTTGACGCACGATATATGACACGACGCCAGCATCCAGCTCTAGGATAACTTCAAACGTATCATTATCTTTTGGGTGGATTTTTAATGTGCGCGCACCTCTTAGTTCACCCTGGACTGTGCCGCGAATAACATCACTGCGCACCACGGTGTCACGAATGGTTGTCTCAGACGTCAACTGGATGCCATGCACCTGCTCTGTCAGATCGCGCATGGCTTCTAAACGTGCCGCGCGAATGGCAAGAAGCCTCTTTTCATTCAGGGACTTACCGGACTGTGTTGACACTTGGGCATATCCCAGCCCTTGGATCGGTTTAATCGCAGTCGCCTGAGAAGCTTTTAGAGCAGACAGGGGTTGAACACCCTTCCCTGTGCGCGGCTGTGACATCGCATCCAGGTCGTCTTTTACTTGAGCTAATTGTTTGGTTTGCGGGTCCGCTTTGGACGTCAAAAACGACATTGCAGTGGGCTTTGCCCCCATACACCCCGCAAGCATCAATGACATGGCACAGATCATGCCAATTTTAGTGGATCGATGAAAAGATAGCATATGTGTGCTCCTGAAAATCACAAGGTTAGTACCCCCTCATGCAAACCCCATGCCAGCCTACAATTCAGCCGACTATTCAGACCAGCGTTCAAATTGGCATTCGAACAGGTTTCATTCCATTAAATGAAATTTTCAAATCCAATGGGCGCTTGGCACGGTGCTTGCAGTTTTAAACCCGATGCACGGATCGGAGACCCCAAATGCACCTTAACAAGAACACACAGACCAAGGTCAGCGGATAACCATGGTTGCAAGCGCAAACATTTCCGCAGGAGAACGTATCGGCGGCGCGTTCCTGCCTTTTGGGATCATGGTGATCATTGCCATGATGGTGCTACCTTTGCCCGTGGTTCTGTTAGATTTGTTTTTCGTGTTTAACATTCTCTTGTCATTGCTCGTGCTTATGGTCGCGATGCATAGTTACCGGCCCCTTGATTTCTCAAGCTTTCCTAGCATTTTGCTGATTGCCACGGTTCTTAGACTTGCCCTAAACGTGGCCTCGACCCGCATTGTTCTTAGCAAAGGCCACACAGGTGAAGCCGCCGCCGGCAAGGTCATCGAAGCCTTTGGCGCTTTTGTTATCGCTGGTAATTTTGTCGTTGGTATCTTTGTTTTTGCCATTCTCGTGATTATTAATCTGGTTGTTATCACCAAAGGTGCGGGCCGCGTTTCCGAAGTATCTGCGCGCTTTACCCTAGATGCTATGCCGGGCAAGCAGATGGCAATTGATGCTGATCTGAATGCCGGAATTTTGACACCGGAAGCCGCCAAGATCCGCCGCCAAGACGTGGCAGAAGAAGCCGATTTTTATGGGGCTATGGATGGTGCATCAAAATTCGTAAAAGGCGATGCTGTTGCTGGTATTTTGATTTTAGCAATTAACATCATCGGCGGCATCATTATTGGGATGTCACAATTTGGCTTGTCACTTGGTCAAGCCAGTGAAAGCTATATTCTTTTGTCTATCGGGGATGGCTTGGTTGCACAAATTCCGTCGCTGTTGTTGTCTATCGCAACGGCGATAATCGTAACACGTGTGTCTTCTACCCATGACATGGCCAAACATATTGGCAATCAAGTCAATCTAACGCGGGCTTGGATCCCTGTCGCGTCCGTTATGCTAATTCTTGGTCTGATCCCGGGCATGCCAAATGTCATGTTTCTCGTCGCGGCATCGGGGGCTGGGGCGGCTGCTTATTTTGCCACACAACGTGAACGCAAAGCCGCCTCAGGACAAGACGCGGATGGTGCAGACACGGATGAACCAAGTAAACCAAAAGTGCCGGGTGTCATTACAGCAGAAGAAGTGACAGACTATTCCCCGATTTCAATTCAGATTGGATATGGGTTGATTTCCATGATCGAAGACGGCGATCAAAGCGTGCTGATTTCACGCATCACTTCAATTCGTCGCGATGTATCCAAAGCCATGGGTTTTGTTGTTCCCGGCGTGCGTATTCGCGACGATCTAAGTTTGCCGCCAAACACCTATCGTATTCGGATTGGTCAAGCCATTGTTGCCGAAGATGTGGTCTATCCTGACCGCAAACTTGCTTTGCCAGGTGGTTTGTCCAAACGCAAACTCAAAGGGCTTGATGCCAAGGATCCTAGCTTTGGCATGGATGCCGTCTGGATCCAAGCGCATCAGCAATCCGAAGCAGAGCTTGACGACCACGTGGTTGTTGAACCCGATAGCGTTTTGGCGACGCACCTAAGTCAGATGCTCTACAAACATGGTGCGGATCTGATTGGTCCGGATGACGTTCAAACCCTGCTTGAAAACTTGCAAAACTCTGCTCCGACTTTGGTTGACTCGGTTGTTCCAAAATTAGTGCCGCTGCATGTTTTGACATCGGCTTTACGCACGCTTTTGGCAGATCGCATTCCGATCTCAGACATGCGCAAAATTTTAGAAGGCTTGGCTGACTTGTCCGGCAAGAACCTAAGCACACAAGACATGGCCGAAACGTTGCGCCCTGCCCTTGCGCCGCTCTTGATCCAACAAATCGCCCCCTTAAACAAGCCATTGCCATTGATCACGCTTGCGCCAGAGCTGGAACAGCTTTTGATGCGGTCACGCCAACAAGGTCCGAATGAACCCTTGATATTGGATCACAACCTTGCCCAAACTATTTTGCAAGCCCTAAGCAATGCCACCGACGAACTAGCCTCGGCCGGACGCCAACCAATTGTTGTTGTCTCGGCCGCGCTGCGTCGCCCGTTTGCCGCCTATTTGCGGGCGCATAGCTCTGACACCATCGTGCTTGCGATCCACGAATTGCCTGATAACCGCCCAATCGAAGTTGTTGCCTCCCTTGGTGGTGCGCAGCAATTGACCACTGAGGAGTAAGTCCATGCCCGAGATAATTGTAAAAGGTGCAGATACAAGTGATGCCATGGACAAAGTACAAAAGCTTTTGGGACCAGATGCCATGATCCTTAAGACGCGCAAGAATGGCAACTATATCGAAATAACAGCCACCGATGAACCAATGGCGCCAAGGCAGCAATCACCAAGCAAAAACGCAATTTTTTCAAAAATGCTTCAGGCAAATTTGGATGCGCAAAAGGCCGAACAACACGAGGCCACATTGAAACCGAACTTGACGGCTTTGGATTTAAAACGTGCGCGTGGGATTGTGCCAGACACGCCTGAACAAGCCGCAACAACAACGGCCCCACAAACACAAACACAAACACAAACGCCGCTTGAGCGTCGTGCATCAAACGCGTTTACAGGCGAATTGATCAATGTCACCGAAAGCAATCGCATTCTAAAGGCTGGTCACATTGTTCTCTGTGGATCCCAAGGTGCCGGCAAATCTTTAGTCGCGCTGCAAATCGCAGCACAAGGCATGGCAGCAGACCCCAATTTTCGCCCAAGATTGATCTATGTCGGGAATGGATCGCGTGCTGATGCGGCTTACCTTCGCGACAAAGCGCAATTGATCGGCGTTCCACTCTTGTTTCGTCCCATTGAAGAGGTATCACAAATGGCGCGAACCTCGGATCAAGACATCATTGTAATTTCGGGTGTTGGAAGCACCAAGTTCGACGATCTACGCACATTAAATGCGGAAAACTTGATCTTGGTTATGCCATGCCATCTAAGAGCACGTGCCGCAGAAAAGCGGCTACAAATGCTCGATGGGATGGTTTCAGGTGTTATCCTATCCCATTGCGACGAAGATACACCCGATGCCGATTTGATCCACACGCTGGAAAAGGCCAATGTCATTTTAGTGCGCCAATCAAGTGCGCGCTCGATGATCAATACTCTCACTGAGGTAACGCATCTTGATTTGAACGACTGGACAGGCGCCAAATCCGCGCCAAGTGCACAACCGTCAACAAGTGCTGATCCCAAAACAGCAGAGCAGCCCTTAAGCGCGTTGCCCTCGTTATTTCGCAAACGCTGGAGCGACACAAAAGCATCTGCATCACCCACCGATGTCGTCGTGCCACTGTTGTCGACACGTAAAGAAGCCGGATCCAAAGATCCACAACACCAAGAGGGTCATTCATGATTTGCCCCAAAGGATACGAAGAACAAACGCCGAAACCCGATAAATTGGTTGCGGATCATATGTTATTGGTCAAACGACTTGCCTGGCACTTTCAAGGTCGCGCCGGTCGCTTCATCGAGATCGATGATTTGATGCAAGCCGGTTATCTGGGGCTTGTCGATGCCAGCCAAAAATACACAACCCGCGATGGTGTTACGTTTGCTGCTTATGCTGCAATTCGTATTCGCGGATCGATTATTGATTGCTTGCGCAGGAATTCAAACCTATGTCGCACCACGATTGCCATGCAGCAAAAGGTACGCGCCGCTGAACGGGATATCGAAAAAGAACATCAACGCGCTGCAACCAATGAAGAAATCGCAGAACATTTGGAAATGCCACATGAAGAGCTAGAAAGTTGGCAAGCACGCTTCCAAGCCAGTCGCGTGAAGTCGTTAGACGAAGTCTATACCGATCATTCCTTGTTGTTCCAAGATTACACGCCATCCCCCGAAGAGGCGACACACCAAAGTCAGCTACGTGCCATGCTGAAAACGGCAATTTCACGGCTGCCAGAACGCGAAGCGCTTGTTTTGCAACTATATTATGTAGAAGAGCTAAACGTCTATGAAGTCGCCGCAATTTTGGGCGTAACGACGGGACGGGTGTCTCAGATTAAGCGGGCCGCGATTGAACGTGCGCATGGGTTGATCATGGAGCAAATGGAATAAAAAAAGGGGCATTAACATGCCCCTGTCTTACATCAAGATTTGGATAAGCTTACAAAAGGCCCGTATCACGCGCATTGATCACAGCATGTGTTCGGTTCGATGCGTCTAGCTTTTTGCAAATCGACATCACATGCATTTTCACGGTGCCTTCGGACAATTCCAACGCATCTGCGATTTCACGGTTCTTTTTACCTTCTCCTAAATAGGACAATACCGTCATTTCACGCGCACTCAGCGGACCCTTGTTGATTGCATCTTTCTTTGGATCATCTTTGATCAAATGCAACGGCATATAGGTTTCACCAGAGTGGATAAAGCGAATTGAATTCGCAAGCGATTTAACGGGGATCGTCTTGGAAATGATACCTGCCGCGCCTGCTTCAATGGCTTCGTTCATCAACGTGCGGCTTGGGCTACCCGTAAATATCGCAACCGGAACCTCGCCCGCAATTGCCAACATACGCTTCAAACCCTCTAGGCCAAACATACCAGGCATATTGTAATCCAAAAGCACGATATCAAATGGACCATAATCACGGAATGTAATGAGGGCCGTTTCCAAATCCATAACCGTATCAACGCTCATGTCATTCTGTTGATCCAGATACATACGCGCGATGTCCAAAATCATCTCATGATCATCTGCAACAAGAACACGGATGCTTTTGCCCTCTTTAGAACTTTGGTCATTTTGTGCTGCTAGCTGCATGTTATATCTCGTTTTTTGTGCAGGTTCCAAATAATAGTATCGCAATGATATATTTTATTACGCCAAAAAATAAGGTCGTTTTACGCCAGCAATCCGCAAAAGTCACAGGTGTAAACTTTAGGGTAATTCACACCATCCTAATTAATTTTGTTTATTTACATAAAGTTAGTATGGACCCTGCAATATGCTGAGGACTTAAACCAGTATAACGACGGCCGTTCACAACTTGTTAATTGCCTCACATATAGCGCGAAAAATTTACCAATTAGGAAGCAATACAACAAACTCAATTGATCAATTGCATCATGCAACATGAACCACAGAGCGGCAAATTATATGGAAATGGCGCACCCAAGAGGATTCGAACCTCTGACCTCTGCCTTCGGAGGGCAGCGCTCTATCCAGCTGAGCTATGGGTGCCTAAGGCTTCTATAACTTTTGAACGCGTTGCCCGCAATGGCAAA
>JAHEJA010000050.1:0-12106 GCA_024639125.1 Paracoccaceae bacterium
AATTCGGCAAAAGACATTGAAAAATTTCGGGCAACTCAGCTGAAGTTTTTCGAAGAAATTGCCAGTATCGAAGACTTGCTTCCGGACGAAGACTTGGACGATGTTAAATTGCCAAGCGAGCTTTTGAATGAATGGTGCTCTGACAATATCAGTGACACATTGGATCAGATCCTTGATGTGTTGAATTCTTTTGTCAAAGAAAAAGAACACGGCCAACTTTTCCGCCGATACGACCGTTTGGTGCGCCAGTGTTATCACACGTGCCAACACTACAAAATGGCAACCGGCGTTCACCTTGCCTTGGCACTGGTTGATTTGTTCTCTCGCGCTTGGCAGTCAGGGTCTGCACCTGCGGCTATGACGCTTCGTTTGTCGTTTAGCTTTGTGGACAAAACCCGCCCAATCTTTGATAAAAAGTACAAAGGCGAAGACTGCGATGTTGATCCTTTGGATCGCTTGTTCGAAGAAGCCCTAACAGCGATTTATGCGCAGAACGGAACCGTAAGCGCGAAAACTGTTGAAAAACGGCTTGGTCTACCAGAGGTATTCCGCAATATCCTGTCGCCTGAATCCGTTTCTACTGCGATGACGTCCATTCAAAATGGAATGCAATTTTACATTTTGCGAACTGATTTGCAAAATGACGACGCTGTCGCGCAGCGCTTTTTTGACTGGATCCGTGATAGCGGTGTTCGGATGATCACCAACGTCACGATTTTCCAAAACCAAGCCGTTCTGTTTGATTTCTTGATTGCAGGGACTATCCAACAGGATAAATTGGTCGCTGATCTTTCTCAAATAGATGAAACCGGCAAAATGCTGTATTTGCAAACAGCTTTGGTGGTCCAGGCCGACCCAGACAATCCTGATCCGGATCAATCGTTGATCCACACTGCCGAATATGCCGCCAATGAACAGGTGATGAAAAGCACACTGTCTATGGTGGAAGCCATTGGTGAAATTTCGGCGGGTCAAGCAATGGTGCAACATATGTTGTCCAATTTGGCTAACCGCGATCTGTTGTTGGATATTGATGCATCGTTGCGGGAAGCCGGAATTTCCGAAATCGATCCCGGTATTCGTTCTGCCATTCGTGGATCCATCGATACGTTTACGCAAAGTTTGAAATCCGCAGCCGAAGCCGAAGTGCAGCTTTCCGAGCAATTGGCACAGCTACAGCAGGAAAGCGTTGCGGTAAGATCACGTTCTGCGGAGCATTTGTTGCGTCAATTGTCGTATTTTGTCGTCAGCAACGCGCGTAAAAAAGGCGCAGTTGCTCGGACATTTACAGTTGGTGCCGACGTTATCCTGGATCAGATGGTCATGGAAAACTTGCGCCACATGATCGAACCGATCTTGGAAGCGCGCTTGGCGGTAGAACCCATTCCAACGGATTATCATATATCGATCCAAAGCGAAGGTGATCGCGCAACAATTGTTGTCGAAGACGATGGCAGCGCACCGCTTGATCGGGGTCAAATCGAGCTTATTGAAGCGCGCATAATCAAAGATGGTGGCGAATTGCGAATGGTCAATTTGCCAGATCGCGGAATGCGGTTCCACGTAACGATGCCATTGCACATGATTGTGCTAGACGGCATGGTTGTGCGGGTTGGGGATGTAAATTACGTCATTCCGATTGATGCAATTTTGCGGATCCAGCAAAGCGATCACAATGCCGTGCTCGAAGTGTCTGCTGGCGAAGGTCAATCCATGCTCGAAGTGGCATCGGATCATCACGTGCCAATTCATAGCCTCTCGGGTAGCCCAACGGAAAAATCATCCGCGGTGCGTGCGAAAAAGGATCAAATTCGCAAACCAGTCAATACATTCGTTATTGTGCGCAACGATGAATTCCAAATGGCTATCCCGGTTGACGAATTGATGGGGCAACAGCTGGTGCTTTTACGTCCATTGCGCGGCGTCCTATCACGCATGCGTCACCTTTCAGGCGTTGCTCTGTTGGCCGGTGGTGAAGTCGGCATGGTTCTCGCTGTTAATCGTGTTTTAGCAGCATAATAATTTATGAAATATTTTTAATCCGGGCCACAGTTTGGCCCGGATTTTGCTTATTGAACTCTAGTAACGTCATCTCGAAAATATCATTATTTTCAAATAGATGAGAGGCTAAATAGCAGTGAATACCTTTCGCTAACATTTTGCTTTTTCGCGACGTTTGTAATTATAGTCCGTTGTTTTTCGGACAAAATAGAGGGAATATACAATGAGCGTTGCCTTTGCGCGATCAAAGTACCGTCAAACCGAATCCACGGGCGCCCCAGAGGTCGAAAGCCCGTATCGCGTGATCTTGGTCACTTTGGGTGAACTCGACAAATCTTTGGACTTGTTGTGTACCGCTCAGGAAACCAATGTGCCGTTTCCGGATACGCATTTGAACCGATGCTTTACGGCGATTTACATCCTCCAATCGAGCTTGGATTTTGAAACAGGGGGCGCATTAGCGACGTCGTTGTTTCAGGTTTATGAATATTGCCGATTACAAACCCTCAAGGCATTCCGCCGCGAGGAAAACGCAGAGCTGGCACAAGCGCGCACAGCCATTCAAGGCATTTTATCTGCATGGGAAGAAATTGGCCCACAGGTAGAAGGTGCTAAATCGTGATAGGGTCGTCCAATATGACCTTTAACAATTCCCTCTGCCAGCGATTGATCGAAATTGCAGACAGCATGTCATTGGCGGCAGATAATGGCGACTATGAACGTATGGACCAGCTGGACCATGCGTTGCGGCATACCGCAATGGAATTAGTGGCAACATTGGAATTGCAAGGGAACAACGCAGGCGACTGTATCGATGCGTTAATTCATGCGATGACATCCGTCAAGCAAGCTGCAAAAAACCTAGAAGACCAAAGTTCGCGTTTAAACAACAAGTTTAAAAATGATGTGAAATTGCGTCTGATCTATTCCCGCAAGGCGCCCTAAATGACGTATCATGCCTGTGCAAATTGTGTTCGCTGGCGCATTCGCGTCTTTATGCTTGTTGGCTTCTTTTTGATGCTATGCATGTTTATTCAACCCGATGGGATAGTGCGTTTGGCTGCAAAAATGCCCAGCGCCTTGTCAATCGGGCTGGGCATATTTGGATTGGGAACAGTCATGGGGATCCTGCGGTATCGGCAGGAAAAACGATCAGGTCCTGAAACTTTAGCCCAATAGCGCGCCAACATCATAAAGTGTTTCACTGGCACGTTCACCGTTTTCTGTGAAAATCACGACTTTGATTTTTGGCATTTCTGCTGATTTTGCTTTGAACAAAGTTTTTAGCGCTGCAAATGACATTGGATGTCTCCTTGTTGTGGTGATCCTATCTTTGCAAGTTGCTTGCCAATATTTTATAATTGCTACAGAATTTAATTGACTGCATGGCGGATATGCAAGAAATGGACTTGGTTGCGTTGTTCTATGTGATATTCAACGCGCGATCTTAAGGGCGAAAAGGACAGTGTTATGCGCGATTTAAAAATTCCCGAACAGCGTCATCCTGAAAAGGCACATCGCCCCGATAACTTGCAGCCTAAAAAGCCAGATTGGATAAGGGTCAAAGCCCCCACATCCGAAGGGTACAAGCAAACACGCGACATCATGCGATCAAACAAGCTGGTCACAGTCTGTGAAGAGGCGGGTTGCCCGAATGTCGGGGAATGCTGGTCGCAAGGGCATGCAACCATGATGATCATGGGCGAAGTGTGCACGCGGGCGTGTTCTTTTTGTAATATCGCAACTGGCAAACCACCAGAAGCGCTGGATGTGTTTGAACCGGGACGGGTTGCGGATGCCGTGGCGAAATTGGGATTGAAACATGTTGTGATTACTTCGGTTGATCGGGACGACGTCGAAGATGGTGGTGCAGAGCATTTTGCGCAAACCATCCGGGCCGTGCGCCACAAAAGCCCAGACACAACTATTGAAATCTTGACCCCCGATTTTTTGCGCTGCGATCCCAAAGTGCTGGAAATTGTTGTCGAAGCACGTCCTGATGTGTTTAATCACAACCTTGAAACTGTTCCGGGCCTCTATCCCGAAGTCCGCGCCGGCGCGCGGTATTTCCATTCTTTGCGCCTGCTTCAGCGGGTAAAGGAACTTGATCCATCCATGTTCACAAAGTCCGGCATCATGGTGGGCCTAGGCGAAGATCGTCAGGCCGTGACCCAAGTGATGGATGATATGCGCGCGGCAGATATAGATTTCTTGACAATCGGACAGTATCTTCAGCCGACGCCCAAACATCATGCCGTTGATCGGTTCGTGCATCCAGACGAATTTGCAGCCTATGAAAAGGCGGCCTATGGCAAGGGGTTCTTGATGGTATCGGCAACACCCTTGACGCGCTCATCCTATCACGCAGGGGATGATTTCGCCCGTCTTCGCGACGCGCGCAACAAAAAACTTGGTCTGTCGTAACCTGATCTATTCCGTTAATGGGATCATTTTTACCTTGCCATGACCGCGGGCAGGCAGCGCCATCCAATCGGGCAATAGGTTGAAATGTTCTAGACCAAGCAACGCAAGGCAGGCCGCGACGATGCTAAAGACCAATATCACACGCGCAAGGCTGGGCGGATTTCGCGCCCAACGCGATGCACGTAGGATCCATCTGTAATTCATTAATTTTCCAAGCTATGGTCGATTATACCGATCTTCGTAGCGGATTATATCATCTTCGCCAAGATAGCATCCTGTTTGTACCTCGATCAATTCCAATGGTATTTTTCCGGGGTTTTCCAATCTATGTGTTTCCCCAAGTGGAATATAGGTGGATTGATTTTCGGTCAGTAAAAATTCGTCTTGGCCCCGTGTCACTTTGGCCGTGCCTTTGACGACGATCCAATGTTCGGCGCGATGGTGATGAGATTGCAATGACAGAACCTGGTTCGGATCAACAGTGATTTTCTTGACCTGATAGCGATCCCCATTTGAAAGCCGCTCAAATTGCCCCCAAGGACGATGATCCAGTATTGCTTGGGTTTGTGGGACAATCTGCGCGATACGTTTCACATCTTGTAGGCGGCTATTATCGCATATCAAAATCGCGTTTTGGGTTGCTATGGCGGTTATATTGTTCAACCCCAAACCAACAAGCTGTTGGTTCGGGTGCGTGGTTTTTAGGGCTGTGTCCTTGCAATCAATCATATATGCGTTGTCGTTCGGACAAAGATGATCCGCTTGGGACCAATCCCCTAGATCCCGCCATCCAGCATCAAAGGATATACAATCGATATTTTTGCACTGCATCATGATTGCATGGTCAAACGAAATATTTGCCAACTCTTTCCAGATATCCTGTGACAAAATATCATGCGCATCCCCACTGTGCCGCGCATCCCAAGCCGCTTTGACCGTTTCGAACATGCGGGGTTGAAGGGTTTTGAATTGCTGAATTATTGTCTCTGAGGTTGCTAAAAATAGCCCGGAATTCCAGGATGCCCCACGTGATATCAACCGTTTGGCAAGGCTCTGTGTCGGTTTTTCAATAAACCCACCTGAGGGTGTTATATATCCATAACCGGTCGCTGCGTGGGTTGGTGTAATCCCAAACGTGACAATAGCCCCATTTTGCGCTTTGGTTATCCCAGAGCTGAGAGCTGAATAAAATGCATCTAACGTATCGATCTTGTGATCCGAGGGACAAATAAGCAGCATATCATCTGGATTTTCTTCTTGGCTGCAAAGCGCGGCAATCAACACGCTTGCCGCTGTGTTCTTGGCGATGGGTTCCAGAATTATTGAAGCGTCATGTTCTTTGGATTGCGCGCGCAGGACGTCATAATGTGCCTTTGCTCCTATGACGATGGGGGCGGCAAAGCCATCCTTGTTCAGGCGTGCAAGTGTATGTTGAAATAAACTTTTCCCATCCAACAAGATGCTAAATTGTTTTGGCATGGTTTCTGTCGAAACGGGCCAAAGTCGTGTTCCAATGCCACCTGCCAAAATGACAGGCGTGATCAGAGTAGGGCGCGCCAATTCGATGGCCGTATTTGTAGGGAAGCTTTGATCTAGGAACATTTTCTACCTCGTTTTGAAGTAGAAAACGTCAAATAGGTAAAATTTGTCTTAAACTGGGATATTTATCTCGTCAGGGTCTATGTGACCCAACACGCCCAGACAATCGCGTGTAACAAGACGACAGGCACCAAGGCGCACAGAGCGCGGATAAGCCTGCTGAGGAAGCGCGGGGCTGCGAAACAACAATCGCCGCCATTCATGCACAATCACCAACCGTAATGCGGCCCTCTGCAATGGCGTCAGTGCTAAATTGGGTAAGGATTTTGCGACATAGTCCAACACTTTGTTCAAGTTGATGCTGGCAGCTATAAATTCATCGGAAAATGCGGCCTTGATGACCCATTTCGGGATAGTCACAGCGGAGCCTTGTATAATCAGCCCATGTTCAAAAGCCGGTGCGTGACCCGCCCCAAGCCAAGTTGTGTTGTTTAGGGGCACATAGCCTGCGGTTTTGTCATCCCATGGACCCGAGATTTTAGATGTTTCAACAACGATGATATGCCATGCGTCGGGATTGCATTCGCCAAAGTCATAAATGCGCAGCGCCGCATCGCGGCTATGTTTGCGCCCCTTGGCTGTTAAAAAATAGAAAGAGCTGCGTCCGGATTTGCGGGTTTCAATCCAGTCGTCTTTTTTTAAACGATGAAGTGCGACACGTGTGGCTTCGGGTTTGATCCCAATTTGCGCCATGATGTCGCCGATTGCCGCGCTTGATAGCTCTTGCCCGTCCTTGCGGGCAATGTCCCCGAATAGGCTTACCAAAAGCGACCAGACGCGAAAGTTTGATATTTCGCTAAAGGCAGAAATGAGCGTTTCAAATGACGGTGGCATGGTCGGGTTCATAATCGCAACATGCGGCAAAACTACGTAAGGTTCAAGCCGCAGTCGGGGGGAAAAAGGTTTGACCAAGCCAGAGCTTCGTGCAAGTTTTCTAATCAAAACAAGGGAACTCAAATGACGCCTCAAGAGCGCGCAGATAAATCAGCCAAAGCATTATGGGAAAACGACAAAGCCAGTCATTGGGCCGGTTTTGAACGTGGCACAGTGCGCGAAGGCTATGCAGAAATTCATTTGCTAATCACAGAGCATCATTGCAACGGGCATGGGATCGGGCATGGGGGTTTGACGTTTATGTTGGCTGACACGGCCTTTGCTTTTGCATGTAACAGTCGCAATCAAAACACAGTCGCCATGCATAACACGATTTCCTATATTGCTGCGGTTCGCTTGGGTGATCGGCTGACCGCCAAAGCCCAAGAGGTGACCCTAAGTGGTCGAAATGGGATTTATGATGTGCTTGTTGTGAACCAAAACGGTGACACAGTAGCCACGTTTCGCGGTGCATCACGCGCAATCAAAGGCCAATTATTCAACGAAGAGGCACCATCATGAAAGATCTAACACCTGCACGCGACACGTTGGACCCCATTGAAATTGCGTCGATTGATGAAATTCGTGCGCTTCAGTTTGATCGGCTCAAATGGTCATTATCCCATGCGTACAACAATGTTCCGCTTTACAAGGATCGCTTTGACCAAGCCGGCGTACATCCCGATGATTTCAAATCCTTGGCTGATTTGGCAAAATTCCCATTTACCTACAAAGATGATCTTCGTCAGAATTATCCCTTTGGCATGTTCGCTGTGCCACGGGATCAAATTGCACGCGTGCATGCGTCTTCTGGTACGACGGGCAAGCCAACGGTTGTGGGGTACACGAAAGCCGATATCGACAATTGGGCGGATCTTATGGCGCGCTCGTTGCGGGCTTCTGGGGTACGTCCGGGGGATAGCGTTCACAATGCTTATGGCTATGGGCTTTTCACGGGTGGATTGGGCGCGCATTATGGCATTGAACGGCTTGGTGCGACCTGTATCCCTGTGTCGGGTGGTATGACGCCGCGACAAGTCACCTTGATCCAAGATTTCAAACCAAAAGCTATCATGGTGACGCCGTCCTATATGCTCAATATTCTAGAAGAATTTCACAAACAGGGCATTGATCCACGCAGCTCGTCTTTGGAGACGGCTATTTTTGGGGCGGAGCCTTGGACAAACGCGATGCGGCAAGAAATCGAACAGGCCTTTGATATGCATGCGGTCGATATTTACGGTCTCTCTGAAATCATGGGTCCGGGGGTTGCAAATGAATGCGTTGAAACCAAAGATGGGCTTCATATCTGGGAAGATCATTTTTATCCTGAAATCATCAACCCCGAAACAGGGGAACCTGTGCAGGATGGTGAAATGGGGGAATTGGTGTTTACCACACTCACGAAGGAAGGCTTGCCTATGATCCGCTATCGCACACGGGATTTGACGCGGCTATTGCCGGGGACGGCCCGCAGTATGCGCCGAATGGAAAAAGTAACGGGGCGGTCCGATGACATGATTATCCTGCGCGGTGTGAATGTATTTCCAACCCAAATAGAAGAACAAGTTTTGGCAACCCAAGGGCTAGCAACATATTTTCAAATCGAACTGGTCAACTCGGGCAAAATGGATCACATGCGCGTACATGTCGAAATGAACCCGGATCAGGACGCGGATGACACCCGTGCTGTCGCGGCTGCGACGTTGCAAAAGCGCATAAAGGACATCGTCGGTGTCACAACTGAGGTCGTTATGAATGAATTGGGGCAGGTGGCGCGATCAGAAGGCAAAGCCAAGCGCGTGGTAGACAATCGCCCGCATTAGTGGACATCATAGTCCACAACCACTTTGTCACTTAGCGGATAGGATTGACAGGATAGGATGTAGCCACGCTCGACTTCGTAATCTTCTAGGGCGTGGTTTTTCAACATTTCAACTTCGCCTTCGATTACTTTGCAGCGGCATGTTGAACAAACACCGGCTTTGCAGGCAAATGGTGCATCTAAATCGTTGGCTAATGCCGCCTCTAAAATCGACATGTCCCGCGACATGTCAAAAGAGCGTGTAGCACCATCCACAGTGACCGCAGCCTGTGTTGTTTTTACGGTGGCAGAACGGGTTTCTGGCCTGTGCTTGGGGTCCAATCGTCCCGGTTGCGACGACGCAAAAAGTTCGAATTTGATGTCTGATTTTTCCATACCGTGCGACACAAGGCTGTCAGAAATCGTCAACATCATCGGTTCAGGTCCACATATAAATACAGTGTCCATATCCGCAACACGGATCCAGTTTTGAAACAAAGCACTTAGCTTTTCGCGATCTAAACGCCCGGTAAAAAGATCTATTTCCTGGGCATCGTCTTCTAGGATGTGCAGGATATTCAAACGCCCAATATGGGAGTTTTTCAAATCTTCTAGCTCTTCGCGAAACATAATCGTATTGATACGGCGATTTGCGTAAATCAACGTGATCCGCGCCAAGGGTTCTGCTGCAAGTGTGGTTTTGATGATCGACAGGATCGGGGTGATGCCAGATCCGCCCGCAAAGCAAAGGTAATGTTTCTGATGATCAGCTGACAGATTGGTGTGGAATTTTCCCATTGGCGGCAAGGCATCAATGTAATCACCGATTTTGATTTCGCTGTTTGCCCATGTCGAAAACGCACCGCCATCCACATGTTTTATGCCGACTTGCAAAACACCGTCATCGCGCCCTGCGCAGATGGAATAAGATCGGCGAATGTCTTGGCCTTCTATGGTTTGACGAAAGGTCAAATATTGCCCTTGGACAAAGCTGAAATCAGCCCCGTCTTGTGGTTCCAAGGTTAAAACCACAGCGTCGCGAATTGTTTTATGAATATCTGTCACGCGAAGTTGATGAAACTTTGCCATCTTAGCCTCTTATATACATTTGAAATAATCAAAGGGTTCCAAGCAATCCTTGCAGCGCCACTGTGCTTTGCAAGGGGTTGATCCGAATTGACTAATTTTTTCGACCATTGCGCTGTGACATTGCGGGCAATGTTGCGGCCCACCTGCGGGTCGCGGGGGCGCAATGCCATAGGCTTCTAGTTTTTGATGTGCGTCTTTTGATAGCCAATCAGTGGTCCATGGGGGGGCCAATTGACGTTTTAGTCGTATGTTATCAATGCCTTTGGCGCGCAGTGCTGTTTCAACATCCAAGTTAATGATCGATGTTGCAGGACAGCCGGCATAGGTTGGGGTTATTGTGACTTCCAACGTGTCATTGTCCCATGCCACATTGCGGATTACGCCCAAGTCCACCAATGAAATCGCAGGAATTTCCGGGTCAGGGACGTCTGATAACCATGTCCATATATCTGACAGGGGCGTTTGCATTTACCACTTTGCCCCGGGATAGGCCCGTTGAAGCCACTGCATGGATGTTAATATATGACCTAAATGTTCACTGTGACGCTGACCTGATTTCCCGCCTTTATGGGCGAAATCGGTGTCGGGTACGCGCAGGGTCGCGGTTGCAAGGGTTGCACGAACCGTTTCAAAATAGGGCGTGTGAAGCGCATCTAAATCAACACCGACACCCGCCTTGGCCATCGTCCGATCAAGGTCATCTGCACTTACCAATTCGCCGGCATACACCCACAAACGATCCAAGGCGTTTTGCATCTTGGCATGGCTAATGTCTGTGCCATCGCCAAGCCCGATAACAGTCTCGCTTGATCGGTCTAAATGATACAGCGCCTCTTTGTGGCATTTGGCAGCGATTGCAGCTATTTCCACGTTTTTAGAATGAGTTAGCGCATCAAGTTGAAGGGCTGAAAACGCATCAAATAGAAATTGACGCATCATCGTAACGGCAAAATCTTGATTGGGTTGTTCAACCAAGAGACTGTTTCGAAAATCATAGACATCGCGCAAAAATGCAAGATCGTCGGCATTTCTGCCTTGGCCTTCTATTTCACCCGCAAGACCAAGCCAAAGTTGCGTCTGACCAATCAAATCCAAAGCAATATTTGCCAAGGCAATGTCTTCTTCTAAAGCCGGTGCATGACCGCACCATTCTGACACACGCTGACCCAAAATCAGCGCGTTGTCCCCAAGGCGCAAAAGATATTCGACTGTCGGGTCCATTACATGGCTCCTACATCGTCGGGAATGTCAAAGAAGGTGGGGTGACGATAGACTTTGGAATTTGATGGTTCGAAATACGGCCCTTTTTCCGAAGGTGCAGATGCCGTTATATGTGTGGCTTCGATCACCCAAATGCTGACACCTTCGTTGCGTCGGGTATAAACGTCGCGTGCATTTTTGATGGCCATTTCAGCATCAGCTGCATGAAGTGAGCCAACATGACGGTGGCTCATACCATGTTGACCACGGATAAAGATTTCCCAAAGGGGCCATTCTTGTGACATCGTTCGGTTCCTATTCTGCAGCCATTTTGCGCGCGGCTTTTTTGCGTGCATGTTCCATTAATCCGTCACGCACCCAAGCGCCGTCATCCCACGCCTTGTTGCGCGCTTCAAGTCGCTCTGTGTTGCAGGGGCCATTTCCCTTGAGAACATCGAAAAATTCGGTCCAATCAGGTTCGGCAAAATCATAATGCCCACGCGCATCATTCCACGTAAGGGTTTCATCCGGAACAGTTAACCCAAGATATTCGGCTTGTGGCACAGTTTGATCAACGAATTTCTGGCGCAATTCGTCGTTGGTATTCATTTTGATTTTCCACGCCATAGATTGACCCGAATGAACGGACTCTGCATCCGAGGGTCCAAACATCATCAAGGACGGATACCAAAAACGGTTCAAGGCATCTTGGGCCATGCGTTTTTGATCCGCAGTGCCTTGGGCCATTTTCATCATGATGTCATAGCCTTGACGTTGATGAAAGCTTTCTTCTTTGCAAATCCGAACCATGGCGCGGGCATAGGGGCCGTAACTGGTGCGTTGCAATGGAACCTGGTTCATGATTGCGGCGCCATCGACCAACCATCCCACAGCCCCCATATCGGCCCATGTCAGTGTCGGGTAGTTAAAGATTGAGCTATATTTCATCTTACCGCTTAGCAAATCACGGGTAAGTTGATCGCGGCTGACCCCCAAAGTTTCAGCGGCACAATAAAGATAAAGCCCATGTCCGGCTTCGTCTTGGACTTTGGCCAACAAGATCGCTTTGCGCTCTAGGGTAGGGGCGCGGGTGATCCAATTGCCTTCGGGCAGTTG
>JAHEJA010000050.1:12206-16052 GCA_024639125.1 Paracoccaceae bacterium
CCGCCAGCTGACATGCCCACAATACGTGCAATTGGCGTCAAACCATGTTTGGTAACGGCGTCTTGGCTTGCTAACAAAAGTGCCGCGGACCCATCATTCACACCAGAGGCATTGCCAGCCGTCACTGTTTTATCAGCACCGTTGATCCCGCGCAATTTTTGCAACTGGTCAAGTGTGGTCTGTGGACGTGGGTGTTCGTCTTGGTCGAAAATGATCGGATCGCTTTTGCGCTGGGGGATGCTAACGGGTGTTATCTCGGCTTTGAAAAGCCCCGCCGCGTTGGCAGCTGCCCACCGGTGTTGCGAACGCAGCGCAAAGGCGTCTTGATCAGCGCGCGAAATATTAAAATCGGCTGCTACATTGTCAGCGGTTTCTGGCATGCTATCGGTGCCGTAAAGCGCTTGCATTTTTGGGTTCACGAACCGCCATCCGATTGTTGTGTCAAACACCGAATTCGTACGTGAAAACGCCGTCGTTGCTTTGGGCATGACAAATGGCGCGCGTGACATGCTTTCAACGCCGCCTGCAAGTGCCATATCAAAATCCCCAGCACGGATACCACGCGCCGCCATGCCCACAGCATCCATGCCCGACGCACATAGCCGGTTCACAGTGATACCAGTCACATCCGCCGGAAGACCCGCCAAAAGGGCCGCCATCCGCGCGACATTGCGATTGTCTTCGCCGGCTTGGTTGGCCGATCCAAAGATCACATCATCAATTTGCGACCAATCCAAATTGGGATGTCGGCGCATAAGTTCGGTAATTGGAAGGGCCGCCAAATCATCCGCTCGAACAGACGACAAAGCGCCGCCGTAGCGTCCTATTGGGGTGCGTGTGCCGTCGCAAATAAAAGCGTCCATGTCCGAGTTTCCCTTGTGTTAATGAACAATAGCAAAATTTAATCTGAGTCTCAATTAATAAGTTACAATAATTATGATTTATGGAAATTTTTGTAACACTTAAGGATGTGCTTGAAATTTCCACCTGCGCTTGATTGTATGATTGCAGATCGTTGAGGACGTTTTGAAACAGATTAAAAACATACCTGGCTGGATTGACGAACTCTATTATACGTCAATGATATTCGGAGAATTACTGCAATATCATGTTGCAGACGATCGGTTCGTTGGGCTTCGAACACCCGCAGCATGTTATGACGTAAAATGGTCGATGTATTGGTTCCAAACGCAGCATGCGCGTAGCAGGTTTGCGGATGTTTTGGAAAACGAAGGCTTTGACGTGATCCTTGCGGAAGACACAATAATGGACGCTAATGGTAATTATATTGTGCTGACGGATTTTCCCGTTCTTGATGTGAGGGAGTTTTATTAACCTAACATCTGGCGTTTAGGGCATGCACCAATCGCGAGCGCGTTTTTAATCGAGCGATGACCTAAGTTTTATCCAGAAGCGGGGCGCAAATTAAATACAAGGTCCTGTCGAAATATTTCACACGAAATGATCCAAAGGGATATTCGCCCCGTATATAGTATATCATCAAATAGATGACTAACCCTGTTTTAAGGATTAATTTTATGTTTCGTCGTAATTTTCTAGCTATATCGTCTGCAGCCTTGATTGCAACATCATCAATGGCTTTCGCAGGTGGTCATTCAAAAGACATCGTAGACACAGCTGTTGAAGCTGGGTCTTTCACAACATTGGTCGCGGCAGTTCAGGCTGCTGGCCTTGTCGACACGCTCAAAGGCGAAGGTCCGTTCACTGTGTTCGCACCTACGGATGAAGCTTTTGCTGCGTTGCCAGAAGGCACAGTTGCCAACCTGTTGTTGCCCGAAAACAAAGATCAGCTTATCGCTATTTTGACATACCACGTTGTGGCAGGCAAGGTCATGAGCGGTGATCTAACCAATGGAATGACAGCTAAAACTGTTCAAGGTGGTGATGTCACAATCATGACTGAAAATGGTGTCACAGTGAATGGCGCAAATGTCGTAACTGCCGATATAGAAGCGTCCAACGGCGTGATCCATGTGATCGATGCGGTTATTCTACCTAACTAATTAAAACGCAAATTTCTGCATTTTAAAACGTTAAGACTATGACAATCGGTAGGGGGGAGTGTCGGCTATTTCCCTACCGACATTAGGCGGGATTAGGAATTATTTTGCCAGTCCAGGTGCCATATTGCGGCGCGATAGTCAGCCAAACTTGCGCGCAACTCATTTGCTCAACCGCAGTGATCCCATTCTAGAGGGTCCAAAGGTTACATACCGAATTTAGGGTCTGGATTTTCGGTGTGACCATCCACAGATATAACCTGACCCGACACCATTCTCGCATTATCCGACGCCAAAAAGACCGCCATTTGCGCGATATCATCTGCCGTTGAAAATTTACGCAAGGACGTCCCCATTTCATAAGCCGCTTTTATCGCTTCGGGCGTTGTATTCTTTTGCGCCGCTTCGCGCGCGATGACACCATCGATCCGGGGCCCTTCGACGCAACCGGGGGCAATAACATTCGCGCGCACGCCAAATGGCCCGGCCTCCATCGCGATTGTTTTCATCATACCGACAACGGCCCATTTGCTTGCGCAATAGGGTGTTCGGTAGGGAAATCCAAAAACGCCACCGGTCGAGGACGTAAAGACAATCGAGCCGCTGCCACGCTTTTTCATGAGCGGCAAGGCACCGCGCGCGGCAAAAAATGATCCCATGATGTTGACATCCAAGCAGTCCTTAAACCCTTGGGTTGGCTGTTCTTCCAATAGGGCAGTCGGGCCTGCGGTGCCCGCATTGGCACATAAAATATCCAATTGTCCAAACGCGGTTTCGATATCCTGAAACACGTCAGACATCTGTTGATCATGTGTGACATCAACACAGGATTTAACCCAATGATCCGGACAATCAGCCAAAGCTGCTTTGTCTATATCGGTGATCCAAACCTTGGCGCCCAAGTCATCAAAATGACGCGCCATAACACGACCAATGCCGCTTGCGCCCGCTGTTATTAAAACTGTTTTGTTTTGCATGTGGCAGTGCCCCCAGGTTCCGCAAATATGAAGCGTTCGCCCACGTTATTCAGATATTCTGGTCTGTAAATGATTTTATTTCATTTTATGTCACGATAAAATGAACTGACCGAGATGTCCCACAGCAATTAACTTTAAACATCTCACAAGTTTCGCGATTTCGTATTTCACGCGCCCGTCAACGATCGCATAGGGCGCCACGGACCTTTTATCAGGATAGGCTAAGCATTTTGCGCGCCTCGCATTAGCTGTTTTGGCGGTGCCACTTTTGGCAATTCCTGCTGAACAGTGGGCTACCGTCGCAGGTCTGTGCGAATATCCGTGACAACCGATTGCTATGTGCCATGGGACAACCAGCAACTGTTTGAGTGCACCAACACAAACCAGGATTCTTTTTACAAGTCTTTGATATTGATTGGATAACCTTGTACGACCATTTCCTTCGCAAGTAGAGGCCCAGCGTCTTTCTGTAAACTGTCCTTGAACGTGATATAGATTAGCCCCTGAATGTCAGATGGCTTTTCCATTGTGTCCTGCTGCGTCATTAGGATGGCAACGTTCTTTCGGCTACCTATAAATCTACTTTGAGTAACCATACGACAATCCGATGCGTTTTGTCATTACCTTAAATACGGCTATGCTTGGCAGGTGAACTTCGCCTTGGCTTACGATAGAGCGCTGTCACATTTTCCTGAGTGGTCGGCATGCTGGGGAGGGCGCGAGCAACACTCGCGAAAGAAAGGGTAAGTCTACAGTAGATTTAACAGTTCGCCAAATTATGCGATAAAATCAAGTATATTTGGCTCCGGCGGTAGGGATCGAACCTACGACCAATTGATTAACAGTCA
>JAHEJA010000026.1:0-8370 GCA_024639125.1 Paracoccaceae bacterium
GGGGTTGACCGCAGCGCCCAGTATTTCTAGAAGGCGACGCAGTGGGCCGTTAGCTCAGTTGGTAGAGCAACTGACTTTTAATCAGTAGGTCGCTGGTTCGAACCCAGCACGGCTCACCATTTTTACCTAATACTTGGTTGAAAATGCATTAGGTTTTACTCAGGTTTGTTTGCTTGGGGTTTTGACCAATCTGATAAATTTGTATTCGTTTCAGCGCATTCTTTAATAAGGGCGCTTGGTTTCCAAACAATTGGGTCTTCTTTGGCAAGCGCTTGTAAATCCGAAAAGATTTTTTGCGCACCAATAGAATCCGCGTAGTGCATTAATCCGCCGCGCCAACGGGGAAAGCCGTAGCCAAAGACGGTAACAAGATCGATGTCGGTGGCAGAGTGTGCGATCCCTTCGTGCAGAATATCCGCAGCTTCGTTGATCATTGCCAAAAGCAACCGATGTTGAATGTCGCTGTCTGAAAATTCTTGGCGGGTTACTTTGGCAAAGTGGCTTTCTTCGCGCACCAAATCTTCGACAAGGGGATCGATGACTTTGCCGTTGCCGCCGGGATACCGGTACCAGCCGACACTTACTTTTTTGCCCAATCTGCCTTCTTGGACCATGCGGTCGGAAATCAGCACGTAGCGGCGGTTTGGGTCGCGTGTTGGTGCTTGGCGTTGCCGGTTCGCATAGGCGATGTCTAGTCCAGAGAGGTCCTGCGCTTCGTAAGGGCCCATAGCATAACCAAAGGCTTCCATTGCTTCGTCTAGTTCCCAAGGGTTCGTGCCGTCGAGCAAAAGCCCGTCTGCGGCTTCGCGGTAGCGTTGCAATATGCGGTTTCCGATAAAGCCGTCGCATACACCAGCTAAAACGGGAATTTTACGAAGCGTTTTGGCCATAGCAAAGCCGGTCGCGATGGCCTGATCCGATGTGGTGTGGCCTTTGATAATTTCAAGCAATTTCATAATGTGCGCAGGGGCAAAGAAATGCAGCCCGACAACCCGCGACGTGTCTTTTATTGCCTTGGCAATTTCGTTTACATCTAGATAACTTGTATTTGTAGCAAGAACGGCTGAGCTGGGAAGTGCGGCTTCTAAGGATTGAAATATGGATTTCTTGACATCCATAGATTCAAATGCGGCTTCTATTGCCAAATTTGCGTGACGCGCGGCGTTATAGTCCGTGCTCATCGTTAGGCATCCGCGGATTTTTTGTTCTTTTTCTGCTGATATTAGGCTGCGATCCAACGAGGCTTGGATTATTTTATCGATATTGATCCGAGCGCGGTCAACACCTTCGTCATCAGTTTCAAGCAATACAACGGATAAGCCAGCATTCAAAAGCGCGTAAGTGATCCCTGCACCCATGGTGCCGCCGCCGACAACCGCGACTGTTGAAATATCAACGGGATCACATGTGATATGGCGCGGCTGACGATTTGCGCGTTCGGCAAAAAACATGTGCCGTAATGCTTTGGCTTGGCTGGTATTGCGTAAGTCTACAAAACAGGCGCGTTCGGCTTTTAGTCCGTCAACAAGCTGGGAATGTGCAGACATTTCAACCAAATCGATTGCTTTTTGTGGGGCTATTTGATGCTTTTGCTTCTTGAATGATGTTGCGCGTGCGGCATCCAGCGCGGATTGGTTCATTGCAGGGCAGTCTCTGTGTCCGACCGCCACAGCTGTGTCCAAATATTCGGTTGGCAATGTCTCTGCGGCATTGACTGGATCAGGGTCAACAAGATCAATAAAGCCCAGTGTTAGAGCCTGATCTGCGGTGACAGGCTTGCCAGATGAAATCATATCGACCGCAGTTTCCAGTCCGACAATCCGTGGCAAGCGTTGGGTTCCGCCAGCGCCGGGGATCACGCCCAAGGTAACCTCGGGAAGTCCAAGCTGTGTTTTCGGGGCGGCAATACGGACGCGGCATGATAACATTAATTCAAGGCCGCCACCCAATGCGGCGCCATGTGCGGCTGCAATCCAAGGGATTTCACAATTTTCGATGCGGTTCAACACATCTGGAAGGTGGGGTTCGATGGGGGGAGCGTCGAATTCTTTTGCGTCGCCGCCTGCGGCAAAGACGCGCCCAGCGCCCGATAAAATCACACGTTCAATGCCGCTTTCGTTTTCTACCCAATTAACCGCATCTAACAATCCTTGGCGCAGGGCCAATCCCATAGCGTTCACAGGGGCATTGTTTAATTCGACATAAGCTATCGCCCCTTGGCGTCGGGTTTTTACGGTCATGTCATTTGTCCTTGTCGCTTGGTTTACTTGGGCGTTTCGGCATTTGTGAATTGATGGGCGATTTGTAAAAGACCCTGAAGGGATGCGTCAATCGTTTGTCCGGATGTATCCAACTGCGCATGTGCCCTGTCATACAGGATTTCGCGGCTGGTTAGGATAGATCTAAGTTGCTCCATTGCTTCTGGGTTTCCAGCCATAGGTCGCGTATCGCCTTGGGCACGGACGCGGTCCATGTGTTCTTGGGGGCTGGCCTTGATCCATATTGTATGGAAATGGCGTAATAGGGTGCTGTATGTCTCTGGTTCCGCAACGATACCACCCGCAACAGCAAGGACAAGGCGGGAATGTGTTGATATAATCCGTTCTAGCGCTTGGGCTTCTAGTTTGCGGTAGCCTTCTTGACCATAAAGCGCCATGACTTCGTTGACGGGCATTCCGGATTGGTCTTCTATTTCGCTGTTTAGCTCGACAAATGATAGACCAAGTTCCGCACTCACGCGTTTGCCGAGGGTTGATTTTCCAGCCCCGCGCAATCCAACCAAACAGATGCGCTGCGCGCGTTGGTTGTTAGGGGTTGGTGTGTTTAACAAATGCTGTACTTTTGCACGGACATCGGCGTTTGCGCTTTGATAAAGATCAACCAGCCGAAGGCTTTCCGAGGTCCATGGATCATCTGGCCCAACCAGCCATTCGATACGGAAATCCAACGCTGTGGCAACGCGCATCAACAAACCGATCGAAATGTTACCTTCGCCGGATTCTAGCTGTGCCAAATACCTTGGTGACACGCCTGATGCATCGGACAAAGCGCGGCGGGGGATTCCCTTGATTTCGCGGGCTTTGCGGACGCGTTCTCCGACCTGTTTCATTAACTGGTCGATCATAGGGTCAACGGTACCTGACGCATTAGAAGTGGCAAGGTTTTTGCCATTTGTTATTTTGTTCATAAGCTCAACCGTGATGAATTATAATGCAACTTTGGACGCTTTTGATGACTGGTGCAACGCGGAGTTACATCTTTTTTGCAAAACTCACATTTAAAATGGATGGCCATCGCCGTCCCTTAGATAGGGGCGGATAAAGTCTTGCATATGTTGGGGCGGTGTTTGTTTTTTGAATTGGTCAGCGATGATAAAGACACAGACGAATTCGCCTTCGAAACAGAGCGTATCATCTTGGAAGGCACGGACCTTGAATCGGATTGATGTGTCCCCTAGCTTAAGTGGCCAAACTTGGCACTTTAGCGGATGACGAGGGGTTACAGGGGATCGGAAATCCATTGACATGTGAACAAATGGGGTCCCAATATTTTGATCAACTTCCATATGGAACCATGAATAGCCCCCGGACGCATGGTCCCACCATGCATTGATTGCATCAAGTGCGAACCAAGGCAAACGGGCTGTATAGGCGATTTTTGCAGGATCACAGTCACCCCAGGTAACGCGAATATCATGCGTGAAAATAGCGCTCATCAGTAGGTTTCCACGTGATAACGCCCATCTTCGCGCATTTCATCCCTAAGCGTTACCCATTCGGTGCCAAGGCTTTGTGCGATCTGTGTCATCGCTTTATCAACACCGTCTTCCATGCCCCTTAGCCCGCAAATATAAATATGCGTTTTCGGGTTCTGAAGCAATTTTGCGACGCTGTCCTGTTCCGCCATAATCCGATCTTGGACGTATTCTTTTTCGTGTCCTTCGGCGCGACTATACACCAAATGAGTTTTCAACAGCGATGCGGGAACTTTTTTCAGCGGGCCATGATAGGGCAGGCTTTGGGCATTACGTGCCCCAAAGAACATAGTCATCCCCCCATTGTCCGCGCCTGTGGTGCGTTGGCGGCGCATGGTGAAGCCGCGCATAGGGGCGGACCCTGTGCCAGTGCAAATCATCAAAAGATGCGCTTGGGGGTCTTCTGGCATCAAAAAGGTCGCACCAAAAGGACCGGTGATCTGAACCTCTGCGCCCTTTTCCAAATCACAAATGTAGTTCGAGCATAGCCCGTTTTCTTCTCGTTTTATTGTTAATGAAACGTTGTTGTATTGAGCGCGCTCGCCATCACGTGGGCTTGAAATAGAATAGAGCCGCGGCAAATGCGGGTTGCCTTTTTCGTCCTTGCCGGGTGGAATGATGCCGACGCTTTGACCTTCTAATACCGGCATTTTCAGATCGCCAAAATCCAGAATGATATGGCGCACATCGGTATCGCTGGCATTTTCCGTCAAACGATAGTTCCCTTGGATTTTTGCGGTTGCGGGCTTGCCAAGAGTATACATGTTCACGGTTGGTTTTGACGCGGTTGCAGGGGCTTTTGCCTTGCCGCCTGCACCTTGGTGAGCTTCTGCCAAAAGCTGTGCTATGGCGTCGTCCAAGGCCTCGATGCCAGTTGCCGCTTCGGTGTTGGTTTGGCTGAATTCTTGTTGTTCAGGCAATTCCATAAACCCAAACTGATCGTCCACAGAATAGGCATCTTGAACAACGCGCCATTCATCAATGGATCCGGTTGGGCACACGGGAATACAATCCATGCAGAAATTACATTTATCGGCATCAACAACAACATTGTTATCATCATGCAGAATGGCCTCTTCGGGACAGGTCATTTCACATGTATAACAACGGATACAGACCTCGGGGTCGATCAAATGCTGTTTGAGGGGCTTGTTCATGATGCTGTGGCCTTTTGGGTGATTAATTCTGGGATCAGCATTGCGTCAATCAATGCGGCGCACATGCCTTTGCAATCTGTGCAGCCGATGCATTGGGATTGGCTTTCTGCGATGTCTTGGGCCAATGCTATGGTGCGCGGCGCATGGGCTATTTTTCTATCGATACGCAATGTGATGTCTCCTAGGCGAACGACGGCCCCAAAGCTAAGGGACCGTCAAATCGGTCTGGTTTATGCCATGTGTAGTTTGACGTATTCAAAATCACCGGGCTTGTTATCGATGCCTACTTTGGGCGGTGCAATCCAGCTGGCGAATTTACCGGGTTCATAGCAGGGTTTCATCAGGGATTGGATAAAGTCGCCATCTGCCTTGGTGGGCAGCCAATCTTTGGCTTTTGCATCCCACTGTTCTTTGGGGATAATGTTGCCATCGGGATCAACGTTGACGGCGGAAAAGACACCGATTTGGCGGTTAAACCCTTCGTCAGGCAGCTTTAATTCGAAATCTATGTCTGATTTGGCGATCATCTTGTTCCAACGACCGACACCACCGGCAGCGTCCCGCACATAATCGTCACGCAACCGCATATTGATCGCAGTCAAAGCAGGGACTTCTTCTGCGATGATTACGCCGTCTTTGACAGTGCGAACAACATATGTGTCATTGGTTAATTTGTGATCATCATCAATGCGTGTTTCCATATAGCGTCCCTTAATGCCAGAGTTGAACGCATTGGCCGCATTGGTAGAAACCTCTTGCCCGAAAAGATCCAAGGACAGGGTGTAGTGTAGGTTTAGTTTCTTTTGAATAGTAGGAAGGTCAATGACACCCAGATCGCGGATTTTATCAATGTCATAAGGGTCTGTGATACCAGCGGCGCTCATCGCATTTAGCGTTGCTTGAATGGTTCGGCCGACACCAGTTTCGCCCACAAACATATGATGGGCTTCTTCCGTAAGCATAAAGCGGCAGGTCCGTGAAAGAGGGTCAAATCCGGATTGAGCCAAGGATTCGAGCTGCATTTTTCCATCACGATCCGTGAAATAGGTGAACATAAAGAATGACAACCAATCAGGTGTTTCTTCGTTAAATGCGCCTAGCATTCGGGGGGCTTCTTCTGATCCAGAAGAGCGGATCAAAAGTTCATCCGCTTCTTCGCGCCCATCTTTGCCAAAGTATTTCTGAAGCAAATAGACCATCGCCCAAAGGTGACGCCCTTCTTCGACGTTTACTTGGAACAGGTTGCGCATATCATATAGCGAGGGCGCAGTCAGACCCAAGAAACGTTGCTGTTCGACGGACCCCGGTTCAGTGTCACCTTGGATCACGATCAACCGTTTTAAAAGGGCGCGGTATTCACCAGGGACCTCTTGCCACGCCAGGTCACCGGCATGTTCACCACACGGGATGCGACGGTCTTCGACTTGTGGGGCAAGCAAAACGCCCCAGCGATATTCCGGCATTTTGACATAATCAAACTTGGCCCAACCCTTTGGATCAACGCTGACAGCTGTGCGCAGATACACCATGGAGTCTTGGAAATTTTGGGGGATCAGGTCGTTCCACCAGTTGATATAACCGGGGTGCCATTTTTCCAAAGCTTTCAGGACTTTTTTGTCCGAACTTAGCCCCACATTGTTTGGGATCTGAGTGTCGTAGCTCACATTAATGAGATCAAGCATTTTGTTTTCCCTTTCGATACGTCCTAGACGCGTTCCATGTTGTAATCGCCACGGATTCCCGACCCATAGCGCTGCAAGGCACCTTCGGCGCCAACGGCATTTGGTCGCTGGAAAATCCAGTTTTGCCATGCGGTCAGGCGGCCAAAGATCCGTGTTTCCATTGTTTCCGGTCCAGCAAACCGAAGGTTGGCTTCCATGCCGGTCATCGCATCCGGTGAAAAGCTTGCCCGCTCTTCCAAGAAGACACGAATTTCATCATCCCAGTCGATATCATCAAGCGCCTCAGTGATTAAACCAAGCCCATTCGCGTCTTCTGCTTCCAATGCGTCGCCAATGGTTTCACGTGCTTTTTCAACGGCTTCAGGTTCACCAAGGAACCGCGTTTCAAGACGTGTCAAATCATTGCCCATTGGAAAAATGCCAAAATTGCTGTCGCTTAGGTAAAGCGCGGCTATGGGGCGATTGTCGTCTTCGAATTCGTCTTCCATCATAAAGCTACGATCAACAGCCCATAGCAATTCCGCAAAGACACCAGCAAAGCACGAGCCATGTTCGACAATCGCAATCAGTGACCGAGACGTGACATCAATACGCTTTAGAATGCGTTTCCAGTATTTTAGAACTTCGTTGGCAAGCCAGTGGTCTTGGTTCTTGAGCAAGAGCGCTTCGTGCGCCAAAACGTGTTCTGGATCACCTTGGGTTTTGAACACAAGCGTGCCGATTTCCATTTCGTTCAGACGTAGGTGCAAGATCGCATCATCCAGTTCGCGGGCGGCGCGCAGCATATAGGCATCTGCGCCCTGATCCGTGAATGTCGCCATGTCCGCAGGTACGTCCTGATCCGGTCCCGCAATAGTTATGGTCGCGGTTTTGCCCTTGCGGTCTAGGGTAACCTCGACGACGGAATATGACAGGGATCCATCTTCGGCGATACTGCGTTTCAAGGGTGTCAAAGCAATGCCCTTGTCCACATCTGCTTTGGTTGAATTGGCGGCAAATTCTGCGGCGCGTTCCTTGACGGCGGCGTCGAATTTTGAATTTGCAACGACCTCGTCAACCAAGCGCCATTCTTTTGCGCGCTTGCCTTTTATGCCTTCTTCGATTGAACAAAAAATGTCCGCGCGATCGCGGCGTACCTTGCGTTTGTCCGTTACCCGCGTAAGGCCACCTGTCCCCGGAAGAACCGCCAAAAGCGGCACTTCGGGAAGCGCAACAGAAGAGGAACTATCGTCAGTTAACATGATGTAATTGCACGCTAATGCCAGCTCATACCCACCACCAGCACAGGCGCCTTTTATGGCGCAAATATAATTCTGCCCGCTGTCTTCTAATGCGGCTTCATAGGTGTTGCGTGTTTCGTTGGTGAACTTGCAAAAGTTTACTTTATGGCTATGGGCTGCACCGCCTAACATGCGGATATTTGCACCAGCACAAAACACTTTTTCTTTGGCGGATTGCATGACGACAACTTTGATTTCGGGATGTTCAAAGCGCATGCGTTGCACCACGTCGGCCAATTCGATATCGACACCTAAATCATAGGAATTCAGCTTTAATTGGTATCCGTCAAACAGCCCTCCATCTTCGTTCACATCCATATAGAGGTTGGCAATCGGGCCATCGTATTCAACCTTCCAATGGCCGTACTTGGAAGGGTCTGTTTGAAAGTCGATGACCTTGGTCATAGGGGTATCCTCTTGCTGAGTGCTTGCTGAGAATATAGCTGCCAAAATCCATTGGGTAAACAATTTATTGCACAATAGTGCTATATTTGGCC
>JAHEJA010000026.1:8470-40770 GCA_024639125.1 Paracoccaceae bacterium
GGGTTGATCGACAAAAGGCGCATGCTTGCAATTTTCCAGCATCACAACATCGACAGGTGCATAGGACCGGTCTTCTAATTCTTGGATTTGCGCAACAGTGCCATATTGATCACCAACCCCCTGGATCGCCAGCGTCGGAATGCGCAGATAGTCAATCGACTCTGCAACGTTCCATTTGCGGAACTCTGGATGTAGCCAGCTGTCATTCCAACCATAAAAGGCTGTGTTCGGATCTTTGTGATATTTTGCTAATTTCCCACCAAGGTCCGCAGTTTCAAAAGCAACCTTTGCTTTGGCTATTTCTTTTAGCCCCATGGCTTCTGTAAAGTAGTGCGGTGCCATAACGATAAGCCCACGGATGCGGAAATCTTCGACCGAGCCCGCATAGATCGTCGCGATGGTTGCCCCATCGCTGTGACCCAAAAGAACCGCTTTCTCTATCCCAAGCACATCAACGATTTGGGGAAGCACATCTATGGCTTCATGTGTCATATAGTCCAAGGAACGCGGCAAATCTGTTGGATCCGATTGCCCATACCCTGCGCGTGAATAGGCCACGACCCCTAATCCGGTTTCGGCGGCAAGGCGTTCCGGGAAATCACGCCAAAGCGCAACGCATCCCAGACCTTCGTGCAGCATTATAATTGTGGGTGCCGTGTTGGGCGCTGGGCCAAAGCACGCATATTCCAATGCTTTGCCATTGACGGTCAAAAATCCAGACGGTGTCCAGTTGGTCATGAATTAACCCCTTAGTTTAAAGCGTTGGATTTTTCCGGTTGCTGTTTTGGGCAGCTCATCGACAACATCAATCCAACGGGGATATTTCCATTTTCCGATCTTGTCTTTGATATAGTCTTTTAGGTGTGGAATGCAGTCCGCATTTTGAGCAGACTTTAGCACAACAAACGCATGGGGTTTGTCCAAGCCTTCTTCGTCCTGTTTGGCCACAACTGCGGCTTCTAGGATTGCAGGGTGGGACACGAGGGCTTGTTCAATTTCAAACGGAGACACCCAGATACCCGACACTTTGAACATGTCGTCAGTGCGCCCACAATAAATCAAACGGCCTGTGTCAGATAATTCGTATTTGTCTCCGGTTCGTGTCCATTCGCCTTCGAATGTAGACCGTGATTTGTGGCGGTTGTTCCAATATCCATCCGCCGAGGATTGGCCCTTGACCAAAAGTTCGCCAATGCCGCCAACGTTGACGTCGTGGTTGTTTTCATCAACCAACCGGATGGCATATCCGGGAACGGCTTTTCCCGAGGTGCCATAGACGACATCATCCGGGGTGTTCGATAGAAAGATATGCAACATCTCGGTTGATCCAACCCCATCCAAGATATCAACACCCCAAAGCCCCTTCCATTTCTTACCAATTTCTTCGGGCAAGGCTTCACCAGCAGAAATGCATCGCCGCAAGGGGGCGTTGGGCTGAGGGGTGGTTTCAAAATGATGCACCAAGGCGGCAAATAGCGTTGGAACACCGCAGAATATCGTGGGTTTAGTGCGGTCTAAAACATCACAAACGGTTTCGGGCGTTGGGCGACCGTGAAACAGAATTGTGGTGGCCCCAACGGACATCGGAAACGTCATTCCATTGCCAAGACCATAGGCAAAGAATAGCTTTGCGGCGGAAAAAATCACATCGTCTTGGGTGATCCTAAGCACGTGTTCCCCATAGGTGTCTGCTGTTGCTTTTAATGCTGCGTGAACATGGCGGACGCCTTTGGGTTGACCCGTTGAGCCAGAGGAATATAGCCAAAACGCAGTTTCATCTTGGCTTGAGACAATCGCGCTTTGGGGGGTTGCACCCTGCATAAAGGTATCAAAGCTTGAAACACCATCGAGGGGGGCGCCACCGATTACAACAGTGGTTTTTATATTGGGATTGTCTTGGAGCGCGGGCAAAATTACGCTGGCCAATTCATGTGACACAAAAACTGATGTTGCGCGGCTATCTTCTAGAATGGCGCGATAGACATCGGTAGAAAGCAATGTGTTCACGGGAACAGGCACCACGCCTGCTTTTAGTGCGCCCCAAAAAATCAGGGGAAATTCGATTTGGTCCAGCACCAACATCAGGGCGCGTTCTTCGCGTGCGATGCCTGCGTTGGCAAATGCATTTGCAACTAGGTCCGTTTCTGTGGCCAAATCCGCATATGTAATCGCGCGCTCTGTGCCTGCGGCTTCTTGAAATGCAACGTGATCTGCGCGTGACCCGTTCCGATGACGATCGACAAAGTAACATGCCGCATTTTGATTCTCGGTCATCTTTCCCTCCCTAGGAAATTTGACATGGCTAAGCCATGAAAAACAAATATTTAATTCAAGGGGTGTGCCCCTTTGATTTTTGTTCCAATGGTGTGCCATTGGTCGTTTTCTGTAAATTTATGCATTTTATTTCACACGGTGCAAGATAATGCTAAAAAAGGGCCATCCGAAGATGACCCTTTTGATTTATGCCAATCCAAGCAACCGCGCTGCGTTTCCTTTTATGATGTCTGGGCGCAGCTCGTCTTTGATGTTGATTTTTTCAAAATCGGCAAGCCATCTTTCCGGCGTTATCATGGGCCAATCTGATCCGAAAAGTACCTTTTTGCGCAGGATCGAATTGCAGTATTTCACCAGAATTTCGGGGAAATATTTCGGGCTCCAGCCGGATAAATCGATATAGACGTTCGGCTTGTGCTGCGCGACCGCCAAGGCCTCTTCTTGCCAAGGGAACGACGGGTGCGCCAGAATGATTTTCATATCGGGGAAATCAACGGCAACATCATCCATATACATGGGGTTTGAATACTTTAGCCGCATGCCATTGCCGCCACGCATGCCCGAACCGACACCGGTTTGGCCCGTGTGGAAAAGCGCAATGCCGCCTTCTTCTGCGATGGCTTCATATAGCTCATAGGCCATGCGATCGTTGGGATAGAATCCCTGCATCGTTGGGTGGAACTTGAATCCCTTGATGCCGAAATCCTTGATCAACCGCCGCGCTTCGCGTGCGCCCATTTTACCTTTGTGCGGATCAATGGAGGCAAAAGGTATCAGCACATCATCATTTTCTGCGGCAAGCGCGGCGACTTCTTCGTTATTATAGCGGCGGTATCCGGTTTCCCGTTCTGCATCCACTGGAAAAATCACGGCGGCGATGTTTTGGGCGCGGTAATGCGCAGCAGTTTCAGGAACCGTCGGAGGATGTTTCCAAGGCGCCCTAAAATACGATGCCATAGTTGCCTGTAGATCATCATATCCATCATCCGAATGACACCCACAGGGCTCTTCGGCATGGGTGTGAAAATCAATTGCGCGTATTTTATCTAGATCAATCATGGCTGGTCCTTAAATCAATATCGTTGCAGGATCGGCATCGTCGTACAGTCGCTCAAGCAAAGCTGCGCGGCGGGTCAAAACCTTGCGAAAGTTCAAATTGCCTTTGGCGGTGATTTCACCGTCAGCAATTGATGGCGGCTCTGATAAAAGGGCGGCGCGTGCAATGCGTGTCGATGAGCCAGAACCCGATGTCTTGCCAAGTGCCACCTTGATGGTTTCCGCAGTTGTCGGTGAGATCAAAAGCCCGTCGTCATCTGTGATGTCGTCTTGTGCGCGGACGGCGGGGCTTGGAATGATCAATAGCCCGATTTGGGTGCGATCTGCCCCTGTGATCACGATGTCCTGCGCCAAGGGTCCAAGCGCGCCAAGCATGTCCAACCTTAGTTGTGCGGCGCGCACCCATGTTCCTGTCAAAAGCTTGAATTCTTCGGAAATCCGTCCGTCAAATTTCAATCCCATGTTCATGTCGTCAGGGTCAACGAACCGCATAGCGTCGCCGGTACAGAAATAGCCGTCTTGGTCAAAGGCATCAGCCGTTTTTTCCGCATCGTTCAAGTAACCCTGAAAAATTGTCGGACCTTTGACGCGCACTTCGTAGCGGTTTTCATCATTTGGCATCAGCTTGATTGATAGGCCGGGCAGCGGCACACCAACGATGCCAGAAAGGTCCGTTTTCTGGTATTGCAACAGGCTCGCAGGGGCGGTTTCCGTAAGGCCCCAGCTTGATGTAAACAATGGCACATTGCCACGCACGTCGCGGGCCATGTTTTCCAAGTCTGTCCATACATCCTGGGGCAAACTTGCGCCTGCATAGAACAACATGTCCAAATCGCGGAAATAGGCGTCCCGTAGGGCTGTGTCTTCTTTCATGACATCGCGCAATTTGGCAAAGCCAACGGGCACGTTGAAGGCAATCGTACCGGTTTTCAAACGCAAGGACTCGACGCTTTTTTCAAACAGACCCGGTGCAGGCTTGCCGTTATCTATGTAATGCGCGCCACCGTTGGCGAGCATGAGGTTAAAGTTGTGCGATCCGCCGAACACATGGTTCCAAGGCAGCCAGTCAACAATAACGGGGGGCTTTTGTGTCACAAATGGCAATGTTTGCGCCAATTGCGTTTGGTTCGTACACATCATGCGATGCGTGGTTTGAACGCCTTTGGAGGATGATGTCGAACCCGATGTCATCAGGATTTTGGCCACTGTGTCGGGACCAACTGTGGCCGTAACCGAGGACACATCCCCACGCCCTTGGGCAAGATCGGCAAGGGTTGTATAAGTTTCCTTGCCACCATGTGATACCACAATATCCGCATCGGCAAAGGCAGGGCGGGTCAAAACATCCGCCAAGACATCGCCATCTTGGGCATAGACCATCCCCGGCGTAGTCAGCGCGGCGACATAATCCAACTGTCCGTTGGCTGCAGGAATAAGTGCGTATTGTTCCGCGACTGGCACTGTGGGAACGCCGATGTATTGCGCCGCCAAAGTGAGCAGTGCGTGATCAACGCTATTGCCGGAAATGATCAATATCGGACGCGTCGCAGATACGTTGCGATCCAGCAAAGACGCCGCAATCCCCAAAGCAATCTCGCGGGCTTCGGAATAGGTGACTTCGCGCCATCCTGCCCCAGACCGTTCCGCCACCAAAATAGCATTTGGCGTGGTTTTGGCCCAATGATCCAGCCAATCCGTTGTGCGTGTTGCGACCGCTGCAAGGGCGGTGTTTGACGTAAGTAGAATGCTTCCATCGGGTTGATCCACGCGAGCCACATCATGTGACGCATAATTCGAGGTCATATTAGCTTCTCCCTAGGCCATTGGATTCGATGGTTCTGAGTGTTGAAATCATATCTGCTATGTCGCTGTCGGCGATGTCTTTGCACATGCGCGCTTCGTGTTGAATGACGGCTTGGCGCGCTTGTTCTAATCGTGTCTTGCCTGTGTCGGTGATGCGCAATTCATATGCGCGGCGATCTTGTTCAGAGCGGTCGCGTTGAATCAGCATGGCCTGTTCTAATTCGTCAATAATCACCACCATGTTGGGGCGCTCAATAACCAAAAGCTCAGCAACGCCTGATTGGCGAATACCGGGATTTTCATCAATAATAGATAGCACGGAAAACGTAATCATGCGCAAACCAGATTGTGCCAAGCACGCATTCAGGTCCATTTGGATTGCATTGAATGCGCGTTTTAAATTGTATCCTGAAAAAATACGAAGCGAGTCATCTTTGTGGTCTTTGGTCATGAACGGAACCTCGGTGGGCGTTTTTCCAAAAAGGCGGCCAAACCTTCGGCAGCATCAGGCGTGGTTTGTGACAAAGCCGCGGTAAGGCTTTCTGTGAATAAGCCGTCTTGGGTGGACATGTTTTGGATGCGCGAAATGGCTTGGATCATAAAGTAATTAGACAGCGGCGCATTCCGTGCGATTTTGCCCGCCAATTCTAACGCCAAAGGCAAGGCTTCGCCATCGCCAACCGAATAATGCGCAAGGCCAAGTGCAACCGCTTCTTCGGCGTTATATTTGCGGCCTGTTAGCATCATTTCCGTCATGCGGTCTGCCCCAATGATGCGACCAACGCGGACTGTTGCGCCGCCGCCGACAAAGATACCGCGCCGGCCTTCTGGGAGTTGAAAGATCGTTGACGGTTCAGCAATGCGCACATGGGTCGCAGCAGCAAGTTCAAGTCCGCCCCCAATGACCGCACCAAACATAGCCGACACAACAGGAAGTCCGCCGAATTGGATTTGCTCCATGATGCGGTGCCAATTGCGCGAATGATAAATCCCATCTTCGGCAGTGCGTTCGACATGTTCAGCAAGATCAAGTCCAGAACAATAGTGCCCTGCTGTTCCCGTTAAAACGACAACTTTGACGTCTTTGGGCGGGGTGCTAAAGAATGCATCAATTTCCGAGAGCAGCCTGTCTGACATTGCGTTGCGCTTATCGGGACGATTGATCGTCACCGTCGCGATGCCTTTGTCAATCTTGATATCCAACAATGCCATTGGCGACTCCTGTGGGTAAAATAGGTATGGTTAATAACTATTATTATCCACACCTATCCCAAGTCAAAGCTATTTTTCCAACTACCACCCAATAAGGAACAGGGTGATCGCCGGAAAGGCGACAAGTATCCCAACACGTATCAAATCAGATGCCACAAAGAACATGACCGCTTTGTAGGTGTCGGTCATAGGTGTTTTTCGATCCATCGCGTTGATAATAAACAAGTTCATCCCAACAGGCGGCGTGATCAAGCCCACTTCGACAACGATCAAAACCAAAATACCAAACCAAATGGCGGTTTGTTCAATATTGATCCGGTTCAGCGACCCTTTTGACACGCCCCGTAGATCCATCGCTTTGATTTGCTCTCGGGTCAGTTCGGCACCCTGTGCAATGGTGGCTTTGACGCTCGCAAGCATATCAGCCGGCACTTCGATTCCAGTGGCAAGGGCCTGTTGGACTTTTGCTGCATGAAGCTCGGCCATAGAGACCATGCCGAAATCCAATTCCTGCATGACGGGCCAAAAAATTGGGATCGTGAGCAATATCATAGAAAGACTGTCCATCAGACAGCCAAGGATCAAATAAAACACCAAGATAAGCACAAGCACAAACCAAGGGCTGAACCCTTGTTCCACAACAAAGGCGGCGATTTCTTGGGGCACTTGGGTCAGCGCCAAGAAGCCATTGTAAAACGCCGCACCAAGCACGATGAAAAAGATCATCGCTGTTGATTTCGCCGTGACGTTAAAGCTTTCGATAAGTGTGGATTTGGTCAATCCACCGTTGAAATAGGCGATGACACCTGTGCCCAATGCGCCGACAGCTGCGCCTTCGGTCGGGGTGAAGATACCGCCATAAATGCCACCGACAACCGCTATGAACACCAAAAGAACGGGCCAGACCGCAACAAGATCCTGAAACCGCTGTGCATAGGGGACGCGCGGGCGCGTGCCGGCTGAATCCGGATAAAGACGCACATAGATCGAGATGACAACAACATATCCCAAAGCCGCTAAAATGCCGGGAATAAAGGCCGCAAGAAAGAGTTTGGCGATATTTTGTTCGGTTAAGATCGCATAGATCACCAAAACGATCGAGGGCGGAATGAGGATCCCCAATGTTCCGCCTGCGGCAAGTGTGGCTGTTGAAAACCCACCTGCATACCCGTAGCGGCGCAATTCTGGCAAAGCCACGCGGCTCATTGTGGCCGCTGTTGCAAGCGAGCTGCCGCAAATTGACCCAAAGCCAGCACAGGCGCCGACGGCTGCCATGGCAACGCCGCCTTTCCGATGGCCAAGCCAACCTTCTGCGGCTTTGAACAATGCCTGACTCATGCCGCCGAGTGTCGCAAAATGGCCCATCAACAGGAACATCGGGATAATTGACAGTGAATAGCTTGAAAACGTTGTGAATGTTTCAGATTTCATCTTGGCCAGTGGAATAAATGTACCACCTTGGACCAATGTTAGGCCGATAAAGCCAGTTGAAAACATCGCAAGCCCAATGGGGACACGCAAAAAGATCAACAAAAGAAGCACAGGGAATGAATAAAGCCCAATTTCAAAGCTGCTCAATGGTCTGCTCCTTCGTCGATGATGACGGCTTGACCCGTAAGGGCATGATGGATTCGTGCATAGGCGACATAGACGCCAACGAGTGCGGCAGAAACAGCCCCAATCAGGCTAAGACCATAGGCCCACCACACGGGAAATTGCAGCAGAAATGTTGTTTGTCCGCGGTTCATCTTGTCCCACATGCCTTGGTTCAGCTGAATAGCGATCATAACCAAAACAGCAGCAAACAGGATTTCGATAATGGCTTTTAAATATAACTGCGCGCGCACAGGAAGCCCATTGGTGAAAATATCAACGTTCGCATGTGCGCCGGTTATTTGGGTCAATGGAAGAAACGCAAATATGGTAAAGGCAATACCAGCTTCGACCAATTCATAATCACCATTCACAGGGCCAATGCCGACGTTGATCATGGTTTGGGCAAATCCCCCCAAGAGGCCAGCGGCAAAGTCAGAATGGAAAAAGCCGCTCAGGGTGCGACCAAAAATCGAAAAACATATCAGAAGGATCAAAACCGTTAGAACAAGACCACCTAAAAAGGCCATGAATTTTGACAGAGCAAGGAAAAAGCGGTGCATAACGTCCCCAAGGTAGGCAAAGAAAGAGGGCCGCAACAACGTGTGTGCGGCCCAGTTTCAGTTAGTGATTATTGCGCTGAATATTCAGCCATCAAACCACGTGCTTCGTCGATCAATGCCTGACCGTCGATACCTTTGGTTTTCATGTCAGCAATCCAATCCGCATAGATTGGATTAACCAGCTCACGCCACTCCGTTGTATCCGTGACAGTGATGATGTTGTTGCCAAGCTCTTCTGCGACCGCGCGGGCTTGCCAATCGGCATCCTGCTGCGTTGCGCCCGCAAAGATCGAGAACATCAAACCAGAGTGGTTGTCGATCATTTCTTGGATATCAGCAGGTAGGCTGTCAAACTTGGCTTTGTTCATCGCAAGGAAGAACGTCAAAGTATAAAGCGCCGGACCTTCGAATTGTGTGTGATTAGACACTAATTCAGGAACTTTTAGGGATGCAGAGACTTCCCAAGGGATCGTTGTACCGTCAATCACGCCTTTTGAAAGCGCTTCGCCAACAGCTGGAACAGGCATCCCAACAGGGGTTGCACCAACGCGCTCTAGCAATTGGTTCACAAGACGGGATCCGCCACGAATTTTCATGCCTTCTAGGTCAGCAGGTGTTTCAACTGGGTCTGCTGTGTGGAACATGCCAGGACCATGAACCCAAGTGCCCAACATCTTAAGGTCTTTGGTTTCGCCGTCTTTCATGTGACGTTCGTGCATTTTCCAAAACGCATATGACGCGGCATCTGCATCTTCTACCATGAAGGGAAGCTCGAACACTTCGGTTGTGGGATAACGACCAGGTGTGTACCCGACAACGACCCAACCAATGTCCACGATACCGTCTTGGACGTGGTCGATCAATTCAGGTGGTGTGCCGCCAAGTGACATCGTCGCATAACGCTCGATCTTGATACGACCGCGCGAGTTGCGTTCCAGATTGTTGGCCCAAACATCAAGAATTTCTACCGGTACGTTCGCACCAGCTGGCAAGAAGTGTTCTAACTTAAGGGTTACTTCTTGAGCAAATGCGCTGGTTGCAGTCATTGCAGCCATTGCGACACCGCCGAGCAAGCTCAGTGCAGTTCTACGTGTGGTCATTATAAGTCCTCCCTTGACCCAATTACCTGCTTTTGCAGGTTTCTTATTTTACATCATAGCGACAGAACAAATGCCAGCAATTCCTTTTCACGAGGTATGACAAATCTGTTCCACTCAGGTTGATATGCTACATAACTATTATGGCTTGTCACTATATTTCTAAAATTTCATTGGCCTTTTGCGGGTTTCTAGGGAAACAGCCCCCTCTAGGCCGGTGCTTCCGTATAGCCAATCTATTTGATCGTACCATTCTTCGGCAGTACGGCTATTCATCACCGCATTTCGTAAATCGGCATGAGCGCCGGCCGGATGGTAAACGTGTTCGCCAATTGCTCTGGATTGTAGCTGCACGCGCGAGGTACGCAAGAACCGCCGCTTTTTGTAATCTACAAGGGCGGTTTCAATGTCGCTTGTCGTGTCGAGAAGAGCGGATAAAGCAACTGCATCTTCCATTGCCATACACGCGCCCTGGGCAAAATATTGCAGCATCGGGTGCGCGGCATCCCCCAACAAGGCGACGCGACCATCCACCCAGGTGTCAACGGGATCACGATCGCACAGCACCCATAGCTTCCAATCTTTGCCTTTGTCGATGATTTGACGGGCAACAGGGCTGACATGATCAAACCCTTTGCGCACTTCGTCGTGACCAACGGGTTTGCCAGCAACGGGTTCGGGCGCATCATTGTGATAGGTCACAACCAAATTGAACATTTTCCATCCCTTCAGCGGATAATGCACAATATGACATTTCGGACCGGCCCAAAGTGTTGCGGCATTCCATCTAAGGTCTTGGGGCATTTCTTCGGTTGGGATCACGCTGCGGTATGTGGTGTGACCACTGACACGCGGGGCGCCGTCCCCGACCAATTGTTTGCGGATATTCGACCAAAGCCCATCAGCCCCGATCAACGCTTTGCCCGTTACACGATCTCCGTTTTCCAGAATGGCTGTGGCGGTTGTGCCATCTTGATCATAGCGCGCAACACCGCTGTTTGTGCGCAATTCAACCAGATCATGTTCAACACATGCTTGCAAAAAGACGCCATGCAAATCCCCGCGATGCACAACGGCATAGGGGTTTTTAAACCGCTCTCTAAATGCATCACCCAAAGGTATGCGCGTTATTTCTTGCCCAGTAAGCGCATCCATGAGGCGCAGATTGTCTATGTAAACAGCCATATTGCGGGCTGCATCCCCGACGCCGAGATAGTCAAAGGCATGAAACGCGTTTGGTCCCAACTGAATGCCAGCGCCGATTTCGCCTAGGTTGGCGGCCTTTTCCAGCACGATCGAGCGGATGCCCTTTTGCGCCAAACCGATGGCAGTGGCTAAACCCCCTATGCCGCCGCCAGCGATAATGATTGGTAGATCACTCATGGATTATTCTGCATCTGGCTGTTTGGACGGATGGGCCTTGGCAAAAGCAGGAAGCCCCTCGCAGGCGGCATGGATCGCGCGCAGCCGTGGCATAGCGCTTAGATCAACGTTGAAGCGAGCGGCAGAAAATATCTGAGGCACCAAGTATATATCGGCCATCCCTGGGGTATCCCCAAAGCAGAATTTGGTATTTGGACGATGGGCTAACAAGGCTTCGCAAGCGGCCAAGCCGTCGCCAATCCATCGTTGGCACCACGCATTTTTAGCATCTTGATCCGCCCCAAATTCGGACCCGATATATTGCAAAACACGCAGGTTTTGTAATGGATGAATATCGCACCCAATAACGGCACAAAACGCACGGACATCGGCACGTTCGGTTAGGTCATGGGGCAACATAGGCGTGTTTGGATAAGCTTCGTCCAACCATTCCAAAATCGCAGGAGACTGTGTTAGCACTTTGCCATCGACTTCAAATGTTGGCACCAACATCTGAGGATTGAGCGCTTTGTAGGCCGCGCCTTTTTGTTCGCCACCCTCTTTGGTTAAATGCACCGGATGAAAACGATAATCTAACCCCTTGAGGTTCATCGCGATACGGCAGCGATAGGATGACGAGCTGCGAAAATATCCGTGAAAATCGATCATTCGGCTGTTCCTAGCGATAGCTTGATTGGCGCCAACCCATCAATGCCACCAGTGATGATGTCGCCAGCGATTACGGGGCCAACGCCTTCTGGTGTGCCTGTTAAAATCACGTCACCCGCACGAAGGTGATAGTATTTCGACAGATCAACAACGACATCTGTGACGCTATGGATCAATTTTGACAGATCAGAGTCTTGTTTGGTTTCGCCATTCACCTCTAGATGGATACGTTGGTTTGCGATGGTCCCAAAATCGGATGCTTTGGTGATCGGTGCAAACACGGCAGAGTGTTCTACGTCTTTCCCCAAATCCCAAGGGCGTTGTTTTGAGCGGGCCACCAATTGAAGATCACGGCGTGTCATGTCCAAAGCGCAGCAATAGCCATAGATGGCATCCGCTGCTTGGTCTTGGGTCGCGCGAAAAACCGGTGTCCCGATGACAAGCGCAAGTTCCATTTCATAATGAAAATTCTCAGTTCCCGGAGGATAGGGTATCGTCGCATCGGTGGCCAAAGTCGCAGAGGGCGTTTTTGTGAAATAAAACGGTGCGTCACGGTCAACCTCGACCCCCATTTCCGCAGCATGGGCAGCATAGTTGCGCCCAACACAGAAAATCCGGTGCACGGGAAACAAAGCTGCTTCGCCTTGGACTGGGATAGTATTGATCTCTGGCGTCTCAAATAAATAAGTCATCTGCTTCTTTCTTCATAGTAACCCAACCGATCCTGTAAGGGACGGTCATGAACGCGGATCAGAAATGAGTCTTCTTCCGCATGGTGTGTGATTTCTGAAAATACGGGTGCGGTAAACGTGTCTTTGTTCGTCCATTCGATCTTGTGACCGTTGATGATGGAATGCCCTTTGCCTTTGATGACGTGGAACGCTGACGACGTGGATCGCAGCGGGGGTGTATCCGTGTCCCCAGATCCAAGCATCATTGCCGTAAAGCCCATCGTCGGCAAAACATCGGCACCGGTTTCTGGATTTACATAGTCTAGCTCGGCAACCTCTCCATGTGCTGCCATCGCACGCAAGGCTGGCTCGGTGCGCGCCCATGGGTAGCGCATCATTGGATATTTGCGCGCGCTCACACGGCTGCGTGTTGGGGCAAGGCCGGCAGCCAGATATTCCACTTGGCTTGCATCGGGGCGGTTTCGCTGTGCTTGAAGCGGGCCTTCTTTTGCATATGACCCTTCTAGGTACACAAACAACGGCAAATCCAATGCGTCTAACCAGATCACAGGGTTATCCCCATCATGGCCGTGATCGTGCCATTCCCCGCCCGGTGTTAACACCAGATCGCCTTCCTCCATAGGAAGCCGTTCGCCATCAACAACCGTATAGGCGCCGGTGCCTTCGACCATAATACGAACGGCTGACGGTGTATGCACATGCGCCGGTGCCGTTTCACCAGGGAGCAACAATTGCATCCCCAAATAAATCGAAGACGTTGCTTGCATCGCCCCCGTGCCACGACCCGGATCAGATAGAACCAAAACACGGCGCTCTGCTTTTTCAACAGGGGTAAGTTCGCCCGCGCGCAACAACAAGGGGCGCAGCTTGTCAAATTTCCAATGTCCTGTTTTGGTGACGGGCTGTGGTTGCCCGTGTGGTAACACATTGCGCATCATTGGCCAAAGCGGTGCGACACCTGCTTTGGTCATGTCATCGCGATAATCCTGTGGTAAATCGTCCAAGGTCCCTAGTTGTTGGCTCATGTGCTTCCTCCCAAAAGACAAATGGCTAATTAATATGTATGCTTATTATAAGTATACTTGTCAATTTTTATTTCTTTTCTATACTCGTCTGATGTCAATGATTTATCAAATGCCTGGCAATCTTATTCGTCGGCTTCATCAAATTTCAACCTCTGTGTTTACAGATCGCACCAAGGATTTGGGCGTCGATATAACCGCGCCGCAATTCGCGGCCTTGATGGTTCTAAGTGATCACAAGGCCATCGACCAAGCCACGTTGGCGGGAATGATTGCGCTTGATCGCACAACGATTGGCGGTGTTGTCGAACGTATGTTGGCCAAGGATTGGTTAACGCGCGCCACCAGTCAAACAGATCGCCGTGCCAAGGTGCTTGAGCTTACTGCCAAGGGCCAAACCTTGTTGGATCAGCTGAAACCCATTGTGCACGAGATGCAACAAGACATCCTTCCGGGGCTAAGTGAAGAAGAACGTGATACGTTTATTCGGTTAGCACAAAAGGCGGCTGAAACGGGAAATACCCTTAGCCGCGCGCCTTTGGTGATCAAGGTAAAATAATTTAGCGCGCGACCATCGTTAGCAATTCATATTCGGCAACGGTGTCATCGTCTTGGTTATTCAAACGCACATGCCAGCGCACTTCGCCATAGTCGTCGTTTCGTGACTTTTTGGATTTTACTGTCAGTGTCACGCCCAAGATATCACCTGCGACCATCGGCTTCATAAAGCGTAAATTGTCCAAACCTGTATTGGCAAGCACAGGCCCTTCGTTGGGGTCCACAAACAATCCTGCGGCAAAGGAGAGTAACAAATATCCATGCGCGACACGATCCGGGAAAAACGGATTTCGCTTGGCGGCTTCTGCGTCCATATGGGCATAGAAGGTGTCGCCTGTGAAATGCGCAAAATGTTCAATGTCTTCCAAACTGACTTGGCGTGTTTTGGTAACCAAAGTTTGCCCTAGGTAGAGCGCATCAAATTTCTGGGTAAACGGGTGGGGCGCGGATATTTTATGGCTTCCTGTGGGCGCCCATGATCCTGTGATTCCAGATAGCAAATCAGGGCTGGCTTGAAGTGCGGTGCGCTGCATGAAGTGTTTCACCCCACGAATGCCGCCCATTTCTTCGCCGCCACCAGCGCGCCCTGGTCCGCCATGGATCATATGTGGCATAGGTGCACCGTGGCCGGTGCTTTCTTTGGCGCTGTCACGGTTGTTGAAATAGAGCCGACCATGAAAGGCCGCGGCGCCTAAAACCATCTGCCGCGCGACTGCTGGATCATAGGTAAAGACAGAAGCAACCAAGCTGCCTTGGCCCTTGTTCGCAAGCTCAATCGCGTGATCCAAGTCGCGATATCCCATAACGGTCGACACAGGGCCGAAAGCTTCGGTTGTGTGGATGATATCCGCAGTGTCCGGGAAGGGGCAGTGAAACAACATGGGCGGCACAAACGCCCCTTGGGTTCTATCAGCACCGATAACATCGAAATTTGAGGGGTCGCCAAAGACGCGATCTGCTTCTTGTCCAATCAGGGCAGCCTTGGCCAAAACGTCGTTTTTCTGCATATTAGAGACGAGTGGACCCATTTTGACACCCTCTGTTTTGGGGTCTCCAATGGTGATCTTGCGCAACTGTGCCTTGAGCGCTTGAATAACGGGAACTTGGCGGTCTTGGGGAACGAATATCCGACGAACCGCTGTGCATTTTTGCCCCGCTTTCACGGTCATTTCACGGATGATTTCTTTGATGAAGAGATCGAATTCAGGACTGTCTTCTGTGGCATCCGGTCCAAGGATTGACGCATTCAAGCTGTCTTGTTCTGCCGTGAACCGGATTGAATTTTCCACTATGTTCGGTGTCGCACGCAGCAACTTGGCTGTGTCCGCTGATCCCGTAAAGGTCACCATGTCCTGACAGGTCAAAAGATCAAGTGTGTTGCCCAATCCGCCTGTCACCAGTTGGAGCGCACCATTTGGCAGAAAGCCGCTTTCTAGCATCAATCGCACACATAATTCCGTCACATAACACGTCGCCGTGGCAGGTTTGACCACTGATGGCACACCTGCCAACAAGCTAGGCGCCAGTTTTTCCAACATGCCCCAAACCGGAAAATTAAAGGCGTTGATATGCACGGCCACGCCACGCAAGGATGTGTAGACATGTTGCCCGACAAACGCGCCGGTTTTGCCAAATTGCTCGATATCACCGTCGATCAAAATATCCGAGTCAGGCAGCTCACGCCGCCCCTTGGATGCAAAGACAAACAACGTACCAATGCCGCCATCAATATCAAAAAGATGATCGTTTTGCGTTGCGCCCGTTGCAAAGGACACGTCATAGAGCCGCTGCTTGTGTGCGTTCAGGTACAGCGCAATGTTTTTTAACATTTTCGCGCGTTGATGAAATGTCATTTCCCGAAGTTTGGCCCCGCCCTGGGTCCGCCCAAAGGACAGCATGCCCTGAAAATCAATGTCATCATTTCCAGCTTGTGCAAAAGCGGCGCCTGTTACGGCGTTTGCAATTGGACGCGCGCCTTGGCCCGGATCAATCCATTTCCCTTGGATATAACTTTGGACATCTAGCTGGGACATGTGGCTTCCTTTGGGTTAAGCCTTTTGAATTAACCTCAAGGTTAACTAAAATTCAATGAAAAGTTTACATTGCCAAAGATGCGCCTATGTGTGCACCACAGGATGAAAAGGGTAGATATCATGAAATTTGATCTTGAAACGCGCAAAGGGTTGCCAGCCGAGCTGCGCATTTTGGCGGATAAATACCCCAAAGCCATCTGGAACGATCATCCCAATTTCAACGAGCTTACGTCCTTTTGGTTGGAACGGCATGGGATGTTTCGCAGTTTGATTGCTAAAATTACCGACATGGGCGTGGATAAATTAGAGAACCGCACAAACAAGCGGTTCGCCCCAGACCTAAGTCGGTACAGCGGGTTTTTCCTAAATCAACTTCATGGACACCATTCAATCGAAGATGAACATTATTTCCCCCAGTTCACCAAATTAGACAAGCGGTTGGTGCGGGGATTTGAAATCTTGGACCGGGATCATCACAGCCTTGATGCCCATATTCATGCTTTTGCGACAAAAACGAATGCGGTGCTTCAGGCGATACAATCCGGTGACAAAGCATCAAATGCATATGGCGCGTTGCACGAAACACATCTGAAATTCGCAACTTTTCTGGAACGCCATCTACAGGACGAAGAAGAAATTATTGTGCCATTGATTTTGGAATACGGCGCCGATCTTCAGGGTTAGGGCGCGCTTCGGTCGTCAAGACGCAGTTGCATAAAGACTAAATCTAACCAGCGACCGAATTTCTTGCCGACTTGGGGCATACGCGCTGTTTCCACAAATCCCATTGAGCCATGCAGCTTAAGCGAGCCTTCGTTTGTAGCATCGATCCCTGCGATTAACACATGAATCCCTTGGGCTTTGGCGGCGTCAATAAGCTGGGCAAGCAAAGCACGCCCTTGGCCAAGGCCGCGATGATCTTTGTGAATATAGACCGACAATTCCGCGCTTAGCGCGAACCCGTCGAACCCGCGCCATTGTCCGTAACTGGCATAGCCGATGACGGTGTCATTTTGAACGCAGACAAATACTGGATACCCCGCTGAGGTCCGGTCACGCAGCCAATCCTTGCGATTGTTTGTGTCAACCAAAGCATCATTCCAAATCGCAGTCGTGTTTTCCACGGCGTCGTTATAAATGTCTGCAATTGCAGCAGCATCACTGGATTTAGCAGAGCGGATAATCATGGCGTGCCTTAATCGTTGTCAGATTGGCTTGACCCTGCACCAGCCCGCGAAGCTTCGGTGGCAGGAACATAGGTTGCAAAGGCCAGCTGATCCAAGTGGTCTTTGGTTGCCATCGGATAAGTTGCCGCCACAGGTCTTGGCCATGTTTTGGGTGTATCCAGAAGCGTCACTTTCACAGAATTACAGGCTCTAATCTGGGTATTTAGCGCGATTTCTTGATTATCCACAGTGACACTAAATCCCCGTCCAACCACAGTTGCACAGGCATCCACAAAGGGTAGCAGAAATACCGGATCGCGCATTTTGCCCAAATCATAGCTTTGGCAGGATCCTAACATTTCACCCAAAGATGGGCCAAAACAAAGTGCGGATACCTGCCCAGAGGGGTCAATCAAATCTGCCCAAGCGTGTCCTTTGATCTGGTCTAGATGCGTGGCAAGTGGGGTTAAAATATCGACGCCTTTGTTATGAAACCAGCTGGCCATGAATGCGGCTTCTTCGGCTATACCCCAAGGCAAGCCTGCGCCTTTGGTTGCTTTGTAGGCCAAGGCTTCGACTTCGCTTTGGGTTAGGGCAATGCCGTTAGGAACCATGCTATGAGACATCGTGGATTTCATTCGGATAGGGCTGCCCTTGAAACAGACTAATGCGCACCCATTTGTCCGACCGCGGATCAAAATGCGTCGCCCCAAAAAAGGCCAGTTTGCACCGCATCAAGTTGATGGGCAACATATCGTGGGCAATCAGGTTATCGCGCACTTCAGCAAAGGGATATGACCCCAGTAATTGCGCCCGGCGCGCCATCAATCGGTGTTCAGGATGTGTTAGCAGAAACGCCGCCAAGGTATCAGAGGGATCAACCGTTTTCAGATCATTGTAATAGGCTTGCGCCAGTTTAGATGTCCCCAATGGTTGCTCTAGCTCGGCGCCTTCTTCTTGGTACCGTTCCCCCAAGCGCGGCTCTAACTTTTCCTCGGACACGTACCAGAAACGAGCATCATTTTCCGGATTGTCAAAATCAACATTCAATGCCCATTGATAATAGGTTTGCAATGTATCGATCTGGGATTGAACGGATTTGGTGCCGTCAATGCGGAACCCCTTGTGTTCATCCGCGCTCATACATGTGCTGAGCCCGTCAACTAGGTCGGAATGTGGCTCTAACAAAAGCGAAACGATGGCTTCTTGGCCTTCGAGAGATAGCGATTGCGACCAGTCCCACAGCACATTCCAAGGGGTGTCTTGTGCCCAATCGAACCCTTCAACATAGGTTTTTGCCGCGCCAAGATCACGGCGCAGGTCATCAAGTTTATGTACTTGAATTGGATGCTGCGACGACCATGCCTTGGCATTTTCTATTGCGTCGTCAAGTGCGGCTTTGAATGCGGCAATGGTGGCGTTGCTTGCGTGGCTTTGGGCGCGCACGCGGGCAAGCGCTTCTTCTTTGGCCATCATCCAGTTGTTGATCAACATAGGGTGTTTGACCAAGAATGGCGCCATGCCCAAGCCCGTTGAATTGCCAACGCCCAATCGACGTTTTATCGCCGTATCCAAGGGGACAAAGCGATCACCGCCTTTTATCCGCGCGAGGTGTTCGACGATATCAATGGTAAACGCACGTATCAACCATACGCTTAGCATTTCGGCTTGGAAGGGGGCGCTTAACTCCGAACGCTCGGCGATTTGTACCCGATCCGCTGCCCCAAATTTGCCTGATCCATAAACCGCAGTTGTGCGCATCAAATAGCCAACACTGTCAACTTCGCTTGTGTCGGGTTGCTGTCCTTGGGATAGGCGATCTACGACATGTGAAAATAGCCGAACCGAACGATTTGCACGGCTGAGGCACAATTCATTTTGCGACACGCGGCCGGCTTCTTGGTAGGGGACGTTTTGCGCCAGCCTATCCAAATCTTGGGGTGTTGGCATCCCGTCAAATAGCGTGAATGTCGCGTCCCATGCCGTGGCAATGACGCGATCAGACCGCATATCATCAGGCAAATCATGGGCAAAAGCGACCAAAGAATAGGTGCGCTCTGGCCCTTTCATTTCATAGACAGCACGCCCGACGCCTTGGGCGTCAACATCCCACACGGGGCGGGAAAATTGCCAGCCTTCGGCTTGGATACGACGCAAGAGAATACGCAGAAATGACAGCCGGCTTGGGTGCGCAGAACCCATACGATCCAATCGCATCACTGTTTCCGGATCACGACGATACGCGCTAACGTCTTGGTACAAATCTGGGTCGATGCAGGACATTGTTAACCCTCGGCTGCAAAGCTGTTTAAAAAGAAGCGGCGCCAGTTTTCGCCCATGACGCCTTGGATATCCGACGCGCTTAGTCCGGTTGCGGAAAGAGCGTGTTCTATTGTGCCAAAATGGCGGTTGTCTTGGAACCAGTCTGGCATAGGGGGAAAGCCCGGATTTGATGCGCTTCCTTCGCCGTAATCAATTGCCTTGGTCCAACGTCCAACACGCATCCATTCCACGATGCTGTCTGGCTGATCTTGGCATAAATCAGTGCCTATTCCGATGTTTTCTGGCCCCATTAGGTCCGCAGTCCGTGCAATCATATCACAAAAGCTTTGGAGTGTGCAGTTCGAACCATCCTCAAGGTGATGCGGGTAAATCGAAAATCCAAGCATACCCCCAGAGGATCCCAAAGCACGCAGAACATCGTCGGATTTATTGCGCAATGCTTTGTGCCAAAAGCTGGGGTTTGCATGCGTGATTGCGATGGGCCGCGATGAATGTTCGATCGCTTCTAATGTGGAACGTTCGCCCGAATGGCTCATGTCGACGACCATCCCCACGCGGTTCATTTCGCGCACGACTTCTTTGCCCATGCGCGTGAGCCCCGTGTCGTCGGCTTCGTAACATCCGGTCGCCAAGAGGGATTGGTTGTTATACGTCAGCTGCATAAACCGAAGCCCAAGGGTGTGCATCACTTCGACAAGGCCAATGTCGTCTTCGATACATGACGGGTTTTGCGATCCAAAAAAGATAGCGGTGCGGCCCGTGTCTTGGGCTTTTTGGATGTCCGCTGCGGTGTGTCCCTGAAAGATCAGATCAGGGTATTGTTCAAACCAACGGTTCCATTGTTCAATATTTAGAACCGTTTCGCGGAAATTTTCATGATAGGTGATTGTAACATGCACAGCATCCACATTGCCTTCGCGCATCTGGCGAAATATCTTTTCTGACCAATTGGCATATTGCAGACCATCTATTCGTGCTGGTGTCATCACTGTCCCCTTTTGGGGCACAGCCTAGGCGGTGAAAATGCCTTGAGCAAGCCACAAATGCGAACCTATTTTTCGAATAACGTCGTTTTGGATGAGGCGATCACCAAAGCCGTTTCGTTTTGCAAGCAAAGGGATTCGAGAGCGGGATCAACCGGTTGATCCGTAAAGATTGTATCCAACGCCTGAATCGACGCAATGCGCGCGGGCGCTGTGCGTGAAAACTTGGAATGATCGGCGACTAAAAACGTGCGACGCGCATGTTTGATAATGGTTTGACTGACACCAACTTCTTGGATGTCGAAATCAAGTAAATCGCCCTCTGTGTCCAGCGCAGAGCAGCCAATCACCGCAAAGTCGAATTTGAAATCCTGGATGGTCCGCGACGCCAAAGGCCCGATGAGCCCGCCATCTGCACGCCGCAATGTGCCACCTGTGACGATCACGTTGCAGTCTTGGTTTGCAGCCAAGATATTTGCGACGTTAATATTGTTGGTCACAACCATTAAATTCTTGTGATGCAACAGGTTTTCGGCAACTGCTTCGGTTGTGGTGCCAATATTCATAAAAAGCGTACAGTCTTCTGGGATCGCTGCGGCACAAGCTTTGGCAATCCGTGATTTGGCCTCGGCATTCAATGTACGGCGTTGGCTGTAGGCGATATTGGTGGTCCCAGATGGCAATATCGCGCCCCCATGCACGCGTTCTAATTTGCCAAGATCGGCCAGCTCACTTAGATCGCGGCGAATGGTTTGCACACTAACACCAAAGCGTTCAGCAAGGTCTTCGACAATGACTTTGCCTTCGCATTGCGCGATTTCTAATATGTCGGGGTGGCGAAAGGTTTGTGTCATGTGGACCTCTTTGTTCGGGGTCTTTGTACGCAAATGCCAGTTTGCGTCAATTTACAATTTCAAAATGACCCTTTGGGTGGGTGTTTGTGTTCGATATTGGCGTATTTCACATTAATTCGAACGCAAACGAAAGCAAAAGCTTGACTTTAGCCCGTATTTGTATGATCTGAGCGCGTTGAACGAGGTGAAGCATGTCATTTGACTACGAAGTTTTTGTAATTGGTGGTGGTGTCAATGGATGCGCGATTGCGCGGGATGCCGTGGGTCGTGGGTATCGTGTCGGGTTGGCTGAAATGGATGATTTGGCTTCGGCGACGTCCTCTGCATCAACCAAGTTGTTTCACGGTGGCTTGCGCTATCTTGAATACTTTGAATTCCGATTGGTACGAGAAGCCCTAATTGAACGCGAAACGCTCTTGCAAGCGATGCCGCATATCAGTTGGCCAATGCGGTTTGTGATCCCCTATCACGCGGATATGCGCTTTGATGGTGAAACGCCAACGTCACGCGTGATCAATACTGTGTTTCCATGGCTCAAAGGGCGCCGCCCAGCCGCGCTTTTGCGGTTCGGATTATTCCTTTATGACACACTTGGAGGCCGCAAGATCCTGCCGCGGACGCGGTCGGTTGACCTACGGACGGACCCTGTTGGCGCGCCGCTCAAGGCGAAATTTGAACGCGCCTATGAATATTCGGATTGTTGGATCGAAGACAGCCGCTTGGTATCCCTGACCGCCAAAGATGCCCGTCATCGTGGTGCTGATATATTGACACGTACCAAGGTCATGCGCGCCATACGTCAGGCTGATCATTGGCTGATAACGTTGTTGGATAGGGCAACGGGCCAAGAGCGCACAGTGACCTGTCACATGCTGGTGAATGCTGCGGGTCCATGGGTGTCAGATATCGTCAAGGAAACGGCTAGAATAGAGACTAACAAGGGAATAATGCTTGTTCGGGGTAGTCATATAGTGACTAAGAAACTATTTGATCATGACAAGTGTTACTTTTTCCAAGGGCGCGATGGACGGATTAGTTTTGCAATTCCATATGAATCCGATTTCACGCTGTTGGGCACAACCGATGCTGTACACCAAGACGCAGATATAACGCCGGAATGTAGTCAGGACGAGCGCGATTACATGCTGGCCTTTGCATCCGAATATTTTGAAAAGCCAGTGACTAAGGACGACATTGTGTGGTCCTATTCTGGGGTGAGGCCGCTTTATAATGACGGCGCGTCGAATGCGACGGCGGCGACACGCGAATATGTTTTGGATGTGGACGATACGGCAGCACCTATATTGACGGTTTATGGTGGTAAAATCACAACTCATCGTAAATTGGCCGAGGCAGCAGTTGGCAAGGTAAACGACATCTTTGAACGGACCACACCCAATTGGACCGCAGGCGTTGCGCTTCCTGGGGGGGATTTTGATGTGCATGACGTTGCCGATAAAATACACGCGTTGATGGCGGATTATCCGTTTTTAACCAATTCATGGGCGACACGTCTTGTGCGTGCTTACGGAACCGAAGCATGGGATATGTTGGGCGCAGCACAGGGCGCTGACGACTTGGGTCAGGATTTTGGCGCAACCTTAACCGAGGTCGAAGTCAACTGGTTGGTCCATCAGGAATTCGCGCGCACCGCACCAGACATCCTTTGGCGGCGATCCAAGTTGGGCTTGCGCCTATCCGTAGATCAGGTTCAGGTGTTAGAGCAATTTTTGCAACATCGTCATCAGACATCTGCCGCTTGACTTGCTGGACAAGAATGGCAGGAATAGGGACGCGTAACACATGCAACAGGGGTGGACAGCATGACATATATTTTAGCGATTGATCAGGGCACGACATCGACGCGCGCAATTGTGTTTGACGCAGATATGGTCCCTGTTGCGACGGCTCAACAAGAATTTCAACAGTATTTTCCAAATTCCGGTTGGGTCGAACATGATCCGAATGATCTGTGGACCACAACGCTGACGACATGTCGCGATGCGCTTGCCACTGCCAAAATATCGGCATCAGATTTGGCGGGAATTGGCATTACCAATCAACGCGAAACGACGGTTATTTGGGACAAAGTGACGGGTGCTCCAGTCTATAATGCCATCGTTTGGCAAGACCGTCGAACCGCAGAAATATGTGCGCAATTGCGCGATGCAGGCCACGAACCGATGATCACCGATCGCACTGGGCTATTGTTGGATCCTTACTTTTCAGCAACCAAGGTCAAGTGGATATTAGACACAAACAAGGGCATTCGCGCCAAAGCAGAAGCCGGTGAATTGCTTTTTGGAACGGTTGACAGCTTTTTGATTTGGCATCTGACCAATGGTGCCGCGCATGTGACGGACGCCACGAATGCGGCGCGCACAATGTTGTATGACATCAAACAAGGCGCATGGAGCCAAGAGATTTGCGATCTGCTAAACATTCCAATGGCGCTCTTGCCAGAGGTCAAAGATTGCGCCGCTGATTTCGGGATTGCGGCAGCTGATCATTTCGGGGCGGAGGTGCCGATCCTTGGGGTTGCTGGGGATCAACAGGCGGCCACATTGGGACAGGCTTGTTTTGAACCCGGGATGATGAAATCCACTTATGGCACGGGATGTTTTGCGCTTTTGAACACAGGCAATACTCCGGTCACATCGCAAAACCGGTTGCTGACGACGATTGCTTATCAATTGGATGGCGTTCCCACCTATGCTTTGGAGGGGTCCATTTTTATAGCAGGTGCCGTTGTGCAATGGCTGCGTGATGGATTGGGGGTGATCGCCTCTGCGTCCGATACTCAAGCTTTGGCAGAGCGCGCAGACCCGTCTCAGGATGTGGTTGTTGTGCCGGCATTTACTGGTTTGGGCGCGCCTTATTGGAACGCGCAATGCCGGGGCGCGGTCTATGGGCTGACGCGTAATACTGGCCCTGCTGAAATGTCCAAAGCGGCGCTTCAAAGCGTGGGGTATCAAACCCGGGATTTGTTAGAGGCAATGCACGCCGATTGGACCAATGCAGCCCAAGGCGGCGTGTTGCGCGTTGACGGTGGCATGTCCGCAAGCGATTGGTCGATGCAGTTTCTTGCCGATATCTTGGGTGCGCCTGTCGATCGGCCGACTGTGTTGGAAACCACGGCACTTGGTGTGGCGTGGCTTGCTGGCATGCGCGCAGGTTTGTATCCTTCTCAGCAAGAGTTTGCAAAAACCTGGAAGCTGGAACAGCGGTTCGAACCAACTGTTTCGGCGCAGGAACGGGACGAAAAATATAGTCGCTGGAAACGCGCTGTTGCTGCAACAATCAGTGTCTAACACCGCTATTTGTGCGATTGATAAAGCGATTTGTAGTCGGCATATGCGTCCTGAAACGCAGGGCGCAATGTATCATTCGGGGTAAAGCGTTTCCCAATGGATGGCATGGTGCAAATTTCGGTTGCATTAGCGCCCGTGTGGGCCATCAAGCCAAGCCGCGCTGCCCCAAAAGACGCCCCGAAATCACCGTCTGTAGGGCGTAAAACATCACACCCTAGCACGGTTGCAATCAAGGATAGCCAGTAATCAGAATTCGACCCGCCCCCCATTGCGATCAAAGTGGTGATCTGGCTGCCAATATCTGCCAACGCTGCTTGGGTGTCACATAATGCAAACGCCACGCCTTCTAGGACGGCTTGGGTCATATGCGTGGCTGTGGTGTCGTGGCTTAGTCCGTGAAAGCTACCGCGCACATGCGCGTCGTTATGGGGTGTGCGTTCGCCCGATAGATAGGGCAAGAACCGTACCGATGTCGGGGCCAGCAAATTACCTCCTAAGTCTGCGACCAAGTCTGGGGCCGAGCGCCCCATAATTCGGGCATGCCAATTAAGTGCGTCTGCAGCTGATAAAATGACGCCCATATGATGCCACCGATCCGGAAGCGCGTGGCAAAAGGCATGCACTGCCGTTTCTGGTTTCGCGCGATAAGCATCGGTCGCAGCGAACAAGACACCAGAGGTTCCCAGCGAAACAAATCCTTGGCCAGACTGTACAATTCCTGCGCCTATCGCTGTTGCCGCGTTGTCACCCGCGCCACCTGCTACGACCGGCGTGCCTTGGATACCCCAAGATGCGGCTAGGTCGGGCAAAACGGTGCCTGACACGGCAGATCCTTCGACCAAATTTGGCATGTGATCACGCGTTAACCCCGTTTCGGACAACAACGTATCGGACCAATCACGTTGCGCAACATCAAGCCAGCTGGTCCCTGCGGCATCCGACATTTCAGATGCGTAAACGCCCGTTAGCCAATACCGCAAATAATCTTTGGGCAGCAAAATTTTGGCGCAGCGGGCAAAGGTGTCTGGCTCATTCCGCGCAACCCAAAGAACTTTGGGCGCTGTAAATCCGGGAAAAACAATGTTTCCCGTCAGCGCGCGAAAGGCAGGGATCGCATCCAATTCGCTTGCTTCTTGGTGCGCTCTGGTATCGTTCCACATCATACAGGGGCGCAGAACCATACCGTCCGCGTCTAGCAGGGTCGCCCCGTGCATGTGACCAGACAGCCCAATGCCTTGAACCCTGGCCATGTCTGACGGATGAGACGCCGCAAGCTTGCGCAATGTTTTGTCAACCGCTGCAACCCAATCCGACGGGTGTTGTTCCGACCACCCTTGGTGCAGACGTTGCACTGTCAAATCCGCATGCGCACTTGCTATGATGGACTGCGTGTCCGTCATGAGAACCGTTTTGATCCCTGATGTGCCTAGATCGATACCGATATACATGCTCTGTTCCCTTGCCTGTTTAGCGGTAACATACAGGCCTATCAATTTCTTGACCAGTTGAGCACGCAAAATTCTTTTGCATTTCTATCCGACCTGAGTAGGGTCGCGTCAAAAGAGGAGCAGGTCAACGTGCAACGCCAAAATACAGTAATGCGAGGGGTCATCCCCGTGCTATGTGCGGCTATGCTGTGGGGCACGACGGGGACGTTGCAGACGATGTTACCTGATACCAAAGATCCGCTGGTCGTTGGCGCGTTTCGGTTGATCTTTGGGGCGCTGACCTTGGTTGGTGTCGCTGCGATGTCTGCACATACCCGCGCCGCGTTTAAACATTTGCCACTTGGTCATATTGTGGCGGCTGGCGTTGCGATCGGGGCTTATAACATGCTCTTTTTTGCAGGCGTCCTAAAGGCGGGTGTGGGGATTGGCACCGCTATAACCATTGGCAGCGCGCCCATTTGGGTCACTGTGATTTTATATATACGCCACCGGCATTTACCGCGCCCAATCCAATTACTGGGCCAAGCTTTGTGTATCTTTGGGGCGATATTACTGGTGGCGCCCCAAGGTCACATTTCGGTTCCTTTGGCCGGCGTGATGTTGGCCTTGGCATCGGGCCTAAGCTATGCGCTTTATTCCTTGGTTTCCAGCAATATGCCGGGTGACATCCCTTCGAACACTCAAGCGGCTGCAACCTTTTGTGTGGCGGCCTTTGTGACGCTGCCAGTTGTGTTGATTGCACCGGTTGCTTGGGTGGCGACGTCTGCGGCCTTGGTTCCTTTGGCGATCTTGGGGGTGGTATCTACGGGATTGGCTTATGCACTTTATACTTGGGGATTACGGTCGGTTTCTGCGCCAAGTGCCGTAACGCTAGCTTTGGCGGAACCGCTCACGGCGTGGGTCTTGGCTTTGGTGGTGGTTGGGGAAACAGTGACGCTTGTCTCTGGCATGGGTGCCGCGAGCTTGTTTGTCGGGATTGCCGTTGTATCCTTGAACAGCCGCTAAGCGGAAACAGTGTTCCGTTTCGAATAAGCAACTGTTAGGTTGTGACCAGAAAGTGAAGAAGGGAACGCATGTGGGTAAACAGGTCATCGGTCTTGGTGCTGGGCGAAAAAAACAATCTTATATGGAGCCGTTTCTAACGCCGCTAGGTCCTGTGATATGGCGCAAATTTGCCCCTATGGCGATCCGTTCTTATCCGGAAACTTCTGAACGCGTAATCTGCGCAATGAAAAGCGCGATCAAACAGCCAAAAACCAAAGTGGGCCAGTTGCTCAAGCGTGGCCTGTTGACCCTGCAATATAATGGTGCGCGCCGTATCTTTGAACGCGATCCTCAGGCGATTGCTGCCGTTTGGAACGGATTGAATGGCACGCGGCGTGTGTTCGCAGATGCCGCACAAGACGCAGGCTGCAAGCGGTTGCTTTTTGAATTGGGGCCTTTGCCGCATACGCTTACCGTTGATCCAAACGGCGTGAATTTTCACAATAGTTTGCCACGGCGCCCTGATCCTTATCTGACGTGGTATCAAAACATGGCGCCGCATCACGATATGTGGCGCAGCGTTGCGCGTAAAATTTCGCAACGCCAAGCGCTTAAACCGTCACAGCAAGAAGCGAATGGTTTGCCGGACTTAAGCGCGCCTTTTGTGTTTGTGCCGTTACAAGTCCCAGGAGACAGCCAGCTTAGGCTATTTGGGGGATTGTATCGAACAGTCCCAGAGTTGATTGCCATGTTATGTAAGATGGCGCCTTTATTGCCCGAGGGTTGGCATATTCGGGTCAAAGAGCATCCATCGTCACCTGTGTCTTTTGCGGATTTGATCCCTGCACGCGAAGCCCGTATTCATATTGATAACAGCACGGACACGTTTTCCCAAGTACAAGCGGCACAATTGGTTTTGACGACCAATTCATCTGTGGGGCTAGAGGCCATGTTCTTTGAGAAACCTGTCGTTGCTGTCGGGGATTGTTTCTGGGCCATCCAAGGCATCGCGCATGATGCCCGTGATCCAGCGGCTTTGCGCGAAGTTTTTGATAATCCCTCACTTGTTTCGTTTGATGCGCAATCCCGAAGCGCATTTTTGGAATTTTTGTGTCAGGAATACTATTTGAACCCAAACGAACCACTGGGTGCCAAACATAAAATCGAGCGCCGTCTTAGCGGAGATTGGGGATTTGGGGATGCGTAATGTTCTGTTCGGCTTGTTGCTGTTTTGGGCAAGTGGCGTTTCTGCGGAACGATTGACGGTATTCGCAGCAGCGAGTTTGAAATCGGCCTTTGATGTGATCGGATCGCACTTTACCCAGCAGACCGGAACAGAAGTCGATTTTGTTTTCGCCGGATCCTCAACACTTGCGCGTCAAATTCAACAAGGGGCGCCAGCGGATGTGTTTGTGTCAGCCAATACCGCATGGATGGAGGTATTGAATCAGGATGGAGCGCTGGTTCCAAATTCGATAAAGGACCTTGTTTCAAATCAACTCGTTCTCGTCAGTGCAAGCCCGTTGGCAGCGTCTGTGGATATGAACGATGGCGCCGCCGTGCGTGCCGCGATTGGATCAGGGTATCTGGCTATGGCCATGGTGGATGCGGTGCCAGCGGGAATTTACGGCAAGCAAGCGTTGATGTCATTGGGGATTTGGGATCAGTTGACAGACAATATTGTGCAGGCTGATAATGTGCGTTCTGCTTTGACATATGTTGCGCTGGGCGAGGCCGGGTTTGGGATTGTCTATGCCTCGGATGTGCAGGCAGAAAAGAATGTTTTCCTAGTGGGATCCTTTCCAGAAGCGTCGCATGCTCCGATCCGCTATCCAATGGCGGCGATCAAAGGGGGGCAAGCCGCCCTTGCGCGTGGCTTTTTCGAATTTCTAGAGGGTGCAGACACGCGCGCTATTTTTGACGAATTCGGATTTTCCTCAATTCCCAACCCTTAGCAAAAGCCTTGGGGTCCGAGCCATTGGTCGCGTGAATAGCGATCCCCATGCGCCCATCCTATCGGAAGAATGCGATCAATTTCAGAAAGCGTGTCAGGGGTTAATGTAACGTCTGACGCCGCGGCCCAATCAAGCAGATGTGCCCGACTGCGTGTGCCAGGGATTGGAAAGAACCGTTCCCCCCGAGACAAGCACCATGCGATGGCAAGTGCGGATGGTGACAAGCCAACGTCAGAAGCCAAAGCCCGAAATTGCGCGATATACTCCATATTGAACGAAAAATTAGGTTCGATAAAGCGGGGCCCTGTTTTGCGGATATCATGATCAGCAAAGGTGTCTGGGACAGGGGCCACATCCGTGAGCATGCCGCGCGCAAGAGGAGAAAAGGGAACAAAGGCCACGTTCAGTTCCTGACAGGTTTGAAGCAACCCCAGTTCAGCGAACCGCGTCCAAAGGGAATATTCGCTTTGCACTGCATCCACAGGGCCAAGTGCAGCCGCGCGCCGTAGGGTGGCAGGTGAAATTTCCGAAAATCCGATGCCGCGAATTTTGCCTTCTTTTTTGAAGGTAAGCAGGGCGTCCATTGTTGTTTCAACTGGAATTGTTGGATCCAACCGGTGAATATAGTAAAGATCCAGATAGTCACGGTTCAGTTTCCGAAGCGTGGCTTCGAGTTCTTGGCGCATATAGGCGGCGTCATTGTTGATGCCCCGTTTGTCAGAATTCGGGTCCTTCCAAATGCCAACCTTAGAGGCGATTTTGAAGGTGTCTTTGTTCTTGGCCAGATAGCTGCCGATCACGGTTTCAGACCGGCCCATGCCGTAGATATTGGCCGTGTCCAGAAAATCTAGGCCGATGTCCTGGGCTGCGGCAAGGGTGTCGTGAGTTTCGGCTTCGCTTGTGGGGCCGTAGGCGCCGGCAAAGCTCATGCAGCCAATGCCAATTGCCGAGGCTGTTGTTCCGTCTTGTAAGAGTTGGCGTTGGCGCATTGGTGATCCCTTTATGTTTTGGGACCAATTTGGCAAGTTATTGGTGCGTTGTCACCTATTCAATTATTGAAACCGTGTGACCGCCTTCGGCGAGAGTATTTTACCAAAGATGAAGTTAATGGTGTTGTTTCATCATCTGTTCATGCACGGCTTGCATGCCGCGTTTGGCAAGGTCGCTGACTTCGTCTGCGTGGGTTTGCAAGGCTGTGACGATTTCCGGATCATCCGAGGTTTGCGTGACGATCACGCCCTTGTCTGTTGGGGTGATTTCGGTCACGATTTGGTCGCCTTTTTCAAAGAGAACGGCCAAGGTTGGGCTTTGGATCGGGATTTGCGGGTCGTTCAAGGTTTCGACGCGATCAATCATGCCGACAACATGGCTAACCAATGAGGCGCGTAAATCTTGATTTTGTGTTTCTGTGGTGGTTTTGATGCCGTTTGTTAAGTGCGTGACTGTGCGCGTGATGTCTTGGTGATTTTGAAACATATCCCGCAGCTCTGAAACTTCGGCGTCGGTTGTGTTCACGCCGTTTAGCATGGGCATGTTTGCTTCGTCGTGTTGTGAATGGTTCCCACCATGATGCGCGCTTTGGTCGTAGGTCGGGTTCATATGATGACCTGAGTGACCTGAGATCATTGACATGACTTTGGGCGCCAGTAGTGCGGTGCCAATGCCAAGTGTGAAAACAGCAATTAAAACAAACATTTTTTTCATAATTATGCCAACTGAATCAAGGAAGATGCCAGCCCGAAGGCTGGCACCACATTACGCATTCCAAGGGCGATCGCCATTGGCATCTTTGACGCGGGTCGGAAGGCCAATGGTATCGAGAATTTCCAAGAAAGGTTTTGGGTCCAATTCTTCGACGTTGACCATTGTGCCGACATCCCATGTCCCATTCGCGATCAGCATTGCGGCGGCTACGGGTGGCACGCCTGCTGTGTAGGAAATACCTTGGCTGCCGACTTCGGTGTAGGCGTCTTTGTGATCGGCCACGTTATAGATGAATACTTCGACGTCTTGGCCGTCTTTGGTGCCTTTTACCACGTCACCGATGCAGGTTTTTCCGGAATATTGCGGCGCAAGGCTGGCGGGATCAGGAAGCACAGCTTTGACCACTTTTAATGGGATGACCTCTGTGCCTTCGGCTGTTTTGACGGGTTGTTCGGACAAGAGGCCCAAATTGTTCAAAACCGTAAAGACATTGATGTAGTGATCGCCAAATCCCATCCAAAAACGAACGTCCGCTTGGGGGTAGTTTGTGGCAAGTGAATGCACTTCGTCGTGGCCAGTCATGTAAGCTTGTTGTTCACCAACAGTGGGAAGATCCCAGACTTTGCCAACTTCGAACATTTTGTTAGATTGCCAGTCGCCATTTTGCCACGAATACACAGTCCCCGTGAATTCACGGAAGTTGATTTCCGGGTCAAAGTTGGTTGCAAACCATTCGTTATGCTTGCCTGCGTTGATGTCCACGATGTCGATGGATTTTACGTCGTCCATATAGTCGCTGATCGCCAGTTTGGCATAGGCATTTACCACGCCCGGATCAAATCCGATGCCAAGAATAGCCGTAACATTTGCAGCTTTGCAGCGATCACGGCGCTGCCATTCGTAGTTGCCGTACCAAGGGGGTGATTCACAGATTTTTTCAGGGTCTTCGTGGATTGCGGTGTCCATATAGGCGACGCCTGTTTCAATGCAGGCTTCGAGCACATACATGTTCACAAAGGCCGATCCCACGTTGATCACGATATCAACACCAGTATCGCGGATGAGTTGCGCAACTGCTTTAGAGTTCATGGCGTCAACCGCATGGGATTTCAGCACGCCTTTTGTTTTCAGACTGCCTTTTTCGATAATGCTATCGATAATGGCATCGCATTTTGCGATTGTCCGACTGGCGATATGAATATCCCCAAGTACATCGTTGTTCTGGGCGCATTTATGCGCTGTGACCTGAGCAACGCCACCGGCGCCAATAATAAGTACATTGCGTTTCATTAAACCACGAAACCCCCTTTGGTGAAAGATGTTTGGCTGGGTTAGGATAAGGCTGCTACGAAATCGGAATAGTTGAAATCACGTACCAACCGCTCGGTGCCATCCAATTCACGGATAGCGATTGCAGGCATTTTCACGCCGTTGAACCAATTTTTCTTGACCATAGTATAGCCGGCTGCGTCTTGGATTGATAGGCGCTGTCCGACGTTTATAGGGTTCGGGAATTGGAATTCGCCGAAAATATCGCCTGCTAAGCAGGATTTTCCACAGATCATCCATTGATGATCCCCTGTGTTTGGATGGACCTTGGCGCTTTCGCGGTAGATCAACAAATCAAGCATGTGCGCTTCTATAGAGCTGTCAACAATCGCTAGGTTTTTTCCGTTAT
>JAHEJA010000026.1:40870-73583 GCA_024639125.1 Paracoccaceae bacterium
CAGATCATCCATTGATGATCCCCTGTGTTTGGATGGACCTTGGCGCTTTCGCGGTAGATCAACAAATCAAGCATGTGCGCTTCTATAGAGCTGTCAACAATCGCTAGGTTTTTTCCGTTATGAAGCGTGTCTAATACCGTTAATTCAAGCGTGGTCGATTTTGTAATCGCCGCTTCGCCGGGTTCCAAATAGACTTGAACGCTGTTGTCTTGGGCAAAGCGTTTCAGGCGGTTGGCCAACTTTTCGATTGGGTAATCGTCGCCTGTGAAATGTATACCTCCGCCCAAGCTGATCCATTCCATTTTCTGGATCAAATGACCAAAGCGCGCTTCGATGTCGTTCAGCATTTCGTCAAATCGCTCAAAGCTGTTGTTCTCGCAATTGTTGTGGAACATAAAGCCGCTGATCAAATCGCAGATCGGTTCAATCAAGTCGGGGTCATGTTCGCCCAAGCGCGAAAATGGGCGCGCAGGATCGGCGAGATCAAAGCTTGATGTGGATACGCCCGGATTGACCCGAAGGCCGCGGATATGGGATCGCGAAACGGCTTCAAAGCGGTGCAGCTGGCCGATTGTGTTGAAAATGACCTTGTCGGAATTATCCAAGACATCCTGAATTTCGTCAGGATCCCACGCCACGGAATAGGCGTGGGTTTCACCGGGAAATTTATCACGGCCCAGTTTGACTTCGAACAACGACGATGACGTGGTGCCATCCATGTAATCAGACATCATGTCAAAGACAGACCATGTGGCAAAGCATTTCAACGCTAGCAAAGCCTTGGCGCCAGAGTGTTCGCGCAGCCAAGCGATCTTTTCCATGTTGGTTAGCAATTTGGATTTGTCGATCAAGTAATAGGGCGTCTTCAACATCGGCAGCGTCCCAGCAATGTTGGCGAGATCAAAGAGGATCGCGCAGGTCAAACGTCAAACAAGAGGCGGTATGTGCCGCGTCTCAACTAAGAAGCACTGCAAATATAGGGCGTGTACAAAAAAGCAAGTGTTTCAGCCGGAAAATTCGGAAAATGTGGCAAATCACTTGCCCTTTTGCGGTGGGGTGCTTAGGTCATAGCAAGATGCAAAGGAGATACCGGCATGATGGCAATTTATGGACCTATCGCTCTAATTTTGAATGTGGCTTTTTATTTTATGATCGCGCATATCATCATGAGCTGGCTCATTAACTTTCAGGTGCTTAACTTGCATCAGCCGCTTGTTGCGCAGCTTTGGTATGGATTGAACCGTATCCTAGAACCAATCTACACGCCGATCCGCAATGTTTTGCCTGATACGCGTCCGCTGGACTTGGCGCCGTTGGTTGCCTTTATCATCATCATTTCATTGCGCGATTATATCCTACCGACGCTCTTGTTCTAGGGGTTGTTTCCCGACTCTTGATGTGGGAAACCTTGGGTGAGCAGAATATTCACCACACAGGTTTCCTATGACACCCAACGCCCAACTTTTGCGCGATGTTTTTGGATTCGACGGGTTCCGTCTGGGTCAACAAGAGATCGTTGAAACCGTTGCGGCGGGTGAAAATGTTTTGGCGATTATGCCAACAGGTGGCGGCAAATCGCTGTGCTATCAATTTCCTGCCTTGATCCGGGACGGGTTGACTGTTGTTATCTCGCCTTTGATTGCGTTGATGCGCGATCAGGTGCGCGCGTTACAGGAAATTGGCGTTGCGGCTGGGGCGTTGACATCGGGCAACACCCAAGAAGAAACCGATGCCGTTTTCGCCAGTTTGGATGCCGGAACGCTCAAGCTTTTGTATATCGCGCCAGAGCGTTTGGCCTCTGGTGCGATGCTATCTGCATTGCGTCGGTATAACGTCGGTATGATAGCAGTGGACGAAGCCCATTGTGTGTCGCAATGGGGACACGATTTCCGACCTGATTATTTGCGGATTGGTGACCTTCGACGGGCGCTTAACGTGCCAATTTCGGCCTTTACCGCGACGGCAGATGCCGAAACACAAATCGAAATTGTGAACCGCTTGTTTGATGGCAAACAACCACGTACGTTTTTGCGCGGATTTGATCGCCCGAATATCCACCTTGCCTTTTCTGCCAAGGACAGCCCGCGACAACAGATCTTGGATTTTGCTGACGAACGCCGTGGCAGGTCAGGGATCGTTTACTGCGGCACGCGGGCGAAAACCGAAGGCATCGCACGCGCGTTATCGGATGTCGGACACAGTGCGTGCTTTTATCACGGTGGTATGGAAGCAGATGCGCGGCGCGAGGTCGAAAAGAGGTTCGCAGTCGAAGATGGATTAATCGTTGTTGCAACGGTCGCCTTTGGTATGGGGGTCGACAAGCCCGATATTCGCTGGGTGGCCCACGCGGATTTACCGAAATCCATCGAAGCCTATTACCAAGAAATTGGCCGCGCTGGGCGTGATGGTGCGGCGGCGGAAACGATGACGCTATTTGGACCGGATGATATCCGTCTGCGCCGTAGTCAGATTGACGAAGGATTAGCGCCGGCGGATCGACGGGATGCGGATCATGGTCGTTTGAACGCGCTGCTGGGCTTGGCAGAAGCCTTGTCCTGTCGGCGGCAAACCTTGCTCGGTTATTTTGGCGAATCCTCTGGACCTTGTGGCAATTGCGATCTCTGTGATGCGCCGCCCGAAGTATTCGATGGAACCCAACCTGTGCGCATGGCGCTTTCTGCTATTTTGCGGACCAAAGAAATGTTTGGCGCAGGGCATCTTATTGACATTTTACAAGGCAAAGACACGGAAAAAGTACGCTCGAACGGGCATGAAACACTTCCTACGTTTGGCGTTGGAAAGGACCTGCTCAAGACCCAATGGCAGGCGGTTTTTCGTCAAATGATGGGGCATGATCTTATTCGGCCTGATGCCGAACGTCATGGTGCTTTGCGGATGACGGACGATGCGTTGCCCATTTTGCGGGACGAGGCTAAGATAACCCTAAGAAAAGATAGCATTCGGGCTGCTGCCAAACGTCGCCCAGCCGTCAAAACATTGGTCAACGACGAAGACGCGCCATTGTTGTCTGCATTAAAAGCCAAGCGTCGCTTTTTGGCAGAAACAGCAAGCGTTCCGGCCTATATTATCTTTAACGATCGAACATTGATTGAAATGGCGGAAAAGCGTCCGCAAAGCTTGGATGATATGATGCAAATATCCGGCATTGGGGCCAAGAAATTAGAAAGCTATGGGGATGCGTTTTTATCGGTCATTCTAGGGGATACAGCGCCCGATATGCACCCAACGCGTCGCAAATTAGCGGGTCGGGCGGGGGCATCCTTGTATGATCGTTTGCTCGAAGTGCAATCAGAGTTGGCGCATGGATCAACGGGGATCGACAAACCCCTAAGTTGTTCTGCTTCGATATTGGCCAAAGTCGCCACACAACGCCCCAAAGATATGACGTCGCTTGTGCGCATTTTGGGCGATAAACGCGCCGAACGTTTCGGTAATGCGTTCTTAGACGTCCTAAAAGAAGCCTCGCCCTAGACATTTTCCGATTATCCCTTAAGTCATTATTAACCAAAGGAGCCAGCCATGTTTGTCGTCGTTTCCCCCGCCAAAAAGCTAGATATGTCCCCAATTGATGTGGGCCCTCTGAGTGAGCCAGATTTTTTAGACGATGCCGAAATCTTGGCAAAGGCGGCTGGAAAACTATCAAAAAAAGGGCTGATGGATTTGATGCATATCAGCGAAAACCTAGCGGTGCTGAACAAAGGACGGTTCGCACAATTCGGAACTCAGGACAAAAAAGCAGCGGCCTATGCATTTGCGGGTGACACCTATCAAGGGTTCGAAGCCGCGACCTTGGACGAAGACGCGGTGCGCTGGGCCCAAGAGCATATGGGGATTTTGTCCGGGCTTTATGGTGTATTGCGGCCCTTGGATCAAATCGAACCCTATCGGTTGGAAATGGGCAGCAAGTTAAAAGTTGGGCGCGCACCATCGCTTTATGCCTATTGGGGCGCTCGTTTAAGTCATGCGTTAAATGCGCGTGCTGTGGACGTTGGGGTGGACACGTTGGTCAATTGTGCAAGCCAAGAATATTTTGGCGCGGTTGATCGCGATGCTCTGTCGCTTCGGGTGATCACGCCTACGTTTTATGAACCCAGTGAAAAGGGCCCGAAAATCGTCAGCTTTTATGCGAAAAAAGCGCGCGGTGCGATGGCGCGGTATATTGTTGAAAACCGGTTGACGGATGTTCGGGCTTTGCAGGATTTCAAAACAGGGGGATATGTCTATCAACCTGACATGTCGTCTGCGGATACGCCTGTTTTCTTGCGCAGCTTGGATGCCGCGTAACGGTACGTGACAAATGCTGCACTGCCGCGTATAAGGCCTGCAAAATTGACGTTTCAAAGGAAAAACAGACATGACTGTTCAGGTTTTCGGACATAAATCCCCCGATACAGATTCCACAGGCTCCCCCATTGTTTGGGCGTGGTATTTGAACGAAGTAAAGGGTGTAAAAGCTGCGCCGAAATTGCTAGGCGAGCCAAACACAGAAGCCGCCTTTATGCTCAAGCGTTGGGGTTTGGATAAACCAGACATCATCAGCTCTGTGGATGCCGGCGCCCCTGTTGTGATCGTTGATACGAACAATCCCGCTGAATTATTGGACGGCATCAATGATGCAGACATCCAAGCCATTATCGACCACCATAAATTGGTCGGCGGCTTGGAAACCAAAGGCCCGATTGATATCACCATTCGCCCCTTGGCCTGTACAGCGACCATTATGGTTGATTTGATGGGCGACGATGCCGCCAAAATGCCCGACGCAATCAAGGGCGCTGCGATGTCTTGCATCATTTCTGATACCTTGGAATTTCGGAGCCCAACAACAACAGATCACGACCGCGCCGTTGTGGAAAAACTGGCCCGCGAATTGGGTGTTGATATTGCGTCCTATGCGTCTGAAATGTTCGAAGCAAAATCCGATATTTCGGCATTTTCGGATGCTGAATTGCTTCGGATGGATTCAAAAGAATACACAGTCGATGGCAAAGAATTCCGTGTTTCAGTATTGGAAACAACAGCGCCTAAATTGGTTCTGGACCGCAAAGATAGCCTGATGGCGTCTATGGTCGATGTCGCCAAAGAAGACGGCGCAGATCAGGTGTTGTTATTCGTCGTTGATATCCTAAACGAAGAAGCCACTTTGTTGGTGCCAAATGATCTGGTTAAAACCGTTGCCGAGAAATCTTTTGGGGCGACAGTGTCTGGGGATACAGTGGTTTTGCCGGGGATCATGAGCCGCAAAAAACAGATTATTCCAAACTTGAAAGTTTAACCAAAATGGGGCGCAGCGAGCGCCCTATTTCTTTATCTATCAACCCTTTAGGTGGCCCATGTTTCAAATTGTAAATGCACTTTCAGATATTTCTGACAGATACGATGCGTTGTTCGTGGACCTTTGGGGCTGTGTGCATGATGGGGTCAAAGCATATCCCGCCGCCGTAAAAGCCTTGCAAGAGTATCGCGCAAGAGGCGGGGCTGTTGTTTTGGTCACCAATTCCCCGAAACCAAGAGCCGGGGTCGTTCAGCAACTTAAGGTGTTTGGTGTCCCAGAGGATGCATGGGATACGATTGCCACATCCGGCGACAGCGCGCGCTCAGCTATGTTCCAAGGTGTGGTCGGTCGAAAGATATATTTTATTGGCGAAGATCGGGACTTGCCCTTTTTTGAACCTCTGAAATTGCTGGACGCGCCGTTGGAAATCGAACGTGTCAGCTTGGCGGAAGCCGAGGGCATTGTCTGCACTGGGCCGTTTGACTCTATGGCTGATCCCGATGGGATGCGCGGTGATTTTCTCTTGGCGAAAACCAACGGTTTGAAAATGTTGTGCGCCAATCCGGATATTGTGGTTGATCGCGGTCATGTACGCGAATGGTGTGCCGGCGCTTTGGCCAAGCTTTACGAAGAAATGGGCGGAGAAAGTCTTTATTTCGGGAAGCCACATCCCCCGATTTACGATCTGGCGCGGCGTCGCCTTGCGGCCTTGGGCCATGTGGTTTCCGATGATCGCATTTTGGCAATTGGCGATGGGATTCATACGGATATCAGGGGGGCTGTGGGTGAAAGCATTGATTCTTTGTTTATCACAGGTGGATTGGCCGCTGCGGATACCAAAACCACGGAACATCCGGAACCTGTGGCACTTGAGCACTATTTAACCCAAGAAATGATGTCCCCGACCTATTCAATTGGGTTTCTACGCTGATTAAGGCTTGATTTTCTGCACTTGCAAAGTAATAAAGTTACAAAATTAGGCGTATAATCGTTTAATTGTTACTTTGATAACTTGCGGAGGGCAAAATGTTGGACAACCTACCACGCGGAACGATTTGTATCGAAGATATTGAAATGGGGATGACCCGTTATTTGCGCAAGCAAGTCACGGACCGCGATATTGAACTGTTCGCCGAAGTGTCCACTGATCATAATCCCGTGCATTTAGATGATGATTATGCCCAAGACACCATTTTTGAAGGGCGCATTGCCCATGGTATGTTAACAGCGGGTTTGATTTCTGCCGTCATCGGAGAGCAATTGCCGGGGCACGGCACGATCTATATGAGTCAGAACTTAAAGTTCCTTGCCCCTGTGCGTCCAGGTGATTTGGTCTATGCCGAAGTAAAAGTTACCGGAATTCAAATTGATAAACGCCGAGTCACTTTGGAGTGTAAATGCGAGGTCGACGGCAAAAAGGTTTTGATCGGCGAAGCAATGGTTATGGCCCCGAGCCGCAAGTTCGACTAGCGTAGTGGGGGCTTTGCCCCGCCGCCCTTGCGGGCGACTCCCCGAGTATTTTTTCAAAGATGAAGACGGGGTGTTTTTTCGGCTTTTGAGTTCTTGCGCATGTCAAGTAGTCAGAGTACCCATTGGGCATGAGAGTTATTAGAGATTACATCTTTGTTGATGAAGCTGACAAAGGGGCCAGTGTCGCGATTGGTAACTTTGACGGTGTGCATTTGGGACATCAATCGGTGATTGATATCGCACGCGCTGAAGCCGAGCGGTGCGATGCGCCTTTGGGTGTATTGACCTTTGAGCCGCATCCACGCGCATATTTTTCAACTCATTTTGCACCGAACGCTGCACCGAGTGCTGTACCGTTTCGATTGATGAGTGCAAAGGCGCGGGCCACGCGGTTGGAAAAACTGGGTGTCGAGCGGCTTTATCAGTTGAACTTTAACGCAGCTTTGTCGGCATTGAGTCCGCGTGATTTTGCAAAGAATGTGATCGCGGACGGGCTTGGGCTTTGTCATGTTGTGGTCGGTTCTGATTTTTGCTTTGGCAAAGAGCGAAAAGGCACGGTTGAAGATCTAAGGGCGTTTGGCAAAGAATTCGGGTTTGGTGTCACTGTTGCCCCGCTTGTAACGTTTGAGCAGGGTCAGGTGTCATCTACGTCTATCCGCGACGCGCTGAGTGATGGGCGCCCACGCGATGCGGCGGCGCAGTTGGGCCACTGGCATCGGATCGAAGGTCCTGTGATTGGCGGCGAGCAGCGCGGGCGTGAGTTGGGGTATCCAACGGCCAACATGTCTGTGGACGGGTTACATTTGCCAAAGCTCGGGGTCTATGCGGTTTTGGTTGATATTCTGGATGGTCCGTTTGCGGGGTCTTATCACGGCGCTGCCTCATTGGGTGTGCGACCGATGTTTGGGGAAAACACGCCCAATATTGAAACCTTTATTTTTGATTTTACGGGCGATATTTACGGTGCGAACGTCTCTGTTGCATTGGTAGAGTATTTGCGCCCTGAGTTGAAATTTGATGGGCTTGAGGCTTTGATCGTGCAGATGGCGGCAGATTGTGACACGGCACGTCAGATTTTGAGTGACTTAGAATGAGCACACAAGACCCTATTCAACGCCAGGGGCTAAGCCACCGGTTTTGGGAAAACAAGCCATTAAACAAGATGACCCAAGTGGAATGGGAAGCCTTGTGCGACGGATGTGGCAAATGTTGCTTGAACAAGATCGAAGATGAAGACACTGGTGATGTGTTTTTAACGCGCGTGGCGTGTCGGCTTTTGGATGATCAGAGTTGCCATTGTATGCAATATGACATTCGCCATCAGTTTGTGCCGGAATGTATTGTCATGCGCCCTGATAACATTGATCAGCATGCGTATTGGATGCCTGAAACCTGTGCCTATCGGTTGTTGTGGAAGGGTAAACCTTTGTTTGATTGGCATCCGCTGATTTCGGGAAATCCCGAAAGCGTTCATCAGGCGGGTGTTTCGGTGCGGGGCATCACTGTGCCAGAGTTTGAAGTCGGTGAAGATGATTGGGAAGATCATTTGATTGAGGAGCCAAAGTAATGTTTTTTGCATCAGACAATGCCGGACCAGTGCCACAGCAAATTCTAGACGCGATGAGTGCTGCGAATGCTGGCTATCAAAGCGCCTATGGTGCAGACACCATTATGGATCAGGTGCGCGCGCAAATTCGTGATATTTTCGAAGCACCAGAGGCTGCGGTTTATTTGGTTGCCACGGGAACGGCAGCGAATTCGTTGGCTTTGGCTACGTTGACTCAACCGTTTCAAACCGTGTTTTGTACCCCTGTGGCGCATATCCACGAAGATGAATGCAATGCGCCAGAGTTTTATTCTGGTGGGGCCAAGCTGACTTTGGTTGGTCAAAGTGCCAAGTTTGATTTGGCAGAGTTGCGCAGAGCGATCGAAACCGAAGAATCGCGTGGTGTTCATGGGCCTCAGCGGGGGCCGATTTCGTTAACCCAAGTGACGGAAAAAGGCACGGTTTACAGCTTGGATGAAATTCGGGCGATTTGTGATGTTGCGCATTCGTTTGATTTACCCGTGCATATGGATGGCGCACGGTTTGCGAATGCTTTGGTGTCTTTGGGATGCTCTGCTGCGGATATGACGTGGAAAGCCGGCATTGATGCCGTCAGTTTTGGCGGCACTAAAAACGGATTGATGGGGGTCGAAGCGGTTATTTTCTTTGATCCCAAGCACGCGTGGGAATTTGAATTGCGCCGCAAGCGCGGAGCGCATTTGTTTTCCAAGCATCGGTATTTATCGGCGCAGATGAATGCTTATTTGGCTGATGGGCTGTGGTTGGACTTGGCGCAAAAGGCAAACGACAACGCGGCTTATCTTGCCAAAGGGTTGCGCGCGATCCAAGCGGCAGAATTTGTTTATGAACCGGCGGCGAATTTGATGTTTGTGCGGATGCCGCGCGCTTATCACCAAGCGGCGCAATCGAATGGGGCGATGTATTATCTTTGGGATGGCGACCTAGAGGGCGATCCTGATGAAATTCTAACGGCGCGCTTTGTTTGTGACTGGTCCCTTGATTTAAATCAAATTGATCGCTTTCTAGAGCTGCTACTTGCGGTCCAAGCGTAAGACTTGCGTTTTCACCTGATTCCACAGTAAAGCACGGCCATGTTTACAGTAGCAGCACTCTATCACTTCACCCGCTTTGAAGATCACGTTTCCTTGCGTGGGCCTCTTCAAGACAAATGCGATGCCTTGGGAATTACCGGGTCTCTTTTGCTGGCGGCCGAAGGTATAAATGGAACGATTGCGGGGTCGCAGCAGGGGATCAATGACATCCTGGCGTATCTGCGTCGCCTGCCTGGATGTGGCGATTTAGAACATAAACAAAGCACCGCAAGCTTGCCGCCTTTTCCGCGGATGAAGGTCAAGCTAAAGAAAGAAATTGTCACGATGGGGCAGCCTGATATCGACCCAAAGGCGCGGGTTGGGCATTATGTGGAACCCAAGGATTGGAACGAATTAATACAATCCCCGGACGTTGTGGTTATTGATACCCGCAATGATTACGAAGTGGCGATTGGCACCTTTGAAGGGGCGGTTGATCCCGAAACCAAATCATTTCGTGAATTTCCACAATGGTGGGAAGACAACAAAGACCGGTTTCATAACAAGCGCGTTGCCATGTTTTGCACAGGTGGTATTCGGTGTGAAAAATCCACCAACTATTTGTTGGGCCAAGGCGTGCCGGATGTGTTCCATCTTAAGGGCGGTATTCTAAAATACCTTGAGGAAATTCCTCAAGAAGACAGCACATGGAATGGGGATTGTTTTGTCTTTGATGCGCGGGTTTCTGTTGGGCATGGGTTAAAAGAAGGCGAACATCAGCTATGCTATGCATGTCGTCGGCCAATCGTTCCTGCGGACAAAGAGCGTGCAGACTATGAACACGGTGTGTCCTGTCATCAATGTGTGAATGACACCACTGACGACGACAAGGACCGTTTTCGGGAACGGCAAAAGCAAATCCGTTTGGCGCGCGAACGCGGTGAAACCCATATGGTTGGTTACGACGGTAATTAACTATTTCGATGGCTTCGCCGGTGGCGGCGCTCGGTTGCATTCAAAGCCGTCCAACGTCACGGCTTTGACGTTATTTTCGCCGCAATAGATCACCGCCTGTTTGGAATATTCCATGACGCGATGGCCCATCGAAAATTCGGAATAGATCCATTTCATTATTAAAATGACGAATATCCCAAAGAAAATACTCGCTATAAGCTTTTGAATATCATTCATTTCCATGCTCTCGGAAGCACACCACAAAAGTGCGGCTAAAGTCAGATATGCAAAATACTTGCCAAGTTAGATGGCGATCCTGGGGCGGCCCGACGCTTCGACGGTTATTGTGGCTTCGACAAATACCTCTCTTGCTTCGGATTTGGCCTTGCGAATGTCGTGATGGGCGGCGATTTGGATATCCACTGCCCCGGCCGTTTCTGCATCGGCCAAGGCCTGGGTACGTAGATAGGTTTCAAGATGATCTAACGCGGCTGTTTCGGTGCCAAAATCCAACGGTCCGTCGATAAGGTGAACGCGGTATTTGCCTTCGGATGGGGATGTCACCGTACCGCTGGCGCGCATTGTGACACGGCCCACAACGGCACCAATGGCATTGGCAACACCAGCATGTTCAGGCAGGATCATGGCGCTACCTAGTTTTTCGCCAACAGCTGGATAATAGCTTGGGGCTGATGCGCCCAATCCAATCACAGGGATATTTAATCCCGTATCCAGCCGAACAAGTCCTTTGTGTCCCGTTAAACCACGCTGCATCAGCACATGCCGCGCAAGCTGATCTGGTGGGGCGTCAAAGCTGCCTTCTTCGGCAAAAGCAGTCTCTAACAAGGCCAAACAGGTCTGATAGGTTAAACGATCTTTGATCATTTTAGCCAATTCAACGGGGTCCCGTGAAAGCACTTCGCCAGCGCCTGTGCGACGGCGTCCAAATAACAAAAGCGCTTTTTCGGCGGCCTCTGTGTCCCACGCATCGACCGATCCCAAGACATGGCTGGCGTCGGATGGCGTCAATCCTGCAACTTGGACAATGCCACGTGACACGAGCCGTACCAAAGATTGTGTGTCGATCCGGTTTTTCAATACCGCAGACAGCGGCTGAACCTGTTCGGTTGTTTTGTCATAGACCGCGGCATCGCGTGCCGTTAGCCCGCCTGCATCGGCACCTGGTACACGACGCACGAACCGCCCGTCATATTCACCGGGGATGCTGGACCGCAATTGGGCATCAAGCGTATCATGCACAATTTGCGCTTCTTGATGTGCCACCAAGGAAATGGGTAAAACGCGACGTGGGCCAAGGGTGACGCCCCCCTCTAGACCCTCGGAAATAAAATGCACTTCGCTATCGCCGCCTAGTCCAGTTGTCCGCATGGCGACGGCTTCGACCATGGTGCGGAATGGGCCGACTTGCGCCCCTGCTGGATCAATCGCGGGGCGACCATCGCGCAAAAGCGCAACGTCTGTTGTTGTGCCCCCGATATCAGAGACCAAAGCGTTATCTGCCTGCGTCATCCAACGTGCCCCCACAATAGATGCAGCTGGGCCGCTTAGGATGGTTTCAATCGGCTTTTCGCGGGCTTGATCCGCAGAAACCAGCGCCCCATCCCCACGCACCACCATCATCGGGGCCGTGATCCCTTGTTGGCGCAATGTCCATTCGGCGCGATTGATCAGCCGATCAATCATCCCGATCAAACGTGCATTCAAAACCGCGGTCAATGCGCGCTTGGGTCCGTTCAGTTTCGCAGAAAGCTGATGCGATGCAGACACAGGGGCTTGGGTCGCAGTGCGTATGATCTCTGCTGCTTCGACTTCGTGGCTTGGATTGCGCGTGGCAAATTGGGATGCGACGGCGAAAGCAGAGACACCCTCGAGCGTGGCGAGCCAGCTGAGCAATCGGTCCTTATCCAATGGTGCAACTTGTCCACCGGCGTGGTTGTGACCGCCGCTTAGCACAATCGCAGGATCACCCTTTAGGGCGTCGTTCAAGCCATGTTTTTCCAAATCACCTTCGCGAAACCCAATATACACCAAGGCCACGCGCCCACCTTGGCCTTCGACCAGCGCGTTGGTGGCCAAAGTGGTGGACAAAGACGCCATGGAAATGTCTTTGGGATCAACCGATGATGTGTCCAGAACGGCGCTGACAGCTTTGCCAATCCCAATCGCCAGATCATGGCGCGTGGTCAATGATTTGGCGCTGGCGATCACGCGCTCTTCGTTTTCGATAATAACCGCGTCCGTATAGGTTCCGCCGGTATCAACACCCAAGAGATATGACATATTCCCGTCCTTTTGTTTTAGGGGATGATAGGGTGCATATGGGATCAGTCATGCCCGTTTGCGTCATTTATTTTGCTTATTCCTGTAACCGCTTAATCGCCCAACGAGCGGCTTCTGAAACCGTTGAATCAGGGTCTAATACATGGTTTTGTGCCGAATCTACCAAGGTTGCGTCCCCTGAGTTTCCGATAGCATAAAGCACATTTCTAATAAACCGATTGCGACCTATCCGCTTGATCGGACTGCCGGAAAATTTGGTTCGAAAAGCGGCATCATCCAGGGTTGCCAAAGCCGCTAGATCAGGGGCCGCAAAATCATCGCGAGCGTGATATCGAATGTCGCTGGCTTCGACGGCGAATTTGTTCCACGGACAGGCAGCAAGGCAATCATCGCATCCATAAATGCGATTGCCCAGACGGTCCCTAAGTTCTGGTTCAATCGGACCTTTGTGTTCGATGGTCAGATATGAAATGCAGCGCCGCGCATCCAGTTGATAGGGGGCGATAAACGCATCTGTTGGACAGGCGTCTAAGCAGCTGGAACATGATCCGCAATGATCAACCTCAGCTGTGTCCACAGGCAGCTCAAGCGTGGTAAAGATCGACCCGATAAAGAACCAATTCCCCAAATCGCGGCTGACAAGGTTGGTATGTTTGCCTTGCCATCCTAACCCCGCAGCCATGCCCAAGGGTTTTTCCGCAACAGGGGCGGTATCCACAAAAACTTTGACCTCGCCGCCGGCTTGATCAATAAGCCACCGCGCCAATCGTTTGAGCCGCTTTTTAACAAGGTCATGATAGTCTTTGTTCTGGGCATAAACAGAAATCGCACCCTTTTCGGGATGATCTAATATTTCGCGCGGATCATGATTTGGTCGATAGCTTTCGGCGAGCATGATCACGGTTTTGGCCTCGGGCCAAAGCGCGTGGGGATTTCCGCGCCATTCCATGCGATCCGCCATCCATGACATTTCACCATGCAGGCCTGCGTCTACAAAATCACGAAGCTGGTCTGGCACATGTGGTATATCGGTTGGACGGCATAGACGCGTCAGGGAAAAGCCTTCTTGCGATGCTTGGGCAAGCAGCATGTCCTTGAGCGCGTCCACAGGAATTAAAAGTCCAGATCGCTATAGTGATTGGGGGGTGGAAAACCGGGAACTTGGTCGGCCAAGATGCTACGAAAGGCTGGGCGCGATTTTATTTTTGCGTACCAGTCTTTGACAACGGCAGATCGGTTCCAATCCACATCGGAAATATAATCCAGCGATGATAAATGTGCCGCCGCCGCAAAATCGGCCAAGGTCATTGTATCGCCTGCCAACCACCGACGATGATCCAAAAGCCACGCCATATAGTCCAGATGGTATTTGATTTTTTTCGCGCCTTCTTTGATGTTTTTGGAATCCGGAAAGCCACGGCTTGCTATCTTTTTGTGGACGCGTTCATACAAAAGCTTGGATGTGACTTCGTGGTGGAATTTGTCGTCAAACCAGCTGACCAAGCGGCGCACTTCGTAGCGCGCGGCGGGATCGCGCGGCATTAAGGGCGTCGCCGAATAGAGGTCCTCTATGTATTCACAAATCGCCGCACTTTCTGTTAGGATCATACCGTCGATACGCAATATGGGCACTTTGCCAGCTGGGTTGCGGCGCAAAAATTCCGACCCTTGTTCCCAATATTTTTCTTCGACCAGCTCTACTTCGATTTTCTTTTCGGCAAGGCTAAGACGCACTTTGCGACAAAAGGGCGAGAGAGGGAAATGATAAAGGCGCAACATCGATTAAACCTGAACATAGTTGTGATACCCTCAATGCCTGTTTTAAAGCGGATTTTCAATCCTCGAAACATGCAGAGCGGCCATCATTTGCAATTGTTGCTGCACCGTCTTGTATCGCGAGACTACGTTTTTTGATGAAATCCGAAGGCGCGGAGGCTGATCTGTTTTTAGGGCTAGGTAGCACAGCTGCCAGCCGCGCAGCTTGGCGCGGTGACAAGTCCGCCGCCGTTACCCCAAAGGATGTGCGTGCGGCTTCTTGGATGCCAAAGACACCTTCGTCAAATTCAGCAACGTTCAGATAAACTTCTAGAATGCGCTGCTTGGTCCAGAGCAATTCCATCACTGGTGTGAGGCTCGCCTCAAGCGCTTTGCGACTCCATGAACGACCTTGCCAAAGAAAGACGTTTTTCACCACTTGCTGGGAAATGGTTGACGCACCGCGTTGGCCGCCGTCTTCTATTGCGGCGCGAATGGCGGACATATCAAACCCCCAATGTTCACAGAAATTCGCATCCTCTGCGGCAACAACGGATCGTGCGGCATAGGGGCTAATGTCTTTTAGCGGGGTCCAGTCATAGGAATATGTCCCAAAGCGGTCGTTTTCGGCCAGCATATAGGGCGTGACAGGGATGGGTATCCAGCGAAACGCCAAGATAACAAGGCACACCAAAGCACAAACCCCAAACACAAACCGAAGCACCCATTTGCGCAACCGTTGACGTAAGCTTGGTTTGACCTGTTTGTTCGTGGCTTTTGGTTTGGTACGTTTTGCCATGCTGCCCACCTTTTGTGGCATAATATACCCAAGCATGTCGGGTGAACCAATGATCAAACGGCTATGGATGAAAATTTTCGTGGCTTGTGACCAAAATATGTATCCAAAACAAAAGGCCGCCAGATGTCAGGCGGCCTTTGTTTTAGGTATTGCACCGTTACTCTGCTGGAACGGCTTTTTGTTCCAATTTGATCGGATGCTTGAGCTTGTCGAGCATTTCAATGGGGCAGACTTGGATGAACTTGGATTTTTCAAGATCCCAATGCTGCAAGATATCATGACCTTTGACAGAGCCAGTTTCACGCGTATGCGTTTCGATCAATGATTTTAGTTCTGCTTCCCAGTGATCAACCGTTACAGCACAGCTTACCAAAGATTCCATGTTTAGCTTTTCAGGCGTTGAGCCGTCTGCGTCATAGATGTAGGCCATGCCACCCGTCATGCCCGCGCCAAAGTTTGCGCCAATGGACCCAAGGATCACGGCAACGCCACCGGTCATGTATTCGCACCCGTTTGACCCACATCCTTCGACGACCACTTTGGCGCCAGAGTTGCGGACCGCAAAGCGTTCGCCTGCGCGCCCTGCTGCAAACAGATGACCATCTGTGGCACCATAAAGCACTGTGTTGCCAATGATTGTGTTTTCCGCAGCAACCAATGGTGACACCATTGGCGGACGGACAACAATCATACCACCAGACAAGCCTTTGCCGACATAGTCATTGGCATCACCGGACACTTCGATCTTAAGTCCGGGGGCCGCGAATGCGCCCAATGATTGGCCGGCAGATCCCGTAAGTTTGACCGTTAGGTGATCTGGCTGCAATGAATTGCGCATGCCAAAGTTGCGCACAATATGGCTGGATGTGCGCGTGCCAACGGTCCGGTGTGTGTTTTGTACCGCATAAGACAGCTGCATCTTTTCACCATCGTTCAAGAAGCGTGCAGCATCACGAACGATTTCCGCATCCAAAGTATCCGGCACAGCATTGCGTGGACGATCGCGGTTGTATTTGATGCGATCTGCACCATCGACAGTGATCAAAAGCGGGTTCAAGTCCAAGTCATCCAAATGATCTGCGCCACGGCTTACTTGGCTCAGCAAGTCAGCGCGCCCGATGATTTCATCGATGCTACGTGCCCCAATAGAAGCAAGGATTTCGCGCACTTCTTGGGCGTAGAACGTGATAAGGTTAACCACTTTGTCCGCGTTGCCGGTGAATTTGCCGCGCAATTCTTCGTCTTGGGTGCACACACCGACGGGGCATGTGTTGGATTGGCACTGACGCACCATAATGCAACCCATCGCGATCAATGCAGCGGTTCCGATACCGTATTCTTCGGCACCTAGCATGGCGGCCATCACGATATCACGACCCGTACGAAGCCCGCCATCGGTACGCAATGTAATACGATCCCGAAGGTTGTTCATGGATAGAACTTGGTGTGCTTCGGTCAGACCCATTTCCCATGGTAGACCCGCGAATTTAATAGATGTCGCAGGCGATGCACCTGTGCCGCCATTGTGACCTGAAATCAGGATCACATCTGCTTCTGCCTTGGCCACACCTGCCGCAATCGTCCCAACACCCGATGCTGCAACCAATTTCACCGTCACTTTGCAACGTGGGTTGATCTGCTTGAGATCATAAATCAGTTGGGCCAAATCCTCGATCGAATAAATATCGTGGTGCGGCGGTGGTGAAATCAAGGTCACGCCTTTGGTGGAATGACGCAAGCGTGCAATCAGGTCGGTGACCTTCATGCCGGGCAGCTGGCCCCCTTCGCCCGGTTTCGCACCTTGGGCAACTTTGATTTCTAGTTCTTCACATTGGTTCAGGTATTCGGCTGTAACGCCAAAGCGCCCTGAGGCCACTTGTTTGATCTTGGCCGAGGGGTTGTCGCCATTTGGCTCTGGGTGGAAGTGTGCCGGATCTTCGCCACCTTCGCCAGAATCCGATTTTGCGCCAATACGGTTCATCGCCACGTTTAGGGTTTTATGCGCTTCTGGGCTGAGTGCGCCCAACGACATCCCAGGCGTCACAAAGCGTTTGCGGATAGATGTGATGCTTTCTACTTCTTCCAGAGGAATAGCAGTCGCCAGCGGTTTGATCGCCAAAAGGTCGCGCAAATGAATAGGGGGATTGGCTTGCATGCGAGCCGAATATTTTTTCCACATATCAAAGCTGGCATTGTTACAGGCTGTTTGCATCATGTGCATTGTCTGTGCTTCCCAAGCGTGGGTTTCGCCAGATTTCCGCGCTTTGTAAAAGCCGCCCATGGATAGAACGCCGTCTGATTTCCAACCCGCTTGGTGGATTTCTTCGGTTTTCTTTTGGATGCCACCGACGCCAATGCCGGAAATACGGCTCATCAAGCCGGGGAAGTATTCGGCACACATTGCCCGAGACAAACCAACCGCTTCAAAGTTCAATCCGCCACGGTACGACGACACGACGGAAATCCCCATTTTCGCCATGATCTTTAGCAAACCTTGGTCGATAGCTTCACGGTAACGTGCGACGGCTTCGGTTAAGGGGCCATTCAATAGGCCGCGTGAAATCCGGTCTGCAATGCTGTCTTCGGCAAGGTAGGCGTTTACAACAGTTGCCCCCGCACCAATCAAAACCGCAAAGTAATGTGGATCAATACATTCAGCAGACCGCACGTTCAAGGAACAGAATGTCCGCAAACCACGACGTGTCAAATGGCTATGCACGGCAGAGGTCGCAAGGATCATCGGCATCGCAACTTTGTCGGCACTAGAATAGTGATCCGTCAACACGATATGTCCCGCGCCAGATCGCACTGCGTCTTCTGCTTCGGCGCGAATACGCGCTAATTCAGTTTGCAATGTGCCGGTGCCGCTGTTTGCAGCAAAGGTACAATCGATTTCCACCAAGTCAGCGTTAAAGTGGCGCGCAACTTCGTCCCACTGTGCATTGCCCACAAAGGGGCTATCCAACACAAGGATTTCTGTCTGCGAGCTGTCTTCGTCCAACACGTTCCGAAGGTTCCCGAACCGTGTCTTGAGCGACATAACGCGGAATTCGCGCAAACTGTCGATCGGAGGGTTCGTCACCTGAGAAAAGTTTTGGCGGAAGAAATGGCTCAGCGGGCGATATTTCTTGGACAAAACCGCGCTTGGGGTGTCATCCCCCATAGAGGCCAGGGTTTCTTTTCCATCTTCGACCATCGGGGCTAGGATTTGTTCCAGCTCTTCGATCGTATATCCCGCTGCGATTTGACGTTTGCGCAGTTCATCACCAGAAAAAATTGCTTTCTCTGTGACTTTGTCCAGATCTGCATCAAGCTCATTGATTTTGCCAACCCATTCCCCGAACGGCTGGGCTGAGGCAAGCTTGTCTTTGATTTCGGTGTCGTGGAATAGTTTACCCTCGGTCATGTCAACAGCAATCAATTGACCTGGGCCAAGCGCGCCTTTTTCACGAACGGTGGATTCATCTGTTGGCACCATACCAATTTCAGAGCCGGCAATTAACAAGCCATCACCTGTGATGACATAGCGCATCGGGCGCAAACCGTTCCGATCAAGACCGGCACAGACCCAACGACCATCCGTCATCGCCAAAGCAGCAGGGCCATCCCATGGTTCCATGACAGAGTTGCAATAGGAATACATATCCAACCAAGGCTGTGGTAAATCTGTTGCTTGTTTTGACCAGCTTTCCGGCACCAACATAGTTTTTGCCATGGGTGCGTTACGACCCGCACGCACCAAAACTTCGAACACGGCATCAAGTGCCGCAGAGTCAGATGACCCGCCGGGAATGATTGGTTTGATGTCTTCGGCCATATCGCCAAATGTGGACGAGGCCATACGGATTTCGTGGCTCTTCATCCAGTTGATGTTGCCTTTTAGCGTGTTGATTTCGCCGTTATGCGCCAACATGCGGAAAGGTTGGGCCAACCACCACTGAGGGAAGGTATTTGTAGAATACCGCTGGTGATAAATCGCAAAGGCGGATTCAAAGCGGTCTTCCATTAGGTCAGGGTAAAATACCGCAACTTGCTCGGCTAACATCATGCCTTTGTAGATAATCGACCGACATGACAGAGACGCCAAATATAGCCCATTGATCCCGGCAGCAGCCGCCGCTTTTTCGATGCGACGACGGATGACATAGAGTTCGCGTTCGAATTGCTCTTCGTCGACACCTTTTGAGTTTGAAATAAGGATTTGTTCAATCTCGGGGCGGGTTGCGTTTGCTTTGTCGCCAAGGCATTCGACATCTACTGGCACGTGGCGCCAACCATAGATGAAATATCCCATGCGCAGAATTTCGGCTTCGACGATTGTGCGGCATGTTTCCTGTGCACCAAAGTCCGTGCGCGGCAAGAAAACCTGACCAACGGCAATCATTTCACCCTTGCGAGGTTCGTGACCTGTGCGGCGGATCTGATCATAAAAGAAAGGAACGGGGATTTGAACGTGGATACCTGCGCCGTCCCCTGTTTTACCATCGGCATCAACTGCCCCACGGTGCCAAACCGCCTTGAGCGCTTTGATGCCGTTTTCAACGACCCGACGGCTAGGTTTGCCATCGATTGAAACAACAAGACCGACGCCGCAGGATGCGTGTTCGTCTTCTTCACGGTACAATCCGTTTTCTGCCATCCACTGACGCTTGGCTTCTTCTGCGGCGACCCAGTTTTCATCGTATTTTGTCATGTTTTAACCCTTCCGTTGGGGGGTAGGGGCACGCGGCCCCAAGTTCATATAATGTGTGTTCAGATTACTCGGCGGCAATGGCCGCTTTTGCATTCATTTCTTTTAGGATCGCGTCTGCCGTATCGCGGCCGTCACGGATAGCCCAAACAACAAGCGATGCACCGCGCACGATATCACCGACAGCGTAAACGCCATTCATTGCTGTTTTGCCTGTTCCAAATTCCGCTTTGATCGTTCCCCAACGGGTTACTGGCAAATCGGCTTGATCCCAAAGTGTGGGTAGATCCTCTGGTTCGAAACCAAGTGCCTTGATCACAAGGTCCGCAGGTTCCACATAATCGGACCCTTCGATGATTTCGGGGCTGCGACGACCCGAGGCATCAGGTGCGCCCAAGCGCATACGTTGAACGACAACACCTGTAATCGGATCGCCTTGGAATGCTTTGGGGGCGGCGAGCCATTCGAAAACAACACCTTCTTCTTCGGCATTTTTCACTTCGCGTTGCGACCCGGGCATGTTGGCACGGTCACGACGGTATAGGCATTTAACAGATGTCGCCCCTTGGCGGATAGCAGTCCGTACGCAATCCATTGCTGTGTCGCCACCACCGATAACGATCACGCGCTTGCCTTTGGCATTTAGGGTTCCGTTTTCGTATTCTGCAACGCTATCCCCAAAATTCTGGCGATTTGAGACTGTCAGATAATCCAATGCGCGTGCCGTTCCCGTGACATCTTTGCCATCCACGTCTAGATCGCGTGTCTTGTAGACACCTGTTGCGATGATGACGGCATCATGCTTCGCGTGAATGTCTTGGAATGAAATGTCTTCACCAACATTGGTGTTCAGCTCTAATTTAATACCACCGCTGGTAAGCTGGTCATTGCGGCGCATTACCACGTCTTTTTCCAACTTAAAGCCGGGGATGCCATAGGTCATCAATCCGCCGGCGCGATCGTAGCGGTCATAAACGGTGACTTGGATACCGTTCCGGCGCAAGTGGTCTGCGGCGGCCATTCCACCGGGGCCAGCACCGATGATCCCAACGGATTCAACGCGCTCGGTTGTGGGTTTGATCGGTTTTACCCAGCCTTCTTCCCAAGCTGTGTCGGTGATGTATTTTTCCACCGCGCCAATGGTTACGGTTTCGTGGCCGGATTGCTCGATTACACAGTTGCCTTCGCATAACCGGTCTTGAGGGCAAATACGGCCGCAGATTTCCGGAAACGTATTGGTCGCTTGCGAGATCTCATAGGCCTCTTGAAGCCGACCTTCGGCGGTCAAGCGAAGCCAGTCGGGAATATTGTTGTGCAAGGGGCAATGCGACTGACAATAGGGCACGCCGCATTGACTGCATCGGCTGGATTGCTCTTCTGCTTTGGTTTTCGCAAATTCAGCATAGATTTCTTGAAAATCTTTGTTGCGAACATCCGCTTCGCGTTTTTCAGGCATTGCGCGCGGTGTGTTCACAAATTTGAGCATAGGTTGCTTGGCCATTGGCGACTCCATCGATGACTAATTTAGGTGTCATTACAACAGCCCAATTTAAAAGAAAAGGCATAATTGCTGACCTAAATTCAAAATTTTTGATGGATTTAAATAGTTTCGGGGTCGCGAGGTGCATATAAATGATCCGATTCGGACCTATTATTCCGCTTTGCATTATTTTTACATGGATTATACCAAGGTCAGCATATGTCTAAGGGATCTTGTTATGCCAATTCTTCATCTTGTGCTTGTTGCTTTGATTCAAGGAATCACCGAATTCCTTCCGATTTCATCAAGCGCGCATCTGATTTTATTACCGAATTTAACAGGACTGCAGGACCAAGGGCAGATTATCGATGTGTCCGTACATCTGGGAACGCTGATCGCGGTCGTCACCTATTTTTGGCGCGACGTACGGTTTGGATTAAGCGGGATTCCTAATCTTGTGCGGGGTCGCCTTAATACCGATCAAAGCCGCCTTGCGCTTAACCTTATTATTGCCACCATTCCGGCAATGGCCTTTGGCTTGGTTCTTAAGCTAAGCGGAATAGACGAAGTCATGCGCGGGAGCGTCGCGCTTATTGGGGCTACAATGCTGGGATTTGGTATTGTACTCTGGTGGGCGGATACCAAGAGCGTTGAAACCACATCCAAATCAGAATGGTCACTTGCTCAAGCATGGAAGCTTGGCCTTTGGCAGGCTGTTGCGCTAATTCCGGGGACGTCGCGGTCGGGGATCACAATCACGGGTGCGCGATTCATGGGGTTCACGCGCAAAGATGCGGCAACCATTTCTATGCTGATGTCCATTCCCACGATTATCGCAGCTGGCGCATTAGAAGCCATAGACGTGGCAAAGACGGCTAATACAGCGGTGTTGATCGACGGCGCGATTGCCGCCGCCTTTGCTGCTGTGTCTGCGTTTGTTGCGCTTGGGTTGATGATGCGTTTGCTGCGCTCAGTTAGCTTTACGCCCTATGTTATTTACCGTGTCGTCTTTGGTGCTGGGTTGATCATTTGGGCTATGGTCTAGGGTTGACGATACCGGCTCAAAGGCACACAGTCGCCACATATCAAAAGGAACGTCTCTATGTCTAAACGTGTTTATATTCTAAATGGTCCAAACCTGAATTTATTGGGGCGTCGCCAGCCGGAAATTTATGGGTATGATACTTTGGATGATGTTGCCAATTTCTGTGGTGAAGTAGCAAAAACTGTCGGAATAGAAACTGATTTGCGGCAATCAAACTGGGAAGGTCAAATCGTAGATTGGATCCACGAAGCCCGCGATGCCGCCGCAGGGATAATTATTAACCCCGGGGCTTTGACGCATACTTCAGTTGCCATTCTTGATGCTTTGAACGCGTTTGATGGCCCTGTCCTAGAAGTGCATATTTCAAACGTCCACAAGCGCGAAAGTTTCCGCCATCATTCCTATGTGTCGTTACGTGCAGATGGCGTGATGGCTGGCTTTGGTGTTCAAGGATATAGCCTTGCTGTGTTGCGCATGGGTGAATTGCTAAAGGACTAAGGTATGGCAAACGTTCTCTATGATGCTTTGTTCGGTGTGCATGCCGGTAAACAGACACCATTTTTGATCCTTGGTGATGATACCGTTATTACCCATGACGCGTTTTTGAAACAGGCGGCCCAATTTGCGCATTTGATCACGAACGCTGGTTTGGTTGCAGGCGATCGGCTTGCGGTGCAAATCCACAAATCGCCGCAAGCTTTGGCACTTTATGCCGCTTGCGTTCAGGCTGGTGTTATCTTTTTGCCTTTGAATACGGCTTACACTGGGTCGGAAATATCGTATTTTATTGAAAATTCTGGGGCAAAGATGGTCGTTTGCGATGCGGCTTTTGTGGGTGCGCTGACCCCGATCACCCAAGAATTTTCTGTGCAGCTTGAGGTTTTGAATTCTGATGGCTCGGGCAGTTTTGCGGATAAATCCAAAACTCTACCGCTTGACTATCCCACAGCAGAGCGCGGTGGCGATGATTTAGCCGCCTTCCTTTATACCTCTGGAACGACGGGTCGATCCAAAGGGGCGATGCTGAGCCAAAACAACCTTTTGTCAAATGCGCAAACATTGGTGGAATATTGGCAATTCACAAAAGACGACGTCTTGTTGCATGCGCTGCCTATTTTTCACACGCATGGGCTATTTGTGGCGACGAATGTTTGTCTATTGGCGGGGTGTGCCGCGCGATTTTATGCAGGCTTCGACAGGGATGCGTTGATCAAGGATATGCCTAAAGCAACCGCGCTTATGGGGGTTCCAACATTTTACACCCGCTTGTTGGATGATCCACGGTTTGATCATGCCCTGACCCAAGGGATGCGCTTGTTTATTTCGGGGTCCGCACCGCTGTTGGCGGAAACGCACAAGCTGTTCCAAGAGCGCACGGGTCACCGTATTCTTGAACGCTATGGGATGACCGAAACCAATATGAACACGTCAAACCCCTATGACGGTGATCGGCGTGCGGGCACAGTTGGCTTTCCTCTGCCGGGTGTTGACCTAAAGGTGTGTGACCCAGAAACGGGTGCAACCCTGCCAATAGGGGACATCGGCATAATCGAAGTGCGTGGCCCGAATGTGTTCCAAGGTTATTGGCAAATGCCCGAAAAAACCCGTGAAGAGCTGCGCCAAGACGGATTTTTTATCACCGGTGATTTGGGCATGATCGACCCCGATGGCTATGTGACCATCGTTGGTCGTGGCAAAGATTTGATTATTTCTGGCGGGTACAACATTTACCCTAAAGAAATTGAATTGGTGTTGGATGATCAACCCGGTGTTTTAGAAAGTGCTGTAATTGGTGTGGCGCATCCTGATTTCGGGGAAACTGTGGTGGCGATTTTGGTCAAACACAGCGACGAAACTATAGATTTAAACCAGATCAAGGAAAGCGTCGGACAGGGTCTTGCGCGTTTTAAGCATCCTCGATCCTATCAAATCGTTGATGCACTCCCCCGCAATACGATGGGCAAAGTCCAAAAAAACGTTTTGCGCGATACTTACAAATCTTTGTTTGCGTGACGCTGTTTGCTTTCGGGGGCTTGTGTGACGCAATGGTTGATTTATAAGTGGACGCATTCCTGAAATACCGCACAAACATGTGCTGAAAGAAAAGCGACCGACGTGAAAATTAACATCCCAAATTTACTCACAGTGCTTCGATTGCTGTCGGCCCCTGCCGTGGCGGTGATGTTTTTGTATTTCACCCGACCTTATGCAGATTGGTTCGCTTTGATGTTGTTCATCGTGGCGTCGATCACGGATTGGTTCGATGGGTTTCTGGCGCGGACTTGGAAACAAGAAACAAAATTGGGTGCGATGTTAGACCCGATTGCCGACAAAGCTATGGTTGTGATCGCGCTTATGGTGATCGTGGGCTATTCTAGCATGTCGCCTTGGTTGGTTTTGCCGGCAACGGTTATCTTATTCAGAGAAGTGTTCGTCTCTGGACTGCGCGAATTCTTGGGGGATACGGCTGGAACGCTCAAGGTGACAAAGTTGGCCAAGTGGAAAACCACGGCCCAAATGGTCGCCATAGCGATCTTGTTTTCGCAAGGTGTGTTCGAACATTACCTAGGCATGTCAGCGTATGGCATGGATTCTGCTTTGGTGAACGATATCCTTACTGGCGCCGAAGAAGACCTGCACGGTCTTCAATGGAAATTTTCAGGCATGATTTGGGCTGGGCGCATTGGGCTTGTTTTGCTTTGGGTGGCGTCTATCCTTACTTTGATCACTGGCGTGGACTATTTCCTAAAGGCCCGCCCTTATTTACGAGATAACGCATGATTGAGCTGCTTTACTTTGCTTGGGTTCGGGAACGCATTGGACTCCCAAAGGAACACATTGAAACCCAAGCCAGTACAGTTGCCGAGCTGATAAACGAATTGATCGCCAAAGAAGACCGCTATGCGCTGGCTTTTTCCGACCTAAGTGCGATCCGCGTTGCCTTGGATCAGGATCTAATTGATGATTTCACAGCCTCGCTTGAAGGTGTCCGCGAAGTCGCGTTTTTCCCGCCAATGACGGGGGGATAACGTGCAAATTAGTGTCCAAAAAGAACCGTTTGATCTGGGGCAAATCGCCCAAGAGTTCGCCGCAGGCCATCGCCATATGGGGGCGATTGTTACCTTTACGGGTGTGGTGCGTGACAGCGATACGGATGACTTGGATGCCATGGAAATCGAACACTATCCCGGCATGACCGAACGGGCGATTGCCAAAATTGCGACCCAAGCCGCATCGCGTTGGGATTTGGGTGATGTGCTTGTTATTCACCGCTTTGGGCGCCTCACTCCGGGTGAGCAAATCATGATGGTGGCTACGGCAGCACCGCATCGAAAAGATGCCTTCGAAGCCGCAGAATACCTAATGGATTATCTAAAATCCCGCGCACCGTTTTGGAAAAAAGAAGTAACATCAAGCGGGACGTCGTGGGTTGATGCCAAGCCCGAAGACGAAGACGCGCTATCGCGTTGGTGAACTTAGTTTCCCGCAGAAATTTTTTCGATATAGGCACGCATCTCTTCTGCTTCTAGGCGTGCTTCGCGTAGCCCATCCATCGCAGCGCGCAATTCTGCTTCGCTTTGGTTGATTTGGCTCGAAAGCTCGGATTCACGTTGCTGTAAATAGGAAATCGCTTGATCGCGGGCTTCTTCTGCTTCGTGAAGCTCTTGGGACATGCGTTCAAATTCGCCGATGTCAGATTTAGACACGCGGGTAAAGCGATGGATCACCCAATGTGCAAACCAACCCAATGCAAAGGCTACAAATAGAATAATCGCAATTGCGATAATGAATTCAGTTCTGTTCATCTGACGCCTCTTGGTTGGTTTCGGCTGATTGCTTTTTGCTCAGCTTAAATTCGATTCTGCGGTTGGTTTCCCGACCGGCTTCTGTCCCATTGTCCGCGATTGGGAATTCTTCGCCATAGCCTTTGGCAGTAAAATTGCTGGTTAGGATACGGCGACGTTGCAGTTCCATCAAAACCGCCTGCGCGCGCGACTGGCTCAGCTGTTGGTTCATAGATTCACTGCCTTGGCTGTCGGTATGGCCCGCAATTTCCAGCCCAATTTCCCCACAGCTTTCCAAGATACCAGCAATGTCATCCAAAAGCTTTTGTCCGTCTAGATCGACCCGATCTGAGCCCGGTTCAAAATTGATTTTGCGCTCAGACAAAAGCGCACTGATATCGGAAACGCATTCTTCTGGTGCAGGGCTGTTGTCATCAACAACAGGAGGGGGAATATATTCTAGCGAAATATCAACATTTTGCGATGTACTGATTTTGCTCGTCAACAAGGTAGTGATGTCAGCCTTGGCCGTTTCGATATTCGTTTTTCCCGACACGCTCACGGTTTCGGGGGTCACGCGGATCGCGCCTTGGGTCAGTTGTGCCAAGGCTTCGAGCGCCGTTAAAACATTGACAGACCACGACACCGGAAGCGCAGGTTCCAATGTCGTTGATGTATATGTCGCATCGCGTCCAAATCGTGCGTCCGCAAGGCTAGAAATCATCGATGCGGTTGTGGCGTCGCGCACTGAACCGCGCAACTGTACCAATCCTTCGGGGCTAAGGATTGCGACAAACTCAGCTTCGGTTGTGTCAGACGCAGTAGGCGGTTGTGTCAGGATCGCGTTCAGCTCGTATCCGTCGGGCAAAGCTGCGCTTAGCTCTTGGGTGACGCGGGCAAAGACGTCAGGATCCGTCGTTTCGTCAGCCACTAATTTGATAGATGTATTGGCAAACGTAACCGTGGCTTTGTCCAATTTAGCCAAGGATTCAAGTGCGGTTTGTGTGGCGGCGGACCATGTTTTCGTTGGCATACCAAGCCCGATTTGACAGTCTTGTTTTTCAACAGCGCCTAATTTGATAGCTGTTTTCAGAATGGCTTGTTTGGTGGCTTCGGTGTCGGCGGAACAGCTGTCAAATTTCAGCAAGGTACCGTCTTTTACGGCACGCATAGAATAGGGTGAAATAACAGGCCGTGGCGCTGTGAGTTCTAGAATTAGGTTCACGCTTTCGGGTTTCTTGCGAAACAATTCGGATTCTAATCGTGTTTTGTCGGCACGGGTTAACGCAAGCGCTGAAATTGTGATTTCGCCATCTGCAAAGGTTATTTTTGCTTTTTCAAACTGGGCCAAAGCATCCAGCGCAAAGCGCAGTGATGTGGTCCACGTGTCTGGGGCAGGATAATCTGCCTGATCTAGCAAATCGGTTATCGGTTTGTCGCCTGCGATTTTTTTCAGACCCTTGATCAAGTCAACGTAATCTTGGCCCTTGGGAATCAGCCCAATCGCAGAAATGCCCGAATTATTGCGCAGGATATTCACCGAGAATTGGGGCACCAGCACGTTTGCGTTTTCCAGAACTGTCATTTGGTCGATGACGCGTGCGGCATCAACGGTGCTTCCTGCGGCGGTCAAAGCTTGAAAGCGTTTCACTTCGTCCGGGGCGTTTCCGATGATAAAGACCTGCAAACCATCCGCAACTGCATCGGCCCAATCGAGCTTTTGTTCCGCCATTGCGCGGCGTACGGCAGCAGTGGATGTATCTTCGACAATACGCGCCGCAAAATAGGCCGCGCACACTGATAGAGCTGCGGCAACGATAAAGCTCACGCCGATGTATACGAACGATGAAATACGCATCCTGATCTCAACTTCCCCTAAGATGCGGCCTTGATAAGCCCAAAAGCACCTTGGGATCAATCAAAGGATAAGCGCGACGGCGAAAAACAGCACAGGTAACAGACCTGCGTCTCGGTTGGATCTGAAAAGTTTGATTAAAACCGCACTGTTATCATAGTCGATGATCCGCATTTGACCGATCATATGCACAAAAAACGCAGCAACACCCGCCCACGCAAACATGGTGGCCCAATTGCTGATAGAACCAAGCGCAAGGTGAATAGCAATAAACATCAAAACAGCACTAAGGATGGCAAAGAAATACAGCCAATGACCCGATTTGTTCCCAAACAAACGTGCGGTTGATTTGATCCCGATCAATGCATCGTCTTCTTTGTCTTGATGGGCATAAATCGTGTCATAGAAAAGTGTCCATGCGATGCCACTTAGATAGAGCACAACAGACGGCCACCCAAGCGACCCTGTATGCGCAGTATAGGCCAATAGCGCGCCCCAGTTAAACGCAATGCCCAAAAACACTTGTGGCCACCATGTGAAGCGCTTTGCAAAAGGGTAAACCAGAACAGGGACAATCGAAATGATCCCCAATGTAATCGCAGCACCGTTAAAGGTCAGCAGGATTGCGAATGCCACCAAGGCTTGCAATGCCATCCAAGCTGCGGCTTGTTTGACGCTGACTTGGCCAGATGGAATTGGTCTTGATCTTGTGCGTTCAACTGACCCATCAAAATCGCGATCTGTGATGTCGTTCCATGTGCATCCTGCGCCGCGCATCAAAAATGCGCCAACAGCACAGGCGCCAAATATCCAAAGATCGGTCCACCGCGCGCTATCGGTTTGAAGCATACCAAGCAATAGCCCCCACCAGCACGGTAAAAGTAGCAACCATGTGCCAATGGGACGATCCGCCCGTGACAGCCGCAAATAGGGTCTTGTCCAGGCAGGCGCCTTGGTATCTACCCAATTTCCATGCACTGCATCGGAAACTTGACCACTGGCCTCTGGTAACGGCGATTTCAAGGACATATGGTAACCCCTATGACAGCTAAAATTAGACTCTTTGTAGATCACCCACTAGGGGCTTCGCAATCGGTTCCTTTGGACCGTGATCAGGCGCATTACTTGTTTGGGGTGATGCGTCAAGCACAAGGCGCCAAAATCGCGTTGTTTAATGGGCGCGACGGTGAATGGATCGCAACGGTTGTCAATGCTGGCAAACGGAGCGGTGAGCTGCTGTGCGAGACCCAGAGCAAACCTTTGCAAACGCCGCCTGATCTTTGGCTATTGTTTGCGCCGATCAAAAAGGCGCGCACAGATTTCATTGTTGAAAAAGCCACCGAAATGGGGGCAGCGCGGATTATTCCCGTTCAAACAGAATTCACCAACGCCGAACGTATTCGTCAGGACCGGCTTCAAGCGCATGCGATAGAAGCCACAGAGCAATGCGGCGGTACATTCGTTCCAGAGGTAAGCGATCTACAAAAGCTGGATCGGATGCTAGACAGCTGGCCCGCGGATCGGCATTTGTTATTTTGTGACGAGGCCAAGGTTGGCGAAACGGTGCGGGTCCAAGACCTTCCCCAAGGGCCATGGGCCATCTTGATCGGACCAGAGGGTGGATTTTCCCCTGCCGAACGGGCACGCTTGCAAAACAATGCTTGTGCGCATTCCATCAGCTTGGGACCACGCATATTGCGTGCGGATACAGCCGCGGTTGCCGCCCTGACGCTATGGCAACAACATCTAGGGGACTGGACATGATCCGCGCAGAAGCAAAAATCGCCCTTAGCAAATGGCGCGAAGCTTTGGTGGGGCTCGCTGTTATGGCGCTTGGCCTTTATTGGGCGATGTCCTTCTTTGGTATTTTGAAATGGGTCGGTGTCGTTGTGATCCCGATTGGAGGGGCATTGGTTTATATCGGTGTCCAGCGTGCACGATTTCGTCAAAACTCTGATGGACCGGGCATTGTTGCCGTTGTCGAAGGTCAGATTTCCTATTTTGGCCCAATTGCAGGTGGTGTTGTCGCGGTCGAAGATATCGCGCGTATTTCGCTTGTGACCAAGGCTGATCAAAGCGAATGGTGCATTGAACAACCTGCGCAACCCGCTTTGAATATTCCCACAAACGCGCGCGGCGCAGAGGCACTGTTTGACATCTTTGCAATGCTGCCGGGATTAAATATTGAACATATGGTTAAAAAACTGTCGCAAAAAGACGCACAGCCAGCCTTGATTTGGCAGAGAGACAGTTATCTTGAGGTAAACAGATACTTGCAGTAGTGAGTTCTGATGAAACAGCGATCGGAGTTTTGAAATGTCTATTCCACAGTCGGGCGGCGGACCGATCGAACGTCATGAACAATTAGCAGAATACCTAGAGTCAGGGTGCAAACCAAAATCAGATTGGCGCATTGGGACCGAGCACGAAAAATTCGGCTACTGCAAAGACACGCTTAAACCCTTGCCGTTTTCTGGGGAACGCTCAATTGAAGCGGTTCTAAGTGGATTGCGCGACCGTTTTGGTTGGGCCGAAGTGCGCGAAGCAGGTCAGCTGATTGGATTAGAAAAAGACGGTGCCAATGTGTCACTGGAACCTGGTGGCGCGTTAGAATTGTCTGGTGCACCAGTAGAAAGCATTCACCAAACCTGTGACGAAGTGAATTCGCATTTGCGCGAGGTCAAAGAAATTTCCGATGAAATCGGTGTTGGGTTTATTGGCCTTGGGGCTGCGCCGACTTGGATGCACGAAGAAATGCCGCTGATGCCCAAAGGTCGGTATAAATTGATGGATGCTTACATGGAAAAGGTCGGCACCTCGGGGCAATCTATGATGCGCCGTACATGTACCGTCCAAGTAAACATCGATTTCGGCTCTGAAGCGGACATGGTGCAAAAACTGCGCGTGGCATTGGCATTGCAACCTGTTGCAACCGCGCTGTTTGCCAATTCGCCGTTCTTTGAGAACCAAGTAAACGATCACAAAAGCTGGCGGAGCCGTGTCTGGCGTCACATGGATGATGCCCGTACCGGCATGTTGCCGTTCGTGTTTGACCAAGGATTTGGATTCGAAGCATGGGTGCAATACGCGCTCGATGTTCCCATGTACTTTGTGTACCGGGATGGCAATTATATCAATGCGCTGGGCCAATCATTCCGTGATTTCCTTAAGGGTGAGCTGCCTGCTTTGCCGGGGGAAACGCCGACTCTTAGCGATTGGGCGGATCACCTAACCACATGTTTCCCCGAAGCGCGTATCAAGAAATTCCTTGAAATGCGTGGTGCAGATGGCGGCCCATGGCGACGCCTTTGTGCTTTGCCTGCGTTTTGGGTCGGTCTGTGTTATGATCAATCGTCTTTGGATGCAGCGTGGGATTTGGTCAAAGGATGGGACGCAGAAACACGTGAAACGCTTCGGATCGAGGCGTCACGCCATGGGCTTCAGGCGCAGGTTGGCGGCATTAACATGCACGAATTGGCCAAAGAGGTCGTTGCAATTTCCGAAGCTGGTTTGAAAGCCCGTGCAATGCCCGGTGCAGGCGGCATGGTGCCGGATGAAACGCATTTCCTGAATGCCCTAAAAGACAGTTTGGAAACGGGTAAAACGCCGGCGGATGAATTGTTAGATCGCTATAACGGGGATTGGAACGGTGACATTAGCCGGATTTTCCAAGAATACAGCTATTAAATAGATCATTACCTCTAATTTTACCTGTTAACGGTTCCAGTAAGGTTTAGCGCCTAGTCTGGGTCTTGGGTGAAATAGAGGTGGTGAAAATGGCAACGGTCAATTCCGTCAGGCCAATAATCATCAAACGTAAGAAAATCGTCCAAGCGGGCGGTCACCATGGTGGTGCATGGAAAGTGGCATATGCCGACTTTGTGACCGCTATGATGGCATTCTTTATGTTGATGTGGCTATTAAGTGCAGCAAGTGAACAACAAAAGCAGGGCATTGCGAATTATTTTAGCCCCACGTTTACGATTAATCGAACCAGCGGTGGGGGCAATTCGTCTTTCGTTGGAGATTCGGCTTTTAGTGAAGTGAGGCTATTGGATCAGGGTGTTGGGTCGTCTTCGGTTTATCCGGCCGAAGCCGTGGGTGCGCGCGGTTCAACCGGATTAAAAGAGGATGGGTCCGAAACGGATACCGATTATCAAGCTTTGCGCGATTTAGCTGATACTTTAACGGCACAATCTGGTGAAAGCGCTGTGTCAGATGACATCAAGAAACACGTTGTGATCAAACTGACGGACGAAGGGTTATCAGTTGAAATTTTTGATCGCCCAGGTGCGGCTTTGTTCACGGATGTGGATGAGCCAACGGAAATTTTGATCGCATTGATCGACATGATTTTCAAAGCGTCGCATGTGGTGACAAACGCCATCGCAATAGAGGGGCATGTCGCGGCCGATCCCGTTGTACAAATCATTCCCAAAGCATGGCCACAGTCCATTCGCCGCGCAGAGCGTGCACGGGCGTTGTTCTTGAAAACAGGTATGCCCAAAGCGCGGGTTGCGCGCATCACAGGCTACGGGGACCAAGAAGCCGCTGTTGCCAACGTGATGGCCGAACGCAACAATCGGATTGAGGTGATCTTTCTTAGGTAAGTAATTCCATAGAATTTTATCTATTAGGAGGTTGTTAAGCCTGCACGCGTAACTGTTGTGAACAAGTAGCACTTG
>JAHEJA010000028.1 GCA_024639125.1 Paracoccaceae bacterium
ACTTAGGGAAAGGTCAGCAGCCCCTTGCGCTATGCTATCAGTAAGGGTGATATTGCTTAGGGGGGAACCACTTTCGTTTTTGATTTCAATTGTATAGGTCAAGACGTCGAAATCATCCACGTCGGATTTATCGACTGTTTTTGTCATTGTCACAAGTGTTGATTCTCTGAACCCAAAATAGCCAACCATTTCGTCTGTGTGTTTGCGATTGGAATCAACATGTGTTTCATCTAAAACCATATTAATGCGTTTGTTTGTTAATGGTGATGTCCCATAAAACCCTGCATGCGTCCCGTCGTTGCCGAATTGAGCCATCTCGGTGGCAACAGCCATATTTAACTGAATAGGTGTTGTCGCAATGTAGGGTGGGGGCGGGTCGGTGTCATCGATACCTTTAACACCCTCACCCGCGGGTACACGCCCATCGTCACCTACTGCGCCCTTCGCTCCTGCGACGCCTTGGATAAGCTTTCCGGTGGCTGTATTTAGAAAATTATAGGTACCAGGCTGGGCTACGATATAACCGACTGTTTCACCAGCAAGGTCGTCGATCTCTAGGTTTCCTGTGTGACGGCCGACACACATGTCGGCGGTTACACCGAAAAAAGGAGGTTTCCCTGCAGGCGGGGTATCTATGCTTTCGCAGTTGGATAACAATGGCACCTGTGCTCTCACATCATTAGACGTCATGATTTGTGCCAGAATTACGGAATTAGTATTTCGTTTATTGACGTCAATAGCGTTGGTTACATTTACGCCTTCGTTTGCCCAATTTTTAAAATAGTGGTTCCCAGTGACCCCAACTTTTTCTGCTTGGTACTGTTTTCCGTCGGGAAGCGTGTGTGAACCGATTTCTGAGACCAAACAATATACTGTGCCCACGTGGGCATTAGGATACCCTGCATCTGGATTGAATTTCTGCACACGAATTTGCATGCTTGTGGTTGACACGTTCTGTAGCCGAATAACCGGCAGCGATTGCCCTGCGTTAGGTACTTGTCCAGTGCACACAACGACAGGAGCAAGGGTATAGGTATTTTGAAAGGTAACGGTTTGGAACCCTGTTCCAACAGAGCTTACTGTAATCGCTTCAAGCGTGTTCGTGATTTGAAATGCATGCGCCGAGCCTGTATTCAGAAAAATAGATAGTCCCAACGCATATAAAAAGTTCGACACACGGTTAAGCATTTCATCACACCAGTTTGTTCAGCAATCAATATTGTGACGACATTATGATTTAAACATACAATATTGAAGCGAAAAGCGGCCAAATTGCCAGATTATTAAAACTTTTGTCATATTTGCCGCTACAGCCCTATGCGATACGGATCGATCAGACCGCCAACATAAATATCTATTCAAATTGTTGTTAAACGTTATAGTTGCGTATTGTAATCTTGCTTAACCGCACGACTCATTGAACTCTGACGATGGGGGTGGCGCTGGAGCAGGGGATGACAAATTCCCCAAGCCAGCCAACGCCCAACCAGCCAACCCAAAGGCAGAGCGCACCAATAGGGAGAAACCCATGACCGCGTGGATTGACGCCTGTGCAACAGATGACATTGACCCAGAGGATGTCATTCGATTTGATCACGGGTCTCGGACGTTTATTATCGTGCGCGACCACGAGGATAATTTTTATTGTTCCGATGGGCTATGCACCCACGAAGATGTGCATCTAAGTGATGGCTTAGTGATCGAAGCCACTATCGAGTGTCCCAAGCATTCCTCGATTTTTCAATGCACAACAGGCCAAGTTACGACACCTCCGGCTTGTCATAACCTTAAGACATATGCGACGCGGGTCGAAAACGGCCGCGTGTTGGTGGAGATTTAAATGGGTTTTCAATTAGCAGCCTGTGCTGAAATGCTATGGCAGGATAAACCAATTCATTGGCGTGCCGCACGATTGCACGAAATGGGATTTGGCGTTGGGCTATGGAATTGGCCCGCATGGGATTTGGACGCCTTGGAAAAGACGGGTGCAAATTTCACCATTATGAATGGGTATCTTGTTGGACGTTTGGCGGATGATGCGGGGGCGGATCTTTTGATCCAATCAGCGCGTGAAACGGCACAGATTGGCAAACGGCTTGGTGTTGATCGGTTGAATTTACATGGGACAGGCTTGGGGGATTTCGGTCTTCCTATTCCGCAATTGCATCATGTCGCGCCCGATATGTGGTTAAAAGCCCGCGATACGCTTCACCGAATTTGTGACATGGCCGAACAAGAAGGCGTGCAATTTACGTTGGAAAATTTGAACCTGCGCGAACATCCGGGCTGTCCGTTCAACACGACCCAAGACGTTTTGAATTTGGTCAGCTCTGTGAACCGGCCCCAGTTGAAAATCAACCTTGATCTTTATCATACGCAAATCGGAGAAGGCGATGTGATCCGGTGGGCAAAAGCATGTCTCCCATGGATCGGAGAGATTCAAGTGGCGGACAATCCCGGACGATTTGAACCCGGAACAGGTGAAATGAATTGGCCCGTGATTGCACGCGCGTTGCAGGACATGGGCTACAGTGGTCCCATCGGTTTAGAAGCCTATGCCAAAGCCAAAGAAGAAGACGCGTTAGACGCCTTTCGCGCGGCCTTTACACTTTGACCGGTTAAGTGCCTGTGGTAATGAAACCTAGGCTAGTTCAGTTAGCAAAGTCAGAAATTACACGCTTATAAACGGGCTTTGCCCATTCACGGAGAAGCAAATATGTTCAAGGTTGGGTTACTTGGGGCAGGGCGCATTGCAGGTGTGCATGCAACAGCAATTACATCACATCCAAATAGCACATTGGCAGCAGTATCAGATTATTTTCCTGAAAATGCCGAAAAATTGGCGGCCCAGTATGGATCAGTGGCGCGCACAACAGAAGACATTATTGCCGACCCCTCTATCGACGCGGTGTTGATCGCTACGCCTACGGATACGCATTCTGATTTGATCGAAGCAGCAACAGCGGCTGGCAAGGCAGTGTTGTGCGAAAAGCCGGTGGATCTTAGCCTTGGGCGTGCGCGCGACTGTTTGGCTGCGTCATCCAAACATGGTCAACCCATCATGATCGGGTTTAATCGTCGGTTTGACCCGAATTTTGGGGCATTAAAAGCCGCGCTTGATGCAGGCGAAATCGGCAAGGCGGAATTGTTGTCCATAACGTCATTTGATCCCGCTCCGCCCCCGGTCTCTTATATAAAAGTGTCGGGCGGGTTGTTCCGCGACATGATGATCCACGATTTTGACATGGCGAACTTTATGATGGGCGCGGCACCCGTCACAGTTATGGCAACAGCCAGCTGTGTTGTTGATCCCGAAATTGGGGCCGCTGGTGATGTGGATACGGCTGTTGTTACATTAAGCTATGCCGATGGTCGGATCGCCGTAATCAAAAATTCGCGCCGTGCTGCCTATGGGTATGATCAGCGGGTTGAGCTGCTTGGTTCAGGTGGTTTGCTGCAAGCACAAAACATGTTGGAAAATACAGTTGTTAAATCAACAACGGCTGGCGTCACAGGTGCAAAGCCGACGTATTTCTTTTTGGAACGCTATATGCCGGCTTATGCGGCGGAATGGGCGGCATTTGTAAATGCGTTAAAGACTGGAACCGATATGCCTGTAACTTTGTCAGACGGTATTGATGCCTTGGCAATGGCTGAAGCGGCAACACAATCCGCGAAAACGGGATTACCGGTTAAGTTGTCAGATATCTAAACCATCGTGTCGCGCCGCAGATTTTCGCGGCGCGTACATGACGTACATTGCTTGCCGGGGTCTGTCAAATTCACGCATAATGAATGTTATGTTAAATAAATGTGGTCCATTTGACGATACCTCTGCCGCTTCTGACGATATGTAATTATTGACGTGGCACTTGCATGGCATCTTCTCAGGTTTGCGTGACCTGATCCAATCGTGACGCCGAAAGGTTGCTACCCAGGTAGTTATTTATTGCGAAACTGCTACCTTTGGGAATCATTTTCTAAGCGGATATCTTTGTTGTGTGGTCGCTTTGGGCAGCCATATATTTTGCGCTCGTGTCTATGAAGCACCGCATTGTCCCAGTTTGAGATTATCTAAATAACACAAATCATAAATTGACGTTAGGGCATCTGGTTGGTTGGTTCATAATCTGCAAAAGAATATAGTTTTTCCAAACTCAGGGCGTTGACCCTATTTCACGTTAGCGTTACCATTCGCGTTGAAATTGCGAATTGGGTATTTTCCAAAATGCAATTTTAAGATCAGCATACGCTATTTTCAGGGAGGAAATAATGCGATTCAACTCTAAAACTTTGGGTGCCGCAACGGTTGCAGCGCTTTTGACATCTGGCGCAGCATTTGCCGGCAGCCATTCTGACGTTTGTAACACACCATCTGCATTGGGTGATTTGGGGAACTTTGAAGGCGAAGTGATCACAATCGCTGGCTCCATGGAAGGCAAAGACGAAGAAATGCTCACAAACACAATCAGCTGCTTTGAAAAGGCAACTGGCGCTGTTGTGAAATATTCCGGTTCACGTGACTTTGCAGCACTTATCGTTGCTGACTTGCGTTCAAACAACGCACCAAACATCGCGATTTTCCCACAGCCAGGTCTTGCTGGTGACATGGCGAAAGAAGGCCACCTAGTTCCACTTGGTGATGCAACGGCATCATGGATGGCGGACAACTATGGCGCGGGTCAATCATGGGTTGATTTGGGCACATATGCTAACGCCGATGGCAAAAAAGACATGTATGGTTTCGCGTTCAAAATGGACTTGAAATCATTGGTTTGGTTTTCACCAGAGCAGTTCGAAGACAACGGCTATGAAATTCCATCAACAATGGAAGATCTAATTGCATTGTCAGACCAGATGGTTGCAGACGGAAACACACCATGGTGTATCGGTGTAGAATCCGGCAACGCAACAGGTTGGACAGCGACTGACTGGATGGAAGACATCATGTTGCGCACAACGTCACCTGAAAACTATGACCGTTGGGTGTCAAATGATTTGCCGTTCAACAGCCCAGAAGTCATCAACGCAATGGACGTTTACGGACAGTTCTCGCGCAATGACGCATATGTTGCCGGTGGCGCTTCTTCTGTTGCGACAACATTCTTTGGTGACGCGCCAAAAGGTCTATTTTCTTCACCAGCAAGCTGCATGATGCACCGTCAAGCGTCATTCATTCCTGCGTTCTTCCCGAAAAAAGGCGAAGAAGTTGCAAATGGCGAAGCTGATTTCTTTTACTTCCCACCATTCGCAGCTCAAGATCTAGGCAACCCAGTTTTGGGTGCGGGTACACTTTGGACAATGACCAAAGACAGCCCAGCGACACGCGCGTTCTTTGAATTCATGAAAGAGCCAGCAGCACACGAAGCATGGATGTCACAAGGTACATTCTTGACTGCGCACAAAGGTGCAGACTTGAACGCATACGCGACACCAGCACTTCGTAAGCAAGGTGAAATCTTGTCAAACGCGACAACATTCCGCTTTGACGCGTCTGATTTGATGCCAGGCGCGATTGGCGCAGGTGCGTTCTGGTCAGAAATGACTGCTTTCGCAAACGGTCAAGATTCAAAAACAACCGCGGATAATATCCAAGCGGCATGGGACGCGATTAAGTAAGCATCGCCCCTGTTAATCTATCGCAGAGCGCGCTTTATGGGCGCGCTCTGTTGTCTTGCTACCACCTCTTAGATATCGGATCTGCCATGCGTTCCATTCAACCGATTATTGCGAGCAATGGTCTGGCAATTGCTTTGACCATAATTGTTTTATTGCCAATCACAGCGATTGTTACTTTTTTCGCCACAGCGCCTCTTGATACTGCGCTTGCCGAATTTGGTTTGTGGCTACACGGACGCGGCAATTGGGCCATTTCAGAATTTGATACAATCCAGCGATTTTCAAAAATCGGCTTTGCGTTGCGATCTATTGTCATCGCGGTTGGGATTTCCTTTATGTACTTTGGCATTTCCAACTGGCTCAATATGGGTCTAGCCAAGGTACGTGCGCGTGATTCAATTGGGCGCCAGTCCACAATCATCGAAGCCATTCAGCCATGGATATTTGTTGGCCCCGCTTTGATGCTTTTGCTGTTGTTTTTGCTTATTCCCGCATTTTCAACCCTAAGCTTATCGTTTCAGGAATCTGATGGCACTTTGTCTACTCGGAATTATGCGTTTTTGTGGGATCGCGATGCCTTGGGGTATTTGCAGTTCCGGCTTGCGATGCGAAATTCCTTGATGTGGCTGGTTTTGGTTCCAACCCTTTGCATTAGCTTGGGTTTGTTGATTGCCGTGCTTGCTGACTCTGTGAAATGGGGCATCGTGGCCAAGACATTTATCTTTGTTCCTTTGGCTATCTCGTTTGTTGGGGCCGCCGTGATTTGGCGGAACATCTTTGCGGGTGGCGGGATTCAGGCCCAAGAAGCCATAAACGGGTTTACCCCATCCTATCAGATTGGTTTGCTCAAAGCGCTTTTGGGCCATTCCGCCGAATATAACGAACCGCTTTATAATTTGAAATTCTGGGGGAACTTTTTCCTTATGTGGATTTTGGTATGGGTTCAAACTGGGTTTGCCATGGTCATTTTTTCTGCGGCTTTGCGTGGTGTTCCAAGCGACACAATCGAAGCGGCGACAATTGACGGAGCCAACCCATTCCAAATGTTTTTCCGCATTAAGTTGCCACAAATTTATTCAACTGTTTTGGTTGTTTGGACGACGCTTGTGATTTTGGTGCTCAAGGTTTTTGACATTCCTTATGCCCTATCTGCGAACGACGACGATAAATTGCTTTTGGCAACGATGATGGAAAATGCGCGCAACAACTGGTCGATTGGCGGGGACAACGTCGATAACCTTTTTGCTGCGATCGCCGTGATGCTTATGTTGACGGTTGTGCCGAATATGGTGTTCAACGCGTGGCGCATTCGCAAAGAACAACGAGAAATGGGACATTAGGAGGCCGCTATGATTTCACGCAGTTTGCGCCATGTGGTTTTGGCATTAATCGTCTTTATTTGGGTCGTTCCCTTTGTCGCGCTTGTCACGACATCGCTACGTTCCGAAACAGCGTCAAAAACGTCAGGTTTTTGGAAGGCGTTTACCCCAACTGAATTGGGACATCGCTTTAGCACCCATGACGGGGACAACCAAGACGCCTTTGTTGTCATGACTGGCAATATTTTTGAACGCTTGAACCAAGGTTCCGAAAGCTTTCCTGTAACGGGGGATGTGAAATCCATTTTCTTTAAGGGGCGCGTTCCAGATCCCGACAACCCCGGCGAGACGATCTTGCTGCGCAAGTTGGTGCCGCCAAATGAACCAATGGAAGTCCGCGATGGTGAATTTGTCTTTGACGAATTTGGCAACTTTACATGGACCTTCCCCGAAGCATCGGCACCACAACCCAAAAACCTGGATGTGTTCATTGACCAAGACCCGGTGTTTGGTGCGGATGCCTTTGTCGAGGTTTTGTTCCAAGACAAAAACGTACCTAACGCGCTTATTTCATCCTTTATTGTGACGATCCCAGCAACCATCATTCCGATCACCATCGCTGCATTTGCAGCCTATGCCTTTGCTTGGATGTCCTTTCCTGGTCGGGATTGGTTGTTTGTGATTGTCGTGTCCCTGATGGTGGTTCCGACACAGCTTGCGTTTTTGCCCGTTTTGCAAGGTTTCAGTGGCATCGCATCTTGGGCGACACAACTGAATGCGTGGCTCACGGATTGCGAGCTGAACGATACATGCCAAGTGGCGTCAAAATCCTTTGCTGGGCTTTGGATTACGCACACGGCGTTCGGGTTGCCATTGGCGATTTATCTGTTGCGCAATTACATTGTGGGGCTTCCAAAAGAGCTTTTGCAATCTGCACGGATTGATGGTGCCAATCATTTGCAAATTTTCACCAAGATCATCGTTCCCCTGTCGGTTCCTGCGCTTGCATCGTTTAGTATTTTCCAATTCCTTTGGGTTTGGAACGACTTGATTGTTGCGCTCTATATCGGACCCAACAACGCCGAAGACCTTGTGTTCCCAATTCGTCTACAGAAACAACTTGGTACATTCAAAGACCAGCTGCATTTGCTGAATGCATCTGCGGTTATTTCGATGATTGTTCCAGTGATTGTGTTCCTATCTATGCAACGCTATTTCATTCGCGGCCTGCTCGCAGGCTCCGTGAAAGGTGGATAAATCATGACTTCAATTAAATGGTGGGAAAACGCGGTGATCTATCAGATTTATCCGCGTTCATACCAAGACTCTAATAATGACGGAATTGGCGACATTCCCGGCATCATATCGAGGCTAGACTATATCGCAGGCCTTGGGGTTGATGCGGTTTGGATTTCACCTTTCTTTAAGTCCCCTCAAAAGGACTTTGGCTATGATGTTTCGGATTATTGCGACATCAACCCAGATTACGGCACTATGGACGATTTCGACAAGATGATCGCCAAAATGCACGACTTGGGTTTAAAATTGATGATCGACATCGTGCCTGCGCATTGTTCAGATCAACACCCTTGGTTCGAAGAAAGCCGTCAAAGCCGCGATAACCCAAAAGCGGATTGGTTCCATTGGGTTGACCCCCTTCCGGACGGATCAGCGCCAACCAATTGGCTTTCTTTCTTTGGTGGCCGCGCATGGTCGTGGGAACCCCGTCGTCAGCAATATTATTTGCATAACTTCTTGCCTGAACAGCCAAACCTAAACCACGCCAATCCAGAGGTCACAGAGGCTTTTGTACAAATTGCGCAATATTGGTTTGATCGTGGCGTAGATGGGTTCCGCATTGATGCCGTCCACACGATCAATGCAGATACCGCCCCCTATCGCAATAACGACGCAAATCCCAATTTTGTTCCGGGGGCCTTGCCACAACAGCAACAACCGTTTTTCCGTCAATTGCATGATAGCGCACAACTGAACCAACCCAGCATTCAGCGGTTTAGCGAAGCATATCGCGCCTGTGCGGATAGTTATGATCGCGACATTTACCTTATGGGAGAATTGCACGGCGATGATCCAATCAAGGCAAGCCAAACATTCACCGAAGACGGCCGTTTGCACGCAACCTATAACTTTAACCTTTTGGCGTGGGATGGATTGGACGTGCGCGGCATAAAAGAGGCTATTACCTCGGCTGTTCAAGCGTTCAACGGCACGGGACGGTTGTCTTTTGCATTTTCAAATCATGATGTTCCACGTTCGGCAACACGACAGCTAAAGCCGCTGGGACTTGGTCCTGAGAGCGTCGAGAAAATGCAGCTTTTGTTGCTTAAGTTAGAAGCATGTTTAATTGGATCAACCTGTGTGTACCAAGGCGAAGAATTAGCTTTGGATGACGTACGCGACATCCCTATCGACAAAATGCAAGACCCATGGGGCATCGAATTTGCCCCTGCATTTTTGGGTCGTGACACATGCCGCACACCGATGGTTTGGCGCCAAGACGCTCCACATGGCGGTTTTTCGACAGCAAACCAAACGTGGTTGCCCGTTGCCAAATCCCACCTGCCCAAAGCCGGCCTTGACGCAGCAGAGCGTGACGGGTCAGTTTATCGGGAATTTTCAGCCTTTTTGAAATGGCGTAAATCCCAACCGGCATTTATGTCAGGCAATACAATGTCCGATATTTCTGGGGATGATCACACACTTATCTTCGACCGGGTCAGCGAAGCACAGACCATTCGCTGTACTTTTGATTTTGACACGCTCACTGCGCATTTTGAGGAGCTGTAAATGGCACAAGTTGAACTTAACCATGTCATGAAATCGTTCGGGAAAACCGACGTTATTCGCGATGTAAACTTAGAAATCAACAAAGGCGAATTCGTCGTTTTTGTTGGACCATCGGGCTGCGGTAAATCAACGTTGTTGCGTTTGATTGCTGGTCTGGAAACGCTTTCTTCTGGGGAAATTATCATTGCCGATCGGCCTGTGATGGACCTTCCTCCGTCCGAGCGCGGTATTGCAATGGTGTTCCAATCCTATGCGCTTTATCCGCATATGACAGTTTACCACAACATGGCGTTTTCTCTTAGCCTGCAAAAAATGTCAAAAGCCGAAATCAAAGAACGCGTTGAAGCGGCTGCTAAAATTTTGCAAATGGAACATCTTTTGGATCGTCGTCCTGCGGCCTTGTCGGGCGGACAACGTCAGCGTGTGGCCATTGGTCGTGCAATCGTGCGCAATCCTGATGTGTTCCTATTTGATGAACCCTTGTCAAACCTTGACGCCGCCTTGCGCCATGAAACACGGGTTGAGATTGCAAAACTACACAAGCAATTGGGCGCGACAACGGTCTATGTGACCCATGACCAAGTAGAGGCAATGACACTTGCCGATAAAATCGTTGTTCTAAAAGACGGCCAAGTCATGCAAGTCGGTGCTCCGATGGAACTATTTAATCGGCCTGCAAATGAATTTGTAGCCAGCTTCCTAGGATCCCCAAAGATGAACTTCTTTGAAGGCAAGCTCGGCACCATCGCAGGTGATACATCCACAGCCGCGTTTGCAGGCGAAGGCATTGCATGTGACGGTGTTCGATTGGTCAGCCAAAACAAGGCCCAAGGCGCTGCTGCAAAGTTAGGTATTCGCCCACAACACCTGCGGCTTGATCCAAACGGGCAATTGTCTGGTACGATCACATTGATCGAACGCTTGGGAACGGAAACTGTGGTGGAATTGAACAATGCCGACAACACTGTGTTCCGCTTTGCATCCCCTGACAGCCCAGATTTAGAGCTTGGCCAAACGGTTTCGTTCAGCTTTGATCCAACTCTGGCGCATTTGTTCTAAGCCTTATTTGGCTTAAATCAGCGTTTTAGCGGGCTTTTAAGGCCGTTAAAACGCGCCGCGTGGCCTGAACAAGCGGATCATGCGTATCCTTTAAAATTTGCACGCGATCGAACCGATCCGGGTCCATGTTAACCGACGTACGCAATGCCTCACCAAAGGCCATTCGCAATTCGGTTCCAATATTAAATTTGCAAATCTTGGATCCCCGCGCCAAAGCCGTTCTTTGTGCGACCGGAACGCCAGAACCACCATGAATAACCAAGGGAACAGTCGTCACCTCTTCGATCGCACGAATGCGCGCTTCATCTAAGCCGCCTTCTTTGTCTTGTTGCAAATGCACGTTTCCCACGGAAATGGCCATGGCATCCACACCGCTGTCGCGCGCAAAGATTGCCGCATCGTTAGGGTCCGTGCCATTCGACCCCTCGCCTCCTGAATACCCGACAAAGCCAATTTCGCCTTCACAAGAAATGCCTGCCCCATGCGCAAGCTCGGCGACACGTGCTGTTTCGTCGATATTTTGCTTCAAAGGCTTGCGCGACCCATCAAACATAAGTGATGTAAACCCGCTCTCAAGTGCCATTTTGCATTCCTCGAAGGTGTAGCCATGATCTAAATGTGCAACCACGGGCACGGATGCGGATTCCGCAAGGTGCCGGAACATTTTGCCCAATATAGGCAACGGCGTATGCGCCCGACAGGACGGACCGGCCTGAAGGATAACGGGTACATTTTCGGCTTCGGCCGCAGCAACATAGGCTTGCATGTCTTCCCAGCCTAATGTGACCAAACCAGCAACGGCATAGCCTTGATCATAGGCGGGTTGCAGCACATCTTTTAACGTCGCAAGGGTCATTTGAATTTGGCTACCATGTCCTTGATCCCGGGAATAGTTTCAATCTGATAGGCATGGGTTGGCTGGAAATATTGGATCAAACTACGTTGGCTCAGGCCGCCAAGAATGGTGAAATAATACATCTCGTATCCCGGAAGAACCGCACAAGGGTGATACCCATTATCAATACAGATCGTTGAGCCATCCATAATGTGGTACGCATCGCCCGGCTTATTATCTTCGCGTTGAAGCATTTGCATGCCCGATCCCCAATTCGGTTTAAACCGGAAATTATAGGTTTCGTCATGCCGTGTTTCGTCCGGCAACCGATCCGTGTCATGTTTGTGACTAGGGAAACCAGACCAGCCCCCTGCCCCGACGGTGAACAATTCGCTCACTAACAAACGCCCCACTTTGCCGTGTTGCTTTTGCCCAAGAATATGTTTGATTTTGCGATGGGTTTTGGTGTCATCGGATCCATATTGAACAAGGTCCGGTTCGCGGACATCAAAGGGGTCTAAGACCTTGTCATATTTTGCACCCGCAATAAAAGTTTCTGTGTCATCGGATACACAGACGATCGTGACCTTGGCCCCAACCGGAACATACACGCCTTCGGGGTCACCATCCCAAACGTCTTCGCCACGGTTGCCAAGATTGCTAAACGCAAGACCTTCTATTTCGACATTAACTGTGCCCGTGGCAGGGACGATACAGGTTTCATACCCAGGCACCTGATATTCAAAGGCCTCGCCTTTTTTTAATTTAACGATGTTAAAATAGTTCAAAGGAACCGTAGCATCATCAACATCAACAATGGGACGATTTTGGTTATCATGGGGGGCGATATGCATTTTAAACCTCCGTTGGGCCATCATGGGCCGCTATAAATTTATCTAACTGATCTGGTGTCGGCATGGCAGGCGCACAGCCGGCTTTGGACACAACAATGGCGGCACAGGCTGAACCCCGCAAAACGGCATCGCGCAAAGTTCGGCCTTCTGCCAGACCTGCCAATAAACCCGCCATAAAGCTGTCTCCTGCTCCATTGGGTTTGACAGGGGTTACTGGAAATATCCCTGTGCGTATTTCTTGACCCTCGGCAAAGGTAATGGCCCCTTGCGCACCCATTTTGTAAATAACAATCCGTCCATTGCGTTGTGCAAGATGGCGGGCCATATCCAAGCCTTTGTCCAAGCTGCCCGCCATAAAACCGAATTCTTCGTCATTGCCAATAATCATGTCACTGGCTTCGCCTGCACGGGTCAGCACGTCGGATGCGACCTCTGCCGAGGGCCACGAATAGGGACGATAATCAATATCAAACAAAACAGGCAAACCAGCTGCCCGCGCATTTTCAAATGCACGAAATGTTGCGCCACGCGACGGTTCAGCCGCAAAGACCGTGCCTGCCGTAATTAACGCGCCATATGCGCTATAATCTACGCGATCCATATCTTCGGGGGTCACCTGAAAATCAGCGGCCCCATTGCGGTAAATAACGTTTTGAAAATCATCCATGCTGCTTTCGTATACCGCGAGCGATGTGCGGTATTCGCCACCAACAGAGCGAACATATTGCGTATCAACACCATAGTGCTGCAATTTATTGATACAAAACCGCCCCACGGCATCATCAGATACGCTTGTCACCAAAGCAGACTGTGACCCAAGTTTGCATAGGCCTGCACAGATATTTGCAGAAGATCCCCCAAGATCGGCTTGAAAAACATCGGCTTGTTCGCTTTTGGTGCCAATGGGGGTTGCAAACATATCCATGCCAGCACGCCCGAATACCACGAATTTATTCTTACGAATGGCGTCGATCAAGGTGCTCATTCATACGCCCTTTCTTTGACGATCGCGTGTTGATTCCCAATCTATATGGGCGTCTTGCACGGATTTGCTTGGCGACACATGCGGTGTGCCCACTTCCCACCAAGCGTGGCCTTCGGTGGTCCAACCGTCATAGGGATCGACTTTCATCACAATGACGGTTGTGCGGTCTGCGGCCTTGGCACGTTCAAAAGCCTGACCCAATTCTTGGGGGTTTGAAACAGCTTCGGCAAGCGCACCCATCGACGTCGCATGGGCGACAAAATCAACGCCAAAGGGTGTTGGGATCGTTGGGCAATCGCTTATCAAATTGTTAAAGCTTTCATTGCCAGTATTATTTTGCAGCTTATTGATAACGGCAAATCCACCGTTGTCCAAAACTAGTGCGATGATTTTCTTGTTGCTTAAGACACTGGAATATATGTCGGAATTTAACATCATATACGATCCATCACCACAAAATGTGATTGTGTCCTGGTCAGGTTCTTGTTCGCTTTGTGCAATACGCGCACCCCAAGCTCCGGCAATTTCATAACCCATGCACGAAAAGCCGAATTCAACATCAACAGTGCCGATATCCAAGGTTCGCCAGTTGGCCGTGACTTCGGCGGGCAAACCGCCAGCCGCCGCAACAATACGATCGCGCTTGTCACACAGCGCATTCACAACACCGATTGCCTGAGCATAGGAATTGGGCCGATTATCGCCAAAGGACACATTATCAGCCACATAGGCATCCCACTGTTTGCGGGCATCTTGGGCAAAGGCTGTCCAGTCTGCAGGCGCGCTATAACCAGCCGAGGCGGCCTTGAGCGCATTCAAACTTAGCTTTGCATCGCCGACAACAGGCAAGGACATGTGTTTGCCAGCATCATGTCGCGCAGCATTGATTGAAATGAACCTGGCCTCCATATCAAACGCAGTCCATGACCCGGTTGTGAAATCCTGCAAACGTGTGCCAACCGCGACAATCACATCGGCTTTTGCCGCGATGTCATTGGCGCTGTTTGAACCCGTCACCCCAATCGGACCAATATTCAAGGGGTGTTCGTTCAAAAGATTTGCCCGTCCCGCAATGGTTTCGACAACAGGAATGTTCATGGCTTCGGCAAATGATGTCAGCTCTTTTACGGCACGCGAATACTGCACCCCGCCACCTGCGATGATCATAGGCCGCTTGGCAGAAACAAGCGCGGCAACCGCATCAGCAATTTCATTTTCATCCGGGCTTTGACGCCGAATGCGATGGGTTTTTTTGTCAAAGAACACTTCGGGATAGTCATAGGTCCACCCTTGCACATCTTGGGGCAACCCTAGAAAAGCGGGTCCGCAATCACCGGGGTCTAGCATCGTGGCAAGGGCGGCCGGAAGCGATTGAATGACCTGCGCAGGATGTGTGATACGATCCCAATAACGGCTCACAGCTTTAAACGCATCATTGACCCCAAAAGTAGGGTCATTGAAATGTTCCATTTGCTGCAAAACCGGATCAGGCAACCGAGTCAAAAACGTATCACCACAGAGCATCAGCATTGGCAAACGATTGGCATGTGCCAGCCCCGCCGCCGTCAACAAATTCGCCGTCCCCGGGCCCGCGCTTGCCGTGCAAAACATAAACCTGTGACGGAGCCATTGCTTGGCATATCCTGCGGCTGCAAACCCCATACTTTGTTCATTCTGACCACGATAAAGCGGCAGCTCGTCTTGGTGGGTATATAACGCCTCGCCCAGACAGGTGACATTGCCGTGACCAAAAATACCGAACCCACCGCCACAAATCCGATGCTCTGTTCCATCAATGTCAATAAATTGCGCAGATAGCCAACGTACAATCGCTTGCGCTGTGGTCAAAGTTACCGTCTTGGTCAAGGTATTGCCCCCCTGTAAATAGTCTGTTCTCGTTTAGACTACAGTTTTTGCAACCGGTTGCAAATTGAATTTTATGCCAATTGGCTTGCCCCCAGAGGTCGCAAAGTGCCGCGTTCAATCACACGGCATGGAAACACTTTGGACTGGGGATTATATGTTTTTTGTGACTGGCTGAGCATGTCAATCATGATCTCAATTGAGACGCGCACAATCTGATCCAGAGGTTGTTGAATGGTCGTAAGGTTGATGTTTTGCCACCCTGCCATTTCCATATCGTTCAGGCCAATAATCCCTATATCCTGCGGAACAGAAAGCCCCGCGTCTTGGATCGCACTAAGTGCGCCAATCGATAGAACATCATCACCACAAAAATAGGCCTCTGCTGGTGTGCCAATTAACAAACGTTCCATTTCACGCCGGCCGGCAGAAAACGAATAAAAATCAGCATAAGAATAGGACAGGTCTATATCGCTGTAATTTTCCAGTTCGGACACAAAACCTGCAAATCGGTCTTGGGTCGATGTCGCAATTTTTGGCCCCCCCATAAAGCCAAGGCGCCGATACCCCCGCGCAACCAGCGTCCGCGCCGCCATGCGACCCGCTTCGACATTATCGATCCCGACCACTGGCACGACCGGAGCGCTTGAAAAGCGCCCAAAACTGTTAACGACGGGAACACCTGCATCTTGGAAGGCTATGGAAAAGCTGGGGGGCAAAGTCGATGAGGCAACAATAACCCCATCAACGGAATATTGCGTCAGCATGCGCATAGAATTAGCCGGATCCGTTTCGTCGGATAAATTCACCAACAAGGGTCGCAATCCAACATCCTGAAGCCCTTGGGTAAAGTGGGCAAACACATCCAGAAAATAGGGGTTGTGAAAATTATTGGATACCAGCCCAACCAATTTTGTGCGCCCCGTTGTCAAAGAAGAGGCAAGCGCATTTGGATGATAGCCCAGCTCTTGGGCGGCTTGCTCAACCCTTTTGCGCATTTTGTCAGAGACGGACGCCCCGTCTGTGAACGTACGCGATACAGCAGAGCGCGACACGCCAGCGCGTTCAGCAACATCTTTTAAAGTCACGCTCATTGAATTGATCCTAACTAGCCACCTTTGACCGTTCTAGCAGCCCACATCAAAGGTTGCACAGATTTTCTAAATCAATTCAACAATGCCCGAAAAGGCCCGAAAAAGGGGAGGATCAAAGCCGTTGAAATATTTCACCAATGGCACATGTCTAACTAGACCTGGCAATGCATGGGAATTTACTTTGTGCATGGAACTGGCTATCACGTTTTATGCTCTTGGATTGGGGTTTGGAAAATGGCTGCGTTAAAGATAGACAAAACGGATCTTCGTATCTTGAGCGCCGTACAATTGCATGGGCAAATCAGCAAAACCAAGCTTGCCGCGCTTGTTAATTTGTCACCCACCCCTTGTTTGGCGCGATTGACCCGGCTCAAGGCCGCAGGCCTTATCCAAGGGTATCGCGGCGATATTGCCTTAGAAAAGCTTGGGGCAGTGACACGCGTGGTTGTAACCGTTTCGCTGACCCATCACCGCAAAATTGATTTCGACCGCTTTGAAGCACGTATCAAAGGATTGGATGAAATTGTTGATTGCATCGCCACTGGCGGCGGCACAGACTATGTGATGACATGCGTGACATCCAATCTAACCGCGTTCCAGACACTGATGGACACGCTCTTGTCCGACGAATTGGGGATCGAGCGCTATATGACCTATATCGTCACGCGTCAGGTTAAATCCGCACAGCCAAATTTGAACAAATTGCTCGGGGACACTCTCCAAAGTTAAGCAAGCGACCGATTGGGCTTTGCCGGCAAAATTAATAGTCCATTTGGACCACAGTCCCCAATTTTTCAGTCCTCTTTTTTGGATAAAACCATATTACCACATCGCTCAGTTTAACCTGCAATGAACGAGTGCTGACATGACACAACCTGATGATTTTGGCTTTGGAACTCAAATCCGCAAGTCACCCTATTTTGATGCAACCGTGCGCTGGGGCGCACAGGGGTTTTCTGTGTATAATCACATGTATATCCCACGTGATTTCGGAAACCCTGAACAGAATTTCTGGAACCTCGTGAATGATGCGATTTTGTGTGATGTTGCCGTAGAACGCCAAGTTGAAATTACCGGACCGGATGCGGCGCAGTTTGTGCAAATGCTGACGCCGCGTGATTTGTCCAAAATGGCGGTGGGTCAGTGCAAATACATTCTGATCACCAATGCAGAGGGCGGCATCCTAAATGACCCTATTTTGCTGCGTTTGGCGGAAAATCATTTTTGGATTTCACTTGCTGACAGTGATATTTTGCTTTGGGCACAGGGCGTTGCGGTCCACGCAGGTCTGGATGTCAAAATCCAAGAACCAGATGTGTCCCCGCTTCAGCTTCAGGGGCCTAAGTCAGGTGACATCATGAAAGACCTGTTTGGTGACAGCATCATGGACCTAAAATATTATTGGCTGCGTCATGTCGAGCTAGACGGCATTCCCCTTGTGGTGTCGCGCACAGGGTGGTCAAGTGAATTGGGCTATGAGCTTTATCTTCAGGATGGGACACGCGGCAACGAGCTTTGGGAAAAAATCATGGCAGCCGGTGCAGCGCATGGGTTGAAACCGGGGCACACATCCAGCATTCGCCGTATCGAAGGCGGCATGTTGTCCTATCATGCCGATGCTGACATTTCCACAAACCCGTTCGAGCTGGGCTTTGACAGGTTGGTCAATTTGGATATGGACGCAGATTTCATTGGCAAAGCCGCCTTGCGCCGTATCAAAGACCAAGGTCCAAGCCGCAAACAAATCGGATTGATTATCGACTGCGACCCCCTCAAGGGACCAAACACCCGTTTTTGGGCAATTACCCATAATGGCCAAGAGATCGGCAAAGTAACATCGGCAGTGTATTCCCCACGGCTAGAGCAAAACATCGCTTTGGCCATGGTATCCATCGAGCATGCCGAAATAGGAACAACCGTTGATGTCGCCGTGAATGGCCAACCCGCGACGGCGACAATCGTAGAATTCCCGTTCTATGATCCGAAAAAAGCAATTGCAGCAGCATAGCCCAATCAAGAGAGGCAAAACATATGTCTGATCTCGCGATTGAATTGCACTGGCATCGCAATGAACCCCAGTTCACACCTGGGGCCTATTCCGCCGCTCATGTTGTTCACTACAATCGTTTGTTCGAAATTGATGTGGATGCCGCGCCGGATTGGGGCGGAAATCCAGAGCACACCAACCCCGAACAAGCCTTGGCATCGGCCTTGTCCAGCTGTCATATGATGACATTCCTTGCTTTGGCTGCCAAAGCGGAATGGCCGGTCGCCAGTTACCATGACTATGCGGTGGCGCATTTGGGCAAAAACCCCAAGGGCCAAATGTCGGTTACTAAAATCGATCTTCACCCCGTGGTGCGTTTTGACACTGGTTTTAACGTCAGCGATCAGACCCTTGCCGAAATGCAAGATCGCGCGCACCGGTATTGCTTTATCGCAAATACATTGGCCGATAGCGTGGAAATAAACGTGCTTTAAAAATCCTTTGCCGCTTCTTTCGGGGGGCGGCAAAGCCTTTGATCCAGATTTAAACAGCCTTATTTGTTCGCCACAATGATCGCCGAGCGCACAAGCATTGTGGCATATCTATACCAAAGTGGCTTGGTATTTTGGGCTTTTCCCACGCTCTTTATTCGTTTACCCATACGCTAAAACAAAGCCAAGTTAGGTCACATAATGCCCAAAAGCCGTATCGAAAACATCGTTGACCAAATGACCTTAGAGGAACAAGTTTCCATTTTATCTGGTTCGGATTTCTGGTCACTTCCTGCAATTGATCGGCTTGGCATCGGCAAGCTTCGTGTAACGGATGGTCCCAATGGCGCACGCGGTGGCGGATCATTGATTGGTGGCGTCACTGCAGCAGCCTTGCCAGTCGGGATCGCCATAGGCGCAACTTGGGATGTCACTCTGGCCCAAGAAATCGGCAGCGCGATTGCAGACGAAGTAAAATCAAAAGGTGCGCATGTGGCTTTGGCACCGACTGTGAACATGCAACGCTGTGTGACCAACGGGCGTAACTTTGAATGCTATTCCGAAGACCCTGAACTCAGCTCGGCCCTAACAGTTGGATACATCCAAGGCCTACAAAACAAAGGTGTTTCAGCAACGCTAAAACACTTTATCGGCAACGAGTCTGAAATTGAACGCACGACGATCAGTTCCGAAATTGATGAACGCTCTCTGCGCGAAGTATATCTTCGCCCCTTTGAGGACGCCGTAAAAAAGGCCGGAACTTGGGGGATTATGTCATCCTATAACAAAATCAATGGCACCTATACCGCGGAAAATAAATGGCTGCTGAGCGACATATTGCGGGATGAATGGGGGTATGACGGGATCGTTATGTCCGATTGGTATGGATCACGGACCACTGCGCCAACTGTGAACGCTGGGCTTGATCTTGAAATGCCCGGACCCACGCGCGACCGCGGCGACATGCTGATCGCCGAGGTTGAAAATGGCACCGTCAGCCGTGACACCATCCGCGATCGCGCCTTGAATATATTGCGATTAATGGAACGTGTGGGATCGCTTGATGATCATCGGACATGGACGGAAATCGCGGATAATCGACCCGAACATCGCGCATTGATCCGCCGTGCAGGCGCCGCAGGGGCCGTTTTGTTAAAAAATGATGGCATTTTACCACTGGCACCGCCAAGAGGTAAAATTGCTGTCATCGGACCGAATGCAAAAGTTGCGCAAATTATGGGTGGCGGTTCTGCGCAGCTCAATCCACATTACCGGGTTTCCCCTTGGGATGGGCTCGTTGACCGGTTTGGACCCGAGGGGCTGTTGTATGCCGAAGGTGTGAACAACCATCGGTGGGAACCCGTCCTGACATCTGGGTTAACCGTTGAATTCTTTGATAACGAAGACCTAAGCGGCACCCCCGTACACAAGGACACATTGGACGTCTCTAATGCCTTTTGGACCGAAGGCGTCGCAGACGGCAAAGTGGACTTGTCTCATTTCTCGGCGCGCGTCACGGGATCCTTCACCGCGACCGACGCAGGCCCCCATAGCTTTGGCATTCATGCCGCCGCTTTGGCGCGGCTTTATGTTGATGGGGATTTGATCGTTGATGTTTGGGACAATTGGACCAAGGGGCGGACATTCTTTGAAGAGGGATGCGACGAAGTCACAGCGCTGCTTGATCTGGCCCAAGGCCAAACTGTGTCGATTGTCATGGACCTTCGCACGAAACCAGCGGACAACTTGCAGGCCACCGGATTCCGGTTTGGCGTCTCGCGTCCCCTTGGCGACAGTGACATCGCAGACGCCGCAAAACAAGCGGCCCAAGCGGAAACCGCTTTGGTCTTTGTTGGTCGCTCTGGCGAATGGGATACCGAAGGCTCTGACCTTGAAAACATCGCCCTGCCCGGTCGTCAGGATGAATTGGTGTCTGCGGTTTTAGATGCAAACCCGAATACCATAGTCGTCTTGCAAACAGGCGGCCCTGTTGAAATGCCCTGGATCCATCGCGCCAAGGCAGTTTTGCAAGCTTGGTATCCGGGTCAAGAATGCGGAAATGCTATTGCTGATGTTCTTTTTGGCGATGCTGAACCGGGTGGGCGGTTGCCGCAAACCTTTCCGATCCGCTGGCAAGACAACCCAACCCAAAGCCAAGATCCCGAAGTCTATCCCGGTATCAACGGCAAAGTTCGCTACGAAGAAGGCGTTTTCATTGGGTATCGCCATTATGATCAACAGGGCATCGCAACACTGTTTCCCTTTGGGCATGGGCTTAGCTACACAAGCTTTGACATCAGCAATGTGAATATTTCGGCCACCGATACAGGGGCCGACATTAGCGTCACAGTGTCTAACACAGGCGACCGCGAAGGATCGACTGTTATTCAGGTATATGTCGGGGATCAAGACGCGTCTGTCCAACGGCCAAAGCGCGAATTGAAAGGCTTTGAAAAAGTTGTGCTAAAGGCGGGCGAAAGCAAAGATATTTCCATCACTCTGGATGATCGCGCCTTTGCCTTTTTTGACACATCTGCACATGATTGGGCCATCGAAGCCGGTACATTCACAGTAGAGCTTGGGTTTTCGGTCGCTGATATTCGCTATGCAACCACGATCACGAAAGCCGACAAAAGGATCCCTGTTTAGGGTCTTAACGTCCCAAGCTAGGCAACCTAACCTAGAATAGGCTAGTCCTGTTTTGTCTCACTTTGATGCAGCTCGGCTAATTTTTTAGCCGCAGCCCTCAGAGGATCGAGAAACCCGATAATTTTGTCTAGGGTATAGCGTTGCACGGGGGCATGAATCGACAAAGTCGCAAATAGCCTGTCATGCGGATCAAGGATAGGAACCGCAATTGCGGCCATGCCCGTCATGAATTCTTCGTTATCGGTTGAATAGCCGCGCGCGCGTGTTTGCTGAAGTTCCGCCCGCAACACATCCGGCGATGTGATCGTTTGTTCCGTTTCTGCGATCAAACTACGTGCGCTAAGGACCCCGTTCAATGTTGTACTGCGCAACGTCGAAAGATACATTTTGCCACTTGCCGTGCAATGAAACGGAACCTGAGTTCCTCTTGGGAGCTGAATGCGCAAGGGCCATTTTGTTTCTACCCGATCCAGATATGTCATACCTTCTCGGTCAGGGATTGCCAGATTACATGTTTCCCCAACGTCTTCGGCAAGTGCCTTGAGAATGGCAAGCCGCGCTGTGCGTACCCGTTCTGATGACATCGTATTGACAGCAAGGGCGCGCAACCGATCGCCCGGGCCATAGGATCGCCCATCTATATCCCGCTGCACAAATCCCTCTGCTTCTGCTGTTTGCAACAAACGATGGATTGTGGGTTTGGGTAGCCCAATGACATCAATTAATTCCGCAGGTTTCACCGCGACCCCGCGCTGTGCGATTGCTTCTAAAAGCATCAACAAGCGCAGGTTGGTCGGGATCTGGCTATCCTTTGGCGGATTGGTATCATTGGGCATTGCATCACGTTTATCTGTTAGGCAGCAAGATCAACGCAAGGTCAGGAACAAGAGACACAACCAACCAGACACTAATCAACGCTATAAGGTAAGGCACCGTATAAGGAAGAAGTCGGAAATATGGAACACCCGTGACACCTGATGCGACATATAAGTTCAATCCATAGGGTGGCGTGATAAACCCGATCGAGGCCCCAACAAGGAAGATAACCGAGAAGTGGATCGGATCGATCCCAACCGATGCAGCAATAGGCGCTAGGATGGGGGCCAAAATGATTGTGACCGGTAAGCTTTCCAAAACCATCCCCGAGAAAAAGACAATGGCCATTGATGCAAACAAAACTGCGTAATATCCACCAAGTCCCGTCACAAAATCGCCAATCACCTGTTGGGCGCCAAGCAGAGACAATATCTGTTGCATCACAACCGACACCGCGATCAGCGGGGCAAGGATCCCCGTAATCTGGGCCGAACGCACAACGATGGATGGCACTTTGGGGATGGTGAACCCTTCGACAACGAACATTTCGGCATAGCCTTTTTCGGTCGCTGGTTTTTCTGGATCAGACCCCATAAGTTTGTTGATCGGATAGCTTACTAATCCTGCGATCACACAAAATCCTACTGTCACGCCAGCGGCTTCGGTTGGAGAAAACTTGCCTGTGTAAATGCCCCACAAAACCAAACCAATTGCGAAAAAGCCAAGCCATGCCCCAAAGGCTGTTTTCAAAACTCGGTTCAATTGAAGCGGAATAAGGTAACCCCACCCGTTGATCCGACAAATGATCCAGCACGCAAGCTGCATTCCAACAACCATTAAGACACCTGGCAAAATACCAGCTACGAAAAGGTCCGAAATCGGCAAGTTCATCAAGAACCCGTAAACGATAAAAATAATCGATGGCGGGATGATAATGCCAACTGTGCCGCCCGCCGCAGCTGTTGCCGCAGAAAACCGTTCATCATAGCCGCCTTTGACCATCTCTGGATGCAGCATTGACCCAATGGTCGCCGTCGTAGCAGAATTGGACCCCGAAATCGCAGCAAACAAGCCACATGCTCCTAATGCGGCCATCGCCAGACCACCGCGCAGCCATCCCAAACAGGCATAGGCAAAATCAGAAAGCCTTCGCGCAATCCCAGACTGGTTAATCAGATCACCGGTCAAAATAAACAAAGGCATCGCAAGCAAAGCAAACCCTTTGTTAAACACGTTCAAAAGCTCGGCACCCATATTATCAAGCGTCAACCCAAGCACAAAGGAACATCCGATCACCCAATACGCAATGATCAAAAGCACCGGTACACCCAAAAGAAACAACCCTGTGACCCCCAGCGAGATCAGCGTTACCCATGTTCCATCAGTCATCACACGTCACCTCCGATGACAGCTTGTTTGATCAACGGCGCGCCACTGCGCCAATTGGCAAGATCATCTCTTAAATTTTCAAACACGCGCGCAACCATCAGCACAAAGGCAAGCGGTGCGGTAAGCAAAAACCACCACTGCATCAAATCATCGGTTCCAAGAACAATCTGAAAATTAGAAGCAGACAGCGCCGTCACGCGGCTGGTTGTCACCAACACGATGACGGCAAAAATAAACCACAGCGCCGCATCAAGGATCAAACACGCCAATTGCCCGCCGCGCGGCATTATTGTGCGGAATTCTGCAAAACTTAAATGAGTCCGAAGGCGCACATTATAGGCAGCCCCAAACCAAGCCATCACCATGAACAAAAGCGGTGGAATGGTCGTCGACCAAGGTTGCTGATTGGAAAATACAAAGCGATCAACAACACCCCAAAAAATAATAAAGGCGATGGCAAGATAGCTCCAGACCATGACGGTACGTTCAAGATGGCGATCAAGCAGCGGCACTTTGGAATAAATCCACATGACGCACAGCCCACCGAGCGCGGCGGCCAGTGTCCCGACAATCCAGGCCGCATCTGTATTTAAAGCATTTCGAATTTCATAACTGTCTTGTGATGCAAATGCGCTAAAAATAGCGCCAATGTCGGACCAGATTTCCATCGATCCCTCCCCTTACTACCTGCCCTATTTTCTGGCGATGTGGTCTTGTATTCGAACAAGGACGGCGCAGACACCTGCACCGTCCCTGCGTCAAAGTCTTAGGCTTTCCACCAACGACGCGGCTCGACGTTTTCGGCTTTGGTATCCTTGGGAATTTGACGCGCAATGTCGTAAATTTCCTGATAGGTATCGATGCCACCGGCCCAGCCATTTAGACGCTCGCGCCACTTATCCCAAAGCTGAGGTTGGAATTCTGGGGAGCACATTTCTTCGGCCATTTTGATCTGATCATCGGCAAGGAACGCATTACGAACATTATTTTCCGCAAAAATTGTGCCCGGCAATTGTGGGTTAGAATGCCCAACTGTGTTTACCAATGCCGCTTCGTTTGCGGCTTGTACATGTGTTTGTGCCCAATACGAAGATTCCATAACCGCATCCTGAAGATGCCCGTCCAAGCTATCAAAGACAGAGGCGCTCATCGATGTATGTTCGGTCCCACAAAAGAATTTAAGGTCAACAGATTGGCTCACAACAGGCGACATATTGGCATAAGCAACCGCAGACGCCCATGTTTCCGCACCATCGATCAAGCCCTGTTTAAGACCATCAAGCGTTTCTTCCCATGCAATCGGAACAGGGTTCAAATTCAAGGCTTGCATCGCAATACGGCCCAATTGGGTACCAGTGACGCGGTTTTTGGTCCCAAATAGTTCCTCAAGCTTGGTCACGGTTGGTTTATTTTCCCAGCCTAGGCCCAACTGAATGCCACGCAATTCACAGTGGCTAAACAAGAATTTCAACCCATGCCGCTTTTCCAAAGGTTCGCGTAAAATACGCTGGGATTCGGGGCTATAAAGGAAATGGTATTGCGCCGCACGGCTTGGGAACATGTAAGCATAATCCAACACGTTCAAATAAGGCGCGCCGCCCGCGGAGTTCTGGGTAGAGGCGGCATAGATATCAATAATACCTTGCTGCGCTTTTTCCACACAGGATGTCTGACCACAAATTTGGTTGTTGCCAATAAATTCGATACGGATTTCGCCGTCTGTGCGGCTTTCTAGATCTCGTGCAAATTCCAAAGCACCGGCGCGTTCGATCAACAAGTTTTGTGGGTTAAAGCCAGCTGCTCCGAATTTAAGGGTATATTTAGCAGGTTTTGAAAAGCGTTTTGTATATGTGGATTCTGCAGCGCTTGCGAGGTTCGCCAGGCTCATGGCGCCACCAAAGCTACCAGCCGCCAAAAGCGTTGAACTCATGCCATATTGTCCCGCGACCCGGAACAGGTCACGCCGCGAAATTTTCTTAAGATTATTTGCCGTGCTCATTTCATTCCTCCCTGAATGTCAATTATTGAGACTTGCAGGCTCATTAATAGTCGATTACTTATCAGTGGCGCAAGAAAATTCTACAGAATGCGCAAAGTCGACCGGAGAGGATACATCGTATGTCACCGAAACACGCTGATTTTTTGGTAATTGGGGCTGGATCAGCCGGCTGTGTGTTGGCCAACCGACTAAGTAAAAACCCGTCGAATCGGGTGATTCTGTTAGAAGCAGGAGGTCGGGATTTGAACCCGTGGATTCATGTCCCCGTCGGTTATTTCAAAACCCTACACAACCCAAATACGGATTGGTGCTATAAAACCGAACCAGATTCGGGATTAAATGGGCGCTCTCTGGATTGGCCTCGTGGCAAGACACTTGGCGGTTCAAGCTCGATCAATGGTTTGCTCTATGTGCGTGGCCAAAAAGAAGATTATGACAGCTGGGCCCAACGCGGCAATCGAGGATGGGGCTATGACGACGTTCTGCCGCTCTTCAAACGCTCTGAGTCCCATGAAAACGGCGCAGATGATTTTCACGGTGGGGACGGCGGGCTTGCGGTTTCGCTAATCCGCGCAAAAACCGATCTTTCCGAAGCCTTCATAAATGCCGCCGTAGAAATGGGTGTGCCCCGCACCGAAGATTACAACGGTCTTGACCAAGAAGGCGCCGGATATTTTCATCAAACCGCACGTGGTGGATTTAGATGTTCTAGTGCTCGGGCATTTTTGAACCCGGTCAAGAAACGCCCCAATCTAGAAATAATCACCCAAGCGCATGCAGAACGGCTTTTGTTTGACCCAAAAGACCCACGCAAAGTCATCGGACTGCGCTACACCCACAAAGGACAAAGTCAGGACATCTTGTTGAATGCAGGCGGTGAAGTGATCCTGTCCGCAGGGGCTATCGGGTCGCCACAGCTGCTTGAACTTTCGGGTATCGGACGCGGCGATGTATTGCAAAACGCCGGTGTAGAGCTTCGCCACGAATTGCCCGGTGTTGGCGAAAACTTACAAGATCATCTGCAAATTCGACTTGTCTACGAAGTCAACACACAGACGTTAAACGATGCCATCAATAGGGTCATTCCACGCGTTGGTATCGGGCTAAACTATATGTTGTTCCGAAAAGGCCCCATGAGCCTTGGTGCGAGCCAAGTTGCGATCTTTGCTAAATCAATGGCCGGACTAGAAACGCCTGATATTCAATTTCACTTCCAACCCCTGAGCGCCGATAAACCGGGGCTTCAGATGCACCCGTTTTCCGGCATGACATCATCCGTATGCCAATTAAGACCAGAAAGCAGAGGGCATATTCACATCCATTCGCCAAATGCATCGGATTACCCAAAAATCGTGCCGAATTACCTTTCTGCGCATGCGGATCAACTTTGTGCAATCCGCGCAATCAAATTTGCCCGCGCGATGACAAAAACCAAGGCCCTAAGCCCATTCATCGTCCGTGAACATGTTCCAAACAGCAATCCGCAAACAGATGATGATCTGCTGGACTGCGCACGGAATGTAAGCCAAACAATCTATCACCCAACCAGCACATGCCGCATGGGTCAGGATCAAATGGCCGTGGTCGATGACCGTTTGCGTGTGCACGGCATATCGGGGCTACGAATTGCAGATGCCTCTATCATGCCCGACATTGTATCAGGCAACACCAATGCTCCGACGATCATGATTGGCGAAAAAGCCAGCGATATGATTTTAGAAGACCGCAAGCACCAGAGCGCCTAATCCAAGACGTACAGATCCTTAAGCCCAAGTGAGCGCATTCGTTACACGCGGTTAATCGTTCGTTTTTACGCAATCAATATTTTTGCTCTTGGAATAGTCTGGTCAAAACGGCATAGTCCGCGCGATATTTAGGGGCAAGGCCGATGGGCGATTTTTGGAGCGGACTTGGACAAGCAGCTTGGCTTGTTCTGACCTTTGATAGCGATCTTCTGGCGATAGCGGCCCGATCGCTTCAGGTGTCGTTAACCGCACTTTTGATTGCCTCTTTGCTTGCCATGCCATTGGCGGCGTTTTTGGCCGTGCGCCGGTTTCGGTGGCGGCGCAATGTCATTGCTTTGATGAACGCGTTGATGGGTCTTCCTCCGGTTGTTGTGGGATTGATTGTTTACATCCTCTTGTCACGATCTGGTCCCTTTGGCATTTTGGGGCTTTTGTTCACCCCATCCGCCATGATTATTGCACAAGTCATTATTATTGTTCCGTTGATCGCAAGCATCGCGCATCAATCGCTTCGGGATCTTTGGCAGGAATATCATGATTTGCTAATTTCAATGAATGTCACCCAAGGCCAAAAAATACGCACCCTTTTATGGGATGCGCGGCGGGCTTTGTTAACCGCAGCGCTTGCCGGCTTTGGACGCGCAATTGGTGAAGTCGGCGCTATTATGATTGTTGGCGGCAACATTGATCATGCCACGCGCGTGCTTACAACGGCGATTGCCCTTGAAACTGGCAAAGGCGATTTCGCGCTCGCGCTTGCGCTTGGGTTTGTGTTGATCGCCATCACGATTACCGTCAATTTTGCGGTGCATTGGATCAGTCGCACAGAAAGCGAGGGACGGTGGTAAATTCGCTTTTTCCTTTGACCGTTCGTGATGCCGTATCCAAACGTGGCGGCGTTCCCTTGATTGGGCCTATTCAGCTTGATCTTAAGGGGGCGGGCATCACTGTTGTGATGGGTCCGAACGGGTCAGGGAAAACAACGCTTTTGCGATTGTTGCACGGTGCTGCACGGCTGAACCATGGGTCCATACGTTGGGCCTGTGATCAGGAACAGGCGCGGGATGCTCAGACATTTGTGTTTCAACGACCGATCATGTTGCGGCGCTCTATTTTGGACAATCTGATCTATCCTTTGCGGACACGTGGCGTATCCAAGGCCAAGGCACAAGAGCAAGCAGAACACTGGGCCGAGCGATTGGGGCTTGGGGGCTTTTTGTCCCGTCAGGCACCATCTTTGTCGGGGGGCGAACAGCAAAAATTGGCGCTGGCACGCGCGTTGATCACCGATCCGGAATTGGTGTTTTTGGATGAACCCTGCGCGTCACTGGATGCGCGCACCATGAAAGCCATTGAACGCATCCTCATTGATACCCGCGCAAACGGGACGCAAATCATCATGTCCACCCACGATATGGGCCAAGCAAGACGTCTTGCGGATGAGGTGGTTTTTTTACTCAACGGTAAAGTGCATGAACATACCCCAGCGCATGATTTCTTTGCCAGCCCCCAAACCCCAGAAGCCAACGCATTTTTAAACGGAGACATCGTCGAATGACACACCGCATCCTTTCCACGGTCTGCGCATTGCTGTTGGCCACATCGCTTCAGGCGGGTGAAACGTTGCGACTTGCCGTGACAACGTCATTTCACAATTCGGGCCTTGCTGATGTTTTGCTACCCGTCATCGCAAAGGATCTGGACCTTGAGGTACAGCTGTTGGTGGTTGGTACAGGCCAAGCGCTTAAGCTCGGAGAACAGGGCGACGTCGATGCGATCCTTGTGCATTCACGTACCGCAGAAGACGCGTTCCTAAACCAAGGGTTTGGCACCCATCGCCGTGAAATTATGTACAATGATTTTGTTTTAATCGGATCAGATACGGACCCGGCACACATTCAAACAGCCACAACAGCAGCGGATGCATTACAAAAAATCGCGATGGCACAAACGACCTTTGTCAGCCGTGGAGATGACAGCGGAACCCACAAAAAGGAAGTGTCGCTTTGGAAAACCGCAGGGCTAGATACAGAACAGTTTGGGCCATGGTACACATCCGTCGGGGCCGGCATGGGCGCTGCGCTGAATACGGCGTCTGGGTTGAACGCCTATATTATGTCTGATCGCGCAAGCTGGTTGAATTTTGCAAACAAAGGCACGCTTGTCCTGCTTTATTCGGGCGATCCGGTGCTGTTTAACCAATATGCCTATATCCCCGTGAACCCAGAGGGAAAGCCACATATTAAATACGATCTCGCTTTGAAATTAGAGTCATGGCTGGTGTCTGATGAGGCAAAGGCGTTAATTGACAGTTATAAGATAAATGGCGAACCTTTGTTTGTGTTTAACGCCACTTATTAAGTTAACCACCACAAAACACCCAGGCCACAAACCAAGGTTGCAATCACCGAGCGGGTTGTAAATGCAACCGCGCTCGCGATCAAAGCTGCGAGGATGCGCGGATTGTCGATTGATATCTGTACACCCTCGGGTCCGGTAAACAAGGCCGCCGAAATGATCGCCGACAAAACAGCCGTCGGCACAAAGCCTAGGTATTTTTCGGCCCATGTTGGCAAGACAGAGCCAATCACCCCAGAAAAAACAGATATGCGGGCTGCAAAATTTGCAAGCCCAGTAAGGATCATCACCACCCAAATCATGACGATGCCCTTTCTTTTGTGAGGGCACCACCAACAATGATCCCGGTAAGGCCAGCCACAATTATCCAAATATTATGTGGTAGATCATGAGCAAGAATAGCCATGCACCCCGCACTCAGCGCTGCCGCTATTTGCGGAATATTGCGCAGATTTGGGACAATGATTGCGATAAAGGTCAATGGGATTGCAAAATCTAAATTCCAATCCGCTGGTATTTCCTTGCCAACCAAAACGCCCGCGACTGTTGCCGCTTGCCAAAAGACCCAAAGCGTCAAACCAGATCCGAGCAAATGATAATGGGCCCACTTGGGCGCCGTTTCAAATCGCTTAACGGACACCGCAAAGGCTTCGTCCGTTAATAAGTAACCCAAGACAATGCGCCAACGAAGCGGCAAGGGGTGCAAATATTTGGCCAAACTTGCACTATAAAGAACGTGCCGCAGGTTAATCACTGCAACAGAGGACCCTGTGACCAAAGCAGAGGTCCCAAGCGACCAGAGCTGTGCGAAAACAACCTGGCTTGCCCCTCCGAACAGAATCGAGGACATCAAAACAGTTTGCAAAGGCGTCAGCCCGCTTGCCAAACCCAAAATACCAAACACCAACCCAAACGGAACGACGCCTAATTGAAGGGGCAATTGCGCAAGCACACCTGCGATAAAATCTTGGGTTCTGGGGGCCATTGGAAGCAACTTTTTTGCGGAATTTGGTCGTGGCTTATCAGCTATGCTGAGCAGTTCCAAGCCACTTAGCGCCTATTTAGATGCTCTTGGTGCAGCCAAAGTTTCGCGTTCACAATAAACTGTTTCTAACGCCAAAGGCCGTGGCAATTGGGTTTTTAGCAAAATGACATCAGCCAGATATCTGGCTGCGTGACGTCCCATTTGGCGATGTGGCACATGCATCGTTGTCAATGCAGGTTCCGCAATTGTCGCCAATTCGATATCATCAAAGCCCGTTATAGAAATGTCTTCGGGAACCCTCAGCCCCATTTTCTTGGCCATTTTAAGCGCGCCAATTGCCAAAACATCGTTACCACACATCACCGCTGTGATCTCAGGGTTTTCGCTTAAGAGGGTGGCAAAGGCATCTGCTCCGTTTAAAATTGAATAATTGGTTTCACAAATTGTCAGCGCGTTCGCATTCAACCCATGGGCTTCTAACGCATCCTTTGCGCCCAAAACACGTTCGCGCGCACGATCATTGGTGGCTTGAGGGGCTGAAATAAACCCAAGCTGGCGATGCCCAAGCCCGATAACATGATCCGCCATAGTTCGAAGCGCTGCCCGATTATCAAACCCGATAGAATGAAGGGGATTGTCTGCTTGATATGTCCAGGCCACCACAGTCGGAATGCCTTGGCGTTCTAAAAACCGATAGATGGACGGATCACGATCATAACCAATCAATAACAAAGCATCCGCCCCGCGCGCGACCAATGTTTTGATCTGCTCTTCTTCTCGCTCGGGCAAATAGTTGGAACTGGCAACCAAGAGTGTCATGCCAAACCGATTAAGCTCTTCTTCAAAGGCCTGAAGCCCGCGCGCAAAAATCGCATTATCCATCGTTGGAATAATCGCGCCCACTGTATTCGTACGTTTTGCAGCCAAAGCCCGCGCACCGAAATTCGGGGAATATCCCAATTCGTTCACCGCGTTCATCACTTTGTCGCGGGTCGCCTGCCCCACTTTTTCAGGGGCATTCAAACACCGAGACACGGTCGCAGACGACACATCAGCAAGACGCGCAACGTCGGCTAAGGTCGGTAAACTTGTGTCAGTATTGCGCAATGGCACGGTTTTTTACCCTCAACTCTCGGTCAACTAAGTAAATGCAAAGAATCTCTTCCTATGTCAATGTAAGCGCTTGCATGAAAAAATGAAAGCGCTTACATTCGAATTCGAATCGATACCTAACACTGATCGGCGGATAAAATGTATTTACTTGTATCTATCGTATTATTTGTAACGATGTTTGTGAACGTCGTACTTGGAACACTTGGTTTATCGGTTTTTTTAACAGACGTACAAGAAATGTTGGTTTTACTCTTGGCGACTGTTTTTTTCGTAGTTGATATTTTGAAACGCGAAGCACGGGCGAAAGACTTGGTGCAAAAATAAACAAACTTCTTGGGAGGAAGAAAATGACAAAAGAACTTAAATCGACGGAACGTCGTAATTTCCTGAAATTGGTTGGAACAGGTAGCTTTACAGCTGCAATGGTTGCAGGTGCATCTGGCATGTTGTGGTCCAGCGAAGCGGTTGCTCAAACAGCAAACGAAGAACGCGACCGTGAAAAAGCAGCCGATCATATCATGACAATCGCGACTGCGTATGTTTTAGGCGCGTCACGTAGCTATCCGATCATGCAGCTTGACCTAAAAGAAAACATCCAAAACGCCACAAACGGCAAAGTCTATGTTAAATTGGCACCTGGTGGCCAACTTGGTGCCGGTGGTGCATTGGTACAGGCCGTACAAGGCGGCACGATCCAAGCAGCCCAGCACTCACTTGCTAACTTTGCACCTTTTGCAAGCGCCGTTGACTTGATCAACATGCCTTACTTCTGTGGCTCGAACCAACGGTTTACGAACCTTGTGAATTCAGACGCATGGAACAAAGACGTCACACCAAAAATCGAAGCAGCTGGCTTTAAGCCATTGTTCTACGTTGTGATCGATCCACGCGTTGTGGCTGTCCGCAAAGGCGGCAATGCTGTGATCACACCAGCAGACCTGGATGGCGTAAAATTCCGCGTACCGGGTTCAGCAATGTTGCAGCAATATTACCGTATGGTTGGCGCGAACCCAACACCGGTTGCATGGGGTGAAACACCATCTGCGATCAAACAAGGTGTTGCAGATGCGTTGGATCCATCCGTTGGCGCGCTATATGTATTCGGCTTCAAAGATATCCTAAGCCACGTTACATTTACGCAAGCGGTTCCAGATAGCCAAGTGTTCTCAATGAACCTAGAGTGGTTCAATGGTCTACCACAAGACGTCCAAGACGGCATCATGTTCGCGGGTGAAATCACATCTCAGCAGAACCTTGCCAAAGTTCCAGCAGCTCGCGCATTTGCGATGTCCGAATTGGTCAAATCAGGCGTGGAATTCCATTCACTCACAGATGATCAATTGGCCGAGTGGAAAGCAGCCGGCGGATACCAGCGTTCTGAGTGGGATCAGTTCAAAACAGATCTTGCTGGCTCTATGGATGCATTTGCGCGCCTCGAAGAAGGTGCAAATACACAAAGCCGTTATTACGTACACGACGCGTAATACGTTTAAGCTTCCTGAAGCCCCTTGGCGGGGCTTCAGTTTTCTTTTCCAACAATTTGTCTTGCTGATCCCGCTCACGCGCGGAACCAAGAGAGATGTGCATATTGGAGCTTTGAATGTCCAAGTACCTGAAACTTCTAGATCAAAACGCTGAGCGGTGGGCGTTGTTGGTCTTTTATGTGATGGTCGTCGTTACGATGGCGGTCGAAGTGTTGCGTCGCGAAATCTTTGCCTATTCCTCTATTTGGGGCGAAGAAATGGTGCGCTATTCGTTTATTTATCTCGCATGGGTTGGTGCGGCCGCAGCTGTCAAAGAGCGCGCCCACATTCGCATTGACGTGCTGATGCATTACCTAGGCCGTCGCACAAAAGCGCTGCTTTATATGTTTGGCGACCTTATTATGTTCGGCGTTGCTGTCATTGCCCTGTTTTATTCGTTTGAAACCGTCATGGTATCGGCCAAGTTTGGATCCGTCAGCCATGGACTAAGGGTTTCAATGGTTTGGTTTTTAATGGCAGTCCCTGCAGGCTTTGCCCTGATGACGTGGCGCTTAATCCAATCCTTCGTCCGTGATTTCAACGACCTAAGATCGGGTCGGGATGTTTACGAAGGCGACACTCTATTTGAAGAAGGCGGTGCATAATGCTTTGGAATGCGCTTCAAGAACAAACTGTTATCCTTGGTTGGGATTTCTATATCCCGGTTATCCTTTTCGTGGTGCTCTGCGCCCTTGCGGTTCCCGTTTGGGCAGCGATTGGCGTTGCCGCCATTTCGATGCTGCTTTTGTCAGGGGACTTGCCCCTTAGCCTCGTAGGTGAAAGCCTCTTTGCAGGCATCGATCACTTTGCCCTAACGGCGATCCCCTTGTTCATTTTGACCGGAGACGTTTTGGTCCGCACAGGGCTTTCGCGGAAATTCCTTGATGTTGCCGAAGCCCTGACTTGCTGGGCCAAGGGCGGATTTGGGTCAGCGACTGTTTTGGTTTGCGGAATGTTTTCAGCAATCTCTGGGTCAGATGCGGCTGGTGCCGCTGCTGTGGGTCGCATGACCATCGATCGTTTGGTCGAAAGTGGTTATCCGCGTCCCTATGCCTGTGCCTTGGTGGCCGCAGGTGCCTGTACAGGCATCCTTATCCCACCTTCGATTGCTTACATTGTGATCGGCCTTGTGTTGGGAATATCGGCGTCAACATTGTTCCAAGCGGCACTTATTCCGGGCTTGGCGATCCTTGGATCAATCCTGGCAACGAACATCGTGATGAACCGCATTTACGCATTTGAAGGCGGCGGCTTGATCACATGGGGTGAATGGATCCGCAACCTAGGATCATCTGTCAAAAGCGGATGGTATGCGTTTATTGTTCCGGGTATTATTTTCTACGGTATCTTTTCGGGTCGTTTGACACCAACCGAAGCAGGGGCGACAGCCGTGATTGTGACAATCATGATCGGCTTTATCCTTGGTACGCTAAAGTTATCAGATTTCCCAAGCATGTTGATCAGCTCTGCCAAAGTGAATGGTGTGATCCTTCCGATTATCGCGTTCTCTTTGCCTTTGGCACAAGCCCTCGCCATCATGGGTGTCCCCCAAGGGTTTGTCTATTCCGTCACCTCAATGACCGATAATCCCTATGTCTTGATTTTGATGATGATTGGTATCCTAATCGCAGCTGGCTGTGTGATGGAAACAACGCCGAACATCGTTATCCTTGCACCAATTTTGAAACCGCTTGCGGACGAAATCGGCATGAACGAAATCCAATTCTGTGTCATGATGATCACTGCATTGGGCGTCGGCTTCATAACCCCTCCTCTTGGACTGAACCTTTTTGTCGTCTCTGGTCTGACAGGCGAATCCATCTTGAAAATTGCAGTCTATGCAATTCCATTCGTCCTGTTCATGCTGATTGTCGTACTCTTGATCGCGTTCATTCCTGAACTTTCAACAACCCTTCTTCCTGATGTTTATAAATAGGACTCTCCCGATGGCACGAGAATACCTCAAAAAAGCAACCCTAACGTCACAGTCTAATGCATCCGATGTAACGGCAACTGTGCAAAATATCTTGAACGATATCGAAGCAGGCGGCGATGCCAAAGCAATGGAATATGCCGCCAAGTTTGACCAATATGACGGAAGCGTTTTGCTGAGTGATGAAGAAATCAAAGCCGCTATTGCCTTGGTTCCTGCAAAACTAAAAGCTGATATCGATTTTGCGCATGACAACGTAAAACGGTTTGCCCAAGCTCAGAAAGCAACGCTTAAAGATATCGACGTCGAAATTGTACCGGGCCTTGTTGCGGGTCAGCGTTCAATCCCCGTTAACGCGGCGGGGTGCTATATTCCCGGTGGTCGTTACAGCCACATTGCGTCGGCGATTATGACTGTGACAACCGCACAGGTTGCCGGATGTAAAAACATTGTTGCCTGCTCACCGCCACGCCCTGGTGTTGGTGTTGCACCGGCAATCGTTTATGCGGCGCATATTTGCGGGGCGACTAAAATTATGGCAATGGGCGGCGTCCAAGGCGTTGCGGCAATGACATTTGGTCTATTTGGATTGCCAAAAGCAAACATTCTTGTTGGTCCGGGCAACCAATTTGTTGCCGAAGCCAAGCGCATTCTTTTTGGACGTGTTGGCATTGATATGATTGCAGGTCCAACAGACAGCTTGATTTTGGCGGACAAACACGCCGATGCGGAAATCGTCGCTGTTGATTTGGTTGGTCAAGCCGAGCATGGGTATAACTCGCCCGTTTGGTTGGTCACAGATGATCGCGCTTTGGCGGAAAAAGTCATGAACCGCGTTCCTGAATTGATCGAAGAATTACCCGACGTGAACCGCGACAACGCGCGGGCCGCATGGCGTGATTATGCCGAAGTGATCCTCTGTGCTGATCGCGAAGAAATGGCAGCGACGTCTGATGACTACGCACCAGAGCATCTTACTGTGCAAGCAGAAGATCTTGATTGGTGGTTGAACCGACTAAGCTGCTATGGATCTTTGTTCTTGGGCGAAGAAACAACCGTTGCCTTTGGCGACAAAGCATCTGGCACGAACCATGTGCTTCCAACATCCGGTGCGGCGTCTTACACAGGCGGTCTATCTGTTCACAAGTACATGAAAATCGTCACATGGCAGCGATCCACACGCGAAGGCGCAAAACCTATCGCCGAAGCAACCGCACGTATTTCCCGTCTAGAAGGCATGGAAGGCCACGCGCGCACAGCTGATATCCGTTTGCACAAATACTTCCCTGACGAAGTATTCGATCTGTCCGCAAATGGCTAATGTGTCCGCCATAAATGCGCTGTTCGATCTAAGCGGCAAAACAGCTTTGGTGACCGGGGCCAGTTCTGGTCTTGGTCGCCAAGCAGCGATTGTTTTGGCGCAAGCGGGGGCAAACGTAGTTGGTATTGCCCGCCGCGCCGATGCGCTTGCCGAAACCAAAAAGCTTGTCGGGGATGCCTTTACGGGGATCACCGCAGACTTGGCCAATCGATCCGAATGGGATGGCTTGGTGGATCGGGTTAACCCAATTTATGGCGCGCCCGATATTTTGGTGCATGCTGCTGGGATCAACACACGCCAAGACGCAGACAGCGTAACGCCCGAAGGATGGGATGTGACACTATCGCTTAACCTATCCGCACCGTTCTTTATCAGCCAAGCCTTTGTGCCGTTTATGAAAGCCAAAGGTTGGGGGCGCATTGTGAATTTCGCGTCTCTCCAAAGCTATCGCGCATTTACAAGTGGGATATCATATGGCGCCTCAAAAGGCGGGGTCGCACAAATGACCCGTGCGATGGCCGAAGCATGGTCAAAAGACGGGATAACAGCGAACGCCATTGGGCCCGGATTTTTCCGCACCGAATTGACTGCTGTTGTCTTTGCCGACCCGGAACGCGCCGCACGTAATGCAGCGCAAACCTGTATCGGTCGCAATGGTGAACCAGAAGATATGTCAGGACCGCTTTTGTTTCTTGCATCAAACGCATCTGCCTATATCACTGGTCAAATACTTATGGTGGACGGAGGGTTTACCGCAAAATGAAAGCTCTGGTTTATACAGGCCCAAAGTCGGTGGAATACCGCGATGCAGTTGATCCAACACCGACCGCTGGCGAAGTCCTAATTCGCATCGAAAGCGTTGGAATATGCGGATCGGATATGCATGCCTATCTCGGGCACGACGACCGTCGCCCTGCCCCACTTATTCTAGGTCACGAAGCTGCGGGTGTCATCGTTGGCGGATCGCGCGACGGTGAACGCGTCACGATCAATCCACTGGTCACATGTGGTAACTGTTCTGCCTGTCGCAAAGGGCGGGATAACCTCTGCCCAACCCGTCAAATCATTTCTATGCAGCCACGCGAAGGGGCCTTTGCACAGTTTGTGGCCATGCCTGAACGCAACTTGGTCACGGTGCCCGAACACGTCAGTTATTCCCAAGCCTCGCTTGCTGAACCGATTGCCTGTGGATGGCACGCTGTGCGCATGGCGCTTGGCATGTCAGATACCACAGCCAGCGATGTTAAAGCCTTGGTTTTGGGCGGCGGCGCGATTGGCCTTGGGGCGGCGCTAAGCCTTCGGGCGCAGGGTGTTACCTCTGTTACGATAATCGAACCAAACGACAACCGACGCGCATTTTTGAATGACGCCTGTGGTCAAACTGCGCAGGCAGCGGCGGCAGATGCCGATATGAACACCTATGACATTATTGTTGATGGTGTCGGCTATGCAGCAACGCGGCAAACCGCTTCGGCAGCCGCGCGTCCCGGTGGCGTCATTGCCCATATCGGCTTGGGACAAGCCACCGATGGATTGGATATCCGTCGTTTAACACTACAAGAAATCACCTTTTTTGGCACGTATACCTATACAGCCGAAGACTTCCGCCAGACGGCTCAAGCCATTTTTGACGGGGCCCTTGGCCCGCTTGATTGGTTTGAAGAGCGCGCCTTGGCAGATGGGCAACTCGCTTTCCAAGATATTTTAAATGGACGCGTTGCCAGCCCCAAACTGATCCTTAAACCAAACTGATGGAGCCTAATATGTCAGAAAATCCGCATCTCCCTAATATACCAGAAACGCCACATCTATTAGTGCATGAGCATGCAGATAACGTTGGTGTTGTTGTTGTCGAAGGCCTAACCGCCGGCACCGAAATGCTGGTCTGCGTCACGCACGACAATTCAACCTTTCGTCTAACCGCTGGTGCAGATGTCACAATCGGTCACAAAATCGCACTCAAAGATCTAAAAGACGGTGATACAGCCATCAAGTATGGCGAAGACATCGGCAAAATCATCGCGGACATCGAAAAAGGTGCGCATGTCCACACACACAATTGCAAAACAAAGCGCTGGTAAGGAGATAATTCCATGGCTTCTAAATATTCAAATATGACAGTCAAAGCCTTCCGCCGCGAAAACGGCCGTGTTGGTGTGCGTAACCACGTTGTTATTCTTCCGGTTGACGATATTTCAAACGCGGCCTGTGAAGCGGTTGCAAACAACGTAAAAGGCACTTTGGCTATTCCTCACGCCTATGGTCGTCTTCAGTTTGGCGAAGACCTTGATTTGCATTTCCGCACAATGATCGGCACAGGCGCAAACCCGAACGTCGCAGCTGTTGTCGTTATCGGCATCGAGCCAGGCTGGACCAAGCGCATCGCCGACGGTATCCGCGCAACAGGTAAACCCGTAGCGGAATTTTCAATCGAGCAAAACGGTGACTTTGAAACCATCCGTCGCGCAAGCTGGGCTGCCAAAGATTTCGTTCACATGACATCTGAATACCAACGCGAAGAATGTTCAATCTCTGAGCTATGGGTTTCAACCAAATGCGGTGAGTCCGATACAACAACAGGTCTTGGGTCTTGCCCAACTGTTGGCAACATGTACGACAAACTGCTTCCCGAAGGGATCACAGGTTTCTTTGGTGAAACGTCTGAAATCACAGGCGCAGAACACATCTGTAAAGAACGCGCAATCAACGCAGAAGTTGGCGAGCGCTGGTACAAAATGTGGAAAGCATACCAAGATGACGTTATCTTTGCACACCAAACAGACGATCTTTCAGATAGCCAACCAACCAAAGGCAACATCGAAGGTGGCTTGACCACAATCGAAGAAAAAGCCTTGGGCAACCTAGAGAAAATCGGTCGTACATCCAAGTTCATCGACATTCTTGAACCAGCAGAAGCGCCAAAATCTGGCAACGGTCTATACTTTATGGACAGCTCCTCTGCGGCGGCGGAATGCGTAACATTGATGGCAGCGGGTGGTGCGGTGATCCACACTTTCCCAACTGGTCAAGGTAACGTTGTCGGGAACCCAATCGTTCCTGTTATCAAAATCACCGCGAACCCACGCACAGTACGTACAATGAACGAACACGTTGATGTGGACGTTTCTGGTATTTTGCGTCGCGAGATGACAATCGACGAAGCCGGTGATGCATTGATCGAAATGATCACACGCACAGCCAATGGCCGTAACACAGCAGCAGAAGCTCTTGGTCACCGCGAATTCTCGATGACCAAACTTTATCGCTCTGCATAAGGTAGGACAAGGCAGCATCCAGCATTGGGTGCTGCCGCTTTTTTGATATGACGGATACTGTTACCCTTTCGTTGGATGATGCGACGTCATTAATCCAAAATGCTTTTGTCGCTTTGGGCGTTGACCAAACGGCATCGCTCTCTGTCGCCCGTGCTTTGGTCGAAGCCGAAGCAGACGGTCAAGTTGGACATGGGTTTTCCCGTCTTTCCGACTATATGGCCCAAGTTAAATCTGGCAAAATCAACAATGCCGCGAACATCACAACCAAGGCCGTTTATCCCGCCGCGCTTTTGACAGATGCGGATTGTGGATTTGCTTATGCGGCCATTGATCAAGCCATTGAACAAGGCATCACAGCCGCGCATACCTATGGTATTGCTGCCATGGCCATCGGAAATTCGCACCATTGCGGGTCACTTTCTATTCATGTTGAGAAAATAGCCAAAGCGGGTCTGATCGGGTTTATGGTCACAAATGCCCCCTCTGCGATTGCGCCTTGGGGTGGCACCAAACCCCTGTTTGGCACGAATCCAATTGCCTTTGCTGTACCGCGCCAAGGGCAAAATCCACTGGTGATTGATATGTCGCTGTCTGTGGTTGCCCGCGGTAAAATCATGCATGCCGCCAAAACGGGGCAACCCATCCCCGAAGGCTGGGCCTTGGATTTGGATGGCAATGCGACCACCAATCCCCAAGACGCCCTAAAAGGCACAATGGTTCCCGTAGGCGGACCCAAGGGAACGGCTTTGGCGCTTATGGTGGAAATTCTTTCTGCCTCGATGACTGGGGCGAATTTCAGCTTTGAAGCCAGCTCTTTCTTTACCCCCGAAGGGCCATCGCCACGGATCGGGCATTACATCATCGCGATGAAGCCTGCCGAAGCGGAAACAAATTTTGCCCATCGTTTAGAAGTCTTGTTGTCAGAAATCGTATCCCAAGACGGGGCGCGATTGCCCGGAATGCGTCGTTTTGAAAAACGCGCGGACGCAGAACAACATGGTATCACCATACCGAAATCATATGTGGATTTGGCGCAGAGCATTGTGACTGCACCCTAAATTCATTCCCTAACTCAAAACGAAAGGCTGAAAAGCTGTGTTAACGTCTTATCGCGCGCAGGCGTCGCTCTTGTTTCCAGGAGTCTTGGTGTCTTTGATCGTCGCGCTCTCGGCACAATTTGTAGCCGATCATTACGGAGCACCAGCCATGTTGATGGCGCTGCTCTTTGGAATTTCGCTAAACTTTCTATCCGCCGAAGGCAAAACCGTCCAGGGTATCCAATTCTGTGCGCGCACCGTTTTGCGTATTGGCGTTGCTCTCTTGGGGTTGCGCATCAGTGTTGCGATGATCTCTGACCTTGGGGTTCCCTTGGTCATGTTGGTGATCGCTGGCGTGGTCGCGACCATAGGAATCGGGCTATTGGTTGGCCCGCGTTTGGGTCACGGGCCGCGATTTTCATTTTTGACGGCGGGATCTGTGGCAATTTGTGGCGCCTCTGCTGCCATGGCGATTGCCGCCATTTTGCCCAAAGATGAACGCAGTGAACAAAGGCTGGTCTTTACCGTTGTTGGCGTCACCCTGTTGTCAACGATCGCAATGATCCTTTATCCAATTTTAGCCAGCTCCCTTGCCATGGATGACACCCAAACTGGCATATTCTTGGGCGCAACAATCCATGACGTCGCCCAAGTGGTTGGTGCTGGATTTTCCGTATCCGAGTCAACAGGTGAAACCGCGACGTTGATCAAACTGTTTCGCGTGGCAATGTTGGCCCCCGTTGTGGTGATCGCAACCATGGTCATCCGCATGAACGTCAAAACAGAAGGCGACATGAAACAACCGCCGGTCTTGCCGTTTTTTGTGGTTGGATTTGTGGCGCTTGCGGCGTTGAATTCTATTGTCGCCTTGCCAGAGTTCGTCACCACAACCGCTGGCACATTGTCGCGTTGGGCATTGCTCACATCCATTGCTGCGGTTGGTATGAAGACCAGCATCAAAGACGTCGCTCAAGTCGGCGGCGCGGCGATTGCGTTGATTGTTGTGGAAACTGTGTTTTTGGCTGGCTTTATCTTGATTGGTTTGGAACTTCTTCTTTAACCCATCACACCAGAACCAGATAATAAAGGGTGCGGCGAAAACCGCACCCTTTTTGTTATTTACGCATCAAAGCGATCTGCATTCATGACTTTGCACCATGCGGCTACGAAATCGTGAACGAATTTCTCTTTGTTGTCGTCTTGTGCATAGACTTCGGCATAGGCCCGCAGAATCGCGTTTGAGCCAAACACCAAATCAGCACGTGTTGCCGTATATTTGGTTTCACCAGATGCACGATCAACAATCGCATAAGAATTTTTGCCCGTTGGATCCCATTTGTACGCCATATCAGTCAGCGTCACAAAGAAATCAGGCGTCAAAGCACCTATGTTATCCGTAAAGACACCATGCGCTGACCCGCCGTGGTTTGCACCAAGCACGCGCATGCCACCCAACAAACAGGTCATTTCTGCTGCTGTAAGGCCCATCAACTGTGCCCGATCTAGCAACATTTCTTCTGGTTTGACGGCATAGTCTTTCTTGAGCCAGTTACGGAAACCATCATGAACAGGCTCTAATACATCAAAGCTTGCCGCGTCAGTCTGCGCATCAGTTGCATCACCACGCCCAGCAGTAAACGGAACTGTGATATCAAAACCAGCCGCTTTGGCCGCATGTTCAACACCAACGTTCCCCGCAAGCACGATGATATCCGCAACACTTGCCCCCACATCAGATGCAATTGCTTCGAGCTTGCCAAGGACAGCAGCCAGACGTGCAGGTTCGTTGCCCTCCCAATCTTTCTGCGGAGCAAGACGAATACGTGCGCCATTCGCACCACCACGGAAATCTGAGCCACGGAACGTGCGTGCACTATCCCACGCTGTGGCGACCATATCCGAAACGGACAAGCCGCTTGCCGCGATTTTTGCTTTGGCGGCTGCAACGTCGAAATCCGCATTGCCAGCTGGGATCGGGTCTTGCCAGATCAAATCTTCTGCTGGAACATCTGGGCCAACATAGCGTGCCTTTGGTCCCATATCGCGGTGCGTTAGTTTGAACCAAGCGCGGGCAAATACCTCTGAGAAATATGCCGGATCTTTGTAGAAACGCTCTGAGATTTCACGATAGATCGGATCTTTGATCATCGCCATATCCGCGTCTGTCATCATTGGATTACGACGGACCGACGGATCAAAGGCATCGACTGGCATGTCTTCTTCTTTGATATTAATCGGTTCCCACTGATGTGCACCTGCTGGGCTTTTCTTAAGTTCCCAGTCATATGTGAACAACAGGTGGAAATAGCCGTTATCCCATTGTGTTGGGTTAGCAGTCCACGCGCCTTCGATACCCGATGTGATTGCATTCGGACCATTGCCTTCTGGGTTCATCCAGCCAAAGCCCTGGTTTTCAATATCAGCGGCTTCTGGTTCGGCACCCAATTTGGACGCATCCCCATTGCCGTGCGCTTTGCCGACTGTGTGACCACCGGCTGCCAAAGCAACGGTTTCTTCGTCATTCATCGCCATACGCGCAAAGGTTTCGCGCACGTGTTGCGCTGTCCGCAATGGATCGGGGTTTCCGTTCACACCTTCTGGGTTCACATAAATCAGACCCATGTGAACAGCCGCCAACGGGTTTTCTAGCGTTGTTGCATCGTCCAAATCCGCATACCGGTTTTCACTTGGTGCGAGCCATTCGTTTTCAGACCCCCAATAGACGTCTTTTTCAGGATGCCAGATGTCTTCGCGACCAAAGGCAAACCCATAGGTTTTAAGACCCATATTTTCGTAAGCAATTGTTCCACATAGAACCAAAAGATCGGCCCAGCTAATCGCATTGCCGTATTTCTTTTTCAGAGGCCACAACAAACGACGTGCTTTGTCCAAGCTGGTGTTATCTGGCCAAGAGTTCAACGGCGCAAAACGCATATTGCCTGTGCCCGCGCCACCGCGTCCGTCAGTCGTACGATACGATCCCGCAGCATGCCATGCCAAACGGATCATCAAACCACCATAATGACCCCAATCCGCAGGCCACCACTCTTTGCTATCGGTCAAAAGCGCGTGCATGTCTTTCTTGAGCGCTTCGAAATCCAACCCTTTCAGAGCCTCACGATAGCTATACGCACCACCCATTGGCTGGGTTTTGGTGTCGTGTTGATGCAGAATGTCCAAGTTCAAAGAATTTGGCCACCAAGCGGTTACAGATTGTTCACTGGCTGTATTTGCGCCGTGCATGACGGGGCAGCCGCCTTCGGCTCCTACGTGCTTATTCATGGAATTCCTCTCCTGTAGTCTAAAAATATGGCTCGGAACGACCGAGCCTCTAGCGTTAGATGGTGTGACAGTCCTGTATTTCAATCATAATTGCTATTTGTATTAATTTATATTTTTGATAAGAAATACTTATGATAAACATCACTCTAAAACAAATGCGTTATTTCGCGACCCTATGTCGTTTGGGGCATTTCGGGCATGCCGCTGATATCTCAGCAATTTCCCAGCCAGCGTTGTCCATGCAAATCAAAAAACTAGAAGAAGAGCTGGGCACGCCCCTTATCGAACGCAGTGCAAAATCGTTTATTTTAACGCGGTTTGGTCATGAATTTCTGACCCAATGTCACAAAATCTTGGGCGATGTGGATACGATTGAATTAATGGCCCGCGCGGCCCAACACCAAGAGATCGCAGCGCTCAACCTAGGCATTATCCCAACAATCGCGCCCTATCTACTGCCCCAGGTGTTGACGACTTTGGCACATCACCATCCAGAATTAGACATAAAAGTGCGTGAATCGCAGACCACTAATCTGGTAAAAGACATTCATGATGGCACTCTCGACATCGCGGTTTTGGCGCTTCCTCTTGGGGATCAACACCTAGAAGAAACGCTTATGTTCCAAGAAGACTTTGTTTTGGTGCGCCCAGTGCATGCCAAAAACATGCCCATCCCGGCACCCAGCTCATTTGCCAAATTACCTTGGTTGCTTCTGGAAGAAGGCCATTGCTTTCGCGATCAAGCCCTTGCCTTCTGTCAGCCAGATGTCAACGAACGCCGCCGCCATGATGCCAGCTCACTGTCAACTCTGGTGCAAATGGTCCAAGCGGATTTGGGCATCACGCTTATTCCCGAAATGGCGATCGACTTGGAAACCAGATCGACCACAGTTGATATCGTGCGCTTTGACACCGACACACCCAAGCGTGATATCGGGGTCATTTGGCGGAAATCGTCTCCCTTGGCTCACTCCTTTGCCAAAATCACCGAAACCCTGAGCACCGCAATGCAGCGTTAATCAGCCGTCCAACCGCCATCCAACAACAACGCGCTGCCGGTCATCAAAGCAGATGCATCCGACGCCAGAAATACGGCTGCACCCATGATGTCCTCAACCTGACCCACACGACCCAATTTGATTTTATCTTCGACCCATGCGCGCATTTCCGGGCGGTCAAAGGTTGCTTGGGTCAGGGGCGTCAAAATAAACGTCGGACAGAGCGTATTGATCCGTATTCCGAATTTACCCCATTCGATAGCCATGGCCTTGGTAAAACCTTCAACCGCGTGTTTGCTCGCACAATACACAGCCCGCTCAAGCCCCCCGACATGCGCCATTTGACTGCTGATATTAATCAAAGACCCGGGCTTGCCAGCCTCAATCAACCCATTGGCCACAGCTTGGGTGATAAAATAAGCGCCTTTGATGTTCAAATCTGACACCACATCAAAATCCGCTTCGGTGGTTTCTGTTGCTGCACTGTGGCGCGCTGTTCCGGCACTATTCAACAATATATCAAACGGACCGTCAGCCGCGATTGCCGCTTGACAGGCTTGCACATCCGCAACGTCCAATGCCATCGCCTTCGCAGCCATCCCCTGAGCCGTCATTGCGGCAACAACCTCTTCGACAACATCCAACCGGCGCGCCGCGACGGTCACTTCTGCCCCCGCTTCACCAAATGCAACCGCAGCCGCTAAGCCAATTCCCGAAGACCCGCCCGTCACAAGAGCGCGTTTACCATCTAATCGAAAACTTGGTGTTTTGGGCAGCTGCATTGAAAACCTCATTGAAAACGTTGACCTGATCCATTCCAGACTTAGACCCAAACCCCCCTGTTTTTCAATATATCAAATGACACCATGCCTATCAGAGTTACAATTAACCCCTAGGTCACAGCCCAAAACAACGCGACACGTTAGGCATTCTTTTTGCCAAAAATACTCAAACTAACAACGCCCACTTACGGCGTGGGGTCCTCTGCTGCATTTAACCGCGAAAAGCGATAAACCGCGGTGTGCGCATAGGGCGTATCAGGGCGCAAGACCGCTGACGGAAAATCAGGTTGATTTGGGGCATCCGGCCAAGCTTGGGTTTCCAGTGCAATGCCCGCGCGCGCGCCGTAACCGCGCCCATCTAACCCCTGCCCTTTTGGCAAATCCAAACCATCCCCTGTATAAATCTGCAGCCCAACTTCATTGGTTGCGACCTCCATCATCACACCTGCGGTTGGATCACTCAAACACGCCACGACGCGACACGGCTGTTTGCTTTCTGACAAACAGAAATTATGATCGATAAACGTATCCGCCAAAAGCTTGGCTACGCGAAAATCATAGGCATGTCCTGCAACGGTATCGACCTGACCCAGAGGAATCAAATCATCATCAATCGGCAAATATCCATCGGCTTGCACCTCTAAAAGATGATTGTTGATTGTATCCGTACCGCCCAAATTGAAATAGCTGTGATGCGCAATCGAACACAGTGTCGCTTTGGTGGTCGTGGCGCTTAGGTCAAACGCCAATGCGCCATCGGCCGCCAAACTTATCTTGGCACGGATATCAATTTCACCGGGAAATCCCATATGCCCATCCGGAAGGATCAATTGCATCTCGACCCAAGAGCGGCCCAGTTCAATAATTGTCCAAAGACAAAGCGACGTTCCATTTGCCCCCCCATGAAGCGCATGCCGGCCCCTGAAATTTACAGGCACTTGATACAGGACGCCATCAATCGCAAAAGCCCCTTTGTCGATACGATTGGCAAAACGCCCCACCAAAGCGCCCGCATGACAGAGGGGCCCCAAATAGGGCTCGATGGTCGGCGCGCCCAAAACCAATGGATGCGCAACGCCGTCAAGACGTAGGTCCTGAAGGCTCGCACCATAGGTCAAAACCGTAGCCGCAAGGCCCCCACCCACAAGCCGCACTTGATGCACATCTTCGCCCGTTGGCAACGTGGCGAAATAATCTATTTGGTCTTGGAATGTATCCTGCATCATGTGCCTTTCTTAAAACGTACTGCAATCACCGACGGTTTAGCGCAAAGCATCGGGCAAATTGGCAAGAGCCTCTTGAGCTGAAACAATGGGTAAATCGCTCTCGATCCAGCCTTTGATGTCTCCTTTGCCGACCATCCCGCCTTGGGTATCGACAAACCCTTGTATCCCCGCTTTGCGGATTTGTTGCATCAAAAACCCCGTTCTGTTTGCGGTGCGACAGATCAAGGCAATGGGCCGTCCTTGGGCCAAATCGCGGGCGAGAAATATCTTTTTGCTGAAATCAGCCGAGGTCATATCCAACGGCCAAGCCCCTTTGGCCACGCCCGTTTGCGCCCATTCCTCTGGGCGGCGCACATCGATGACACGAATTTCATCCGCTGCCAACGCCGCTTGAACTTGGTCAACCGACCAAACATCGCTCATCTGTGCAAAACCGGCGGTGGCGCATAGAGGCATCATAGCGGCCCCATGTAGAAAACGACGACGCGAAAAAATCATGTTTGTGTCCTTAATAAACGTAAAATCTGCCCACGACACATTTAGCCGTAAGCCCGCCGCTGATAATTCGCTTTGGGCGTGCTCCTGTTGTAATCGCCACACCCTAGACGTCAAGGCTCTGAGGTCGCGGGGATAAAGTCATTATGCCCTTGACCTTCTAGTTACTGGAAGGTCTATATGCCGCTTATCTTCGTCACATTTGGACCTGTTATGCCTATTTCTGTTACCCTCTCCCTTCAAGGAATGTCTTGCGGCGCGTGTTCTGCGCGTGTGGATCTAAAACTTTCTTCGATTGACAGTTTGTCAGACGTTGCGGTCAATCTAGCGGCCCAAACAGCGCGGTTTAGCCTGTCCGATGGGGATGCGCTTGCCAATGTGGGAAAAACGCTCTCTGAGATGGGATATGCGGCCCGTATGGCCACAGTGACGCTAAATATCGCTGACATGAGCTGTGCGTCCTGTACGGGGCGCGTAGAGCGTGGATTGCGGCACATCCTGGGTGTGAGCGAGGCAAATGTGAACCTTGCCAGCAATACAGCCCAGATCACCTATTTCGAAGGGGTTACCGATCCTCTGGCGTTGGCGCAGGCGGTCACTGCCATGGGCTATCCTGCGACGCCACAGGCCGACGAAGCCCCCATCGACATCACCACCCGTACCCAAGCCGAAGCAAAAACCATCGCGCGTCGTGCATTGATTGCAGGGCTTCTTGCGTTGCCTGTGGTCCTTTTGGAAATGGGATCGCATATGATCCCTGCCCTGCATATGCTGATAGAGCGCACAATCGGACAAACCAACAGCTGGATCCTACAATGCATTTTGACCACTTTGGTCATGATTTGGCCCGGACGGATATTTTACACCAAGGGTCTAAACGCACTGCGCCACCTAGCACCCGATATGAATTCCTTGGTCGCGCTTGGCACAGGTGCAGCGTATGGATATTCACTGGTTGCCACGTTTTGGCCCAGCCTTTTGCCCGAGACATTGCGCGCCGTCTATTTCGAAGCAGCCGCCGTTATCATTGTGTTGATCCTTTTCGGGCGCTGGCTTGAAACCCGCGCCAAAGGCCGCAGCGGTGCCGCCATTCAAAGCCTGCTTGGGCTGCAACCCCGAACCGCGCATGTCATCCGAAATGATGCCTTGCAAACCGTGGTGATCGCCCAACTAAGGGTCGGTGACATGCTGCTTATCAAACCCGGAGAGCGTTTGCCCGTGGATGGGGTGGTCTACGATGGCGACAGCCTTGTGGATGAAAGCATGATCACAGGCGAACCTATTCCCGTTGCCAAAACCAAAGGCGATATTATCACTGCTGGCACTGTGAATGGGGCGGCGAACCTGTTTGTGAACGCCACCCATGTCGGGGCCGAAACGACCTTGGCGCATATCATCCGCATGGTGGAAACCGCCCAAGGCAGCAAGTTACCAATTCAAAGTCTGGTGGATCGCATCACCCTATGGTTCGTGCCTGTGATCATCGGCTTGGCCTGTGCGACCGTTGGTGCCTGGATGGTCTTTGGCCCCGCGCCCGCCCTAAGTTATGCGTTGGTCGCCGGAGTATCCGTTTTGATCATTGCCTGCCCCTGTGCGATGGGATTGGCGACACCCACCTCGATTATGGTGGGCACGGGGCGCGCTGCACAAATGGGGGTTCTGTTTCGCAAAGGCGATGCTCTGCAACACCTAAGTGCCGTTGATGTCATCGCATTTGACAAAACTGGCACATTGACCCAAGGCCGCCCTGTGCTGAGCGAATTCATCACCGCCAAGGGGTTTGATCGCAACACGCTTTTGGCGCGGATCGGTGCGATGGAAAACCAATCCCAGCACCCTATCGCCGCCGCCATCGTGCAGGCCGCCCAATCCCAAGGGATGATGTTCCCCAGCATAGACAAAATCACCCATGTGACGGGCTTTGGCATAGAAGCACAATTTGACGATGACATCTATCTGGTCGGTGCGGATCGGTTAATGCGCAAACACGGCGTCGATCTAAGCGACTGGGAGGACACCGAAACGAAACTGGCCGCTGACGGAAAAACGGTTCTCTATGCCGCGCAAAATGGTCAAATCGCTGCATTGATCGCCGTGAGCGATCCAATCAAAGACACAAGCTATGCGGCTATTCAGGCACTGAAAGCCCGTGGAATAGAGTTGGCAATGATCACTGGGGACAAACAAGAAACCGCAGACACTATTGCCCGCGCTTTGGGCATAACAACAGTAATTGCCGAAGTGCTACCTGATGGCAAAGTTGCGGCACTTGAGACGCTAAAAACCAAGGGGCGTGTGGCCTTTGTTGGGGATGGTATTAACGACGCTCCTGCCCTTGCCCATGCGGATATCGGGATCGCGCTTGGGACGGGTACAGATGTCGCCATCGAAAGTGCTGATGTCGTGTTGATGTCGGGTGATCTAGGCGGCGTTGTGAATGCGCTGTCTGTTTCGCGCCACACATTACGCAACATCAAACAAAACCTCGGATGGGCCTTTGGTTACAACGTGGCTTTGATCCCTGTCGCCGCCGGAGTGCTTTATCCGTTCTTTGGAATTTTACTCTCTCCGATTTTAGCAGCGGCTGCTATGGGCCTAAGTTCGATTTTCGTCGTAACCAATGCGCTGCGGCTGCGTCATTTGCGTCCAATGATAAATGCCAAGAAACCGCTATGAATATTTCCGATGTTGCCAAAGCCTCTGGCTTGCCAGCCAAAACAATCCGCTATTACGAAGATATAGGATTGCTCACACCGCAACGTGCGCAAAACGGATACCGCAGCTTTAGCGACCGCGATTTGCACAAGCTGACCTTTTTAGGCCGCGCCCGCGCATTGGGATTTTCGATTGATATCTGCCGAACGCTCTTGGCTCTTTACGAAGACGACAGCCGCGAAAGCGCACAGGTCAAAGCATTGGCCCAAGACCACCTAAAAGCCATAGACGACAAAGTTGACCAATTGCTTTCAATGCGTCGGACATTGGCAAATTTGATCGACAGCTGCGCCGGAGATCAACGCCCGGATTGCCCGATATTGGCGGATTTAGGGAAACTTTAAAGGACCCGTGTAAATCGTTGGCTAAAATAAGTAAAAATTGTTTATAATCAATTATTTAGAGTGTTTTTTAGGTTTACGGGCCAAATTAAACGACTGATGTCACCCTTTGGCCCGTATTGCTATTTATCCATGACTTGAATCAAGCAGGCGATGTAATTCTTCGAGTGCGGTTTCAACCATTACGCGGTCAACTTGCTTGCCGGAAATGCGGATATAATGGCCTTTGCCGTCAGTTTCTTGCCGAAGAACGATCCCGTTCTGCAAACGCCGTTCTTGAAGTACACGGTTTGCTTTATCGGCTTTGGGACGCCCGCCTTTGCTTGGCGAATCCGCGGCCTGTTCGAATTGGCGCAGCACCGGTTCCATTGCGGCTATGTCTTCGGCTGCCGAACCACCCCGTGCCATATCCAAAGCGTCACGCAGGGCATTTGCCCCACCCAAACGCAACACGTTCGCCAATCGCAAACCAAAGCGTTCGCTGATCGTTTCCGGTTGAGTCAGCAAATCGCCAAGGTCTTCGAAGACTTGGGAAAAGCTTCTGATTTTTGATCGTTTGGCTTTGGACCCAGATGCAAACAATGTGTTCACGGCCTCTTCGACATTGGCAAACGTTCCGTTCTGAGCGCTAAGCGCAGCGATACGCCCCCGTTCAAAATGGCTAAGATTGGCGCGGATTTCGTTTTCTTCAACCATCGCAACAATCGCAGCGGACCCATCTTTGGGCGCGCGAATGAAACATTTGATCGTTGAAAATTTAGTCGCCTGCGTCATGCCAAACAAGGTCTTGACCGCAAGCAATCTGCGATAACCAGACAAGACGCCATATTTGTACGCATCATGCGCCGACGCTTGGCGTTCATAGATTTCGATGGGCAACCGAAGACCATTTGCCAAAATGCTTTTGCGCAGCTCCTCCATGTCTTCGTCGTCTAGAATGATCCGATCACGGGTCATGTCATCCGGATCGATTTCAGAGATAGGAATTTCAGCAAGCACAAGGCCCCTAGCCTGAGCATCGCGAAGGGTTTCGGCATCCTTTGCATCCCGCGCCTGCGCTGCACGGCTATTGGTATCAAGTACGGGCGCAGAAGACGCAACATCCGCCGCCACCTGTGCGATCGGAGGGGTAAGACTTGCTGAACGATTTTGTGGTGTGGTTTCGCTGCGAAACTCTTCTTCTATGCGCACCAAATCTTCGGGTTTGGGCATTTCCAATTTACGACGCTTTGCCATGATTTATGCCTCCTCTTCTTTCAACATTTGCTCGTCTCGCCACCACGTTCCGAGCAAGATTTCTTTGACCTCACCCCAAGTCCGATCAAACGCTTCCCGACCCCGCGCATAAGTATCGCGGTTAAATTCACGGTAATCAATTTCATAGATACCGCTGACCTGCTCGCCGGCTTGACCGACAAGAGCTGTGAAATCTTGGCGATAGGTGGTCATAAAGTCGCCAAAATATGCTTGGATAACATTCGCCAAATCCGTTTGCTGACCGGCATCAAACCGCGTGATCAGCGCACGTACGGCATCCCATTCAAACTTGATCTCGGGAAGCCCATCGCGCCGACGTTGCGAATTTTCACCGTCCTCGATTGATGAAAAGGTCGAATAGAGCATATCAAAAAACCGGCCTGTTGAATCAAATTCTAAGAAAGATGCCCCCAAAGGAACGAGCAAAATATCAGCCGCCGAAAGCGCATTGATCGTCAAATAGCCAAGGGCAGGGGGCGTATCGAGCAGAATAATATCGTAGCTGTCCAGCAATCCTTCGCTTTCAAGAAAGCCTTGTAGAGCATCCCACAGCGGCCAGTTTCGGGCCTGCATGCGCCAAACCGGAACTTGGAATTCGGCCCAATAGAGGTTCAGCTGGGCACCGATAAGATCGATATTTGGCCAATGCGTTGATTGAATGACATCCTGCGCGCGTATCTTTAAGGCTTCGGTAAGGGTTTCATCCAAGGGCAGGGGCGTGTGACCAGCGGCTTCGCGGACTTTGTTTTCCTCTAGCACATGGGCTGCATAATGCTTGGCCATCAAAGGAAAGGCTGTTTGCCATTCGTCTTCGACTGTGCCGCCCATAATCGAGGTCATTGATCCCTGACTGTCCAAATCGACAACCAACACCCGATACCCGTCCAATGCGGCAGACATCGCTATATGTGCCGCGGTGCTGGTTTTGCCAACGCCACCCTTAAAATTGGCAACGGCGATTGTCTTGGCTTGCACACCTTTGGGACGATAAGAGCGGTAGTTTTTATTTGCGGCCCCTTCTTGGGCAAAGTGATTTCGCAAAAGCACCACTTCTTCTAATGTGAACCATTTCGCGCCGCCCTCGCCTTCGCCTTGGGGCAAATCTGGATGCGCTTTTAACACCCGGCGAAAATGGGCAGGGGCCACAGGAATAAGATATTTGCAGATTTCCCAAGTGGAAAATTTACGCAGCCGCTTTTTCCCATCTGGGGAATATCCCCGCTTGGCAAGGTCATCTCGACCTCGCGCCACAAAGGCCGCAGCCTTGGCAAAGCGGGACGTGTCAACAGGCCCAGCAAGCTTTTCAGCTGCCTGTGCTGGATCGATGTTTAGAAATTTTGGATGGTCATCCGAAGACTTTGTCGTCATAATATACCTATGATGTGCTCTGTTTTATTGTATATGCGCATAAACATGGCACATGAAAATGAAAAAGTGAATCACAGAATAGAGTTTCCCAAGTAAATTCTAAATATTCAGGAAAAGCAACGCACTATAGTTGAAGTATATTTAGTAATCTTTATAGACTTTGCTTAGAAAAAATTATTTTTTATCAATAGGTTACATTAGTTTGGGTATCCGAATACGGGTTCAAGGGTGACCAATCACGGGATCAAGGGCACCAATTTACAGGATTAAGGACTCCGATTCTCGGGTTTAAGGGAGACCAGATTCGGGAATAGCAAGATTAGAGACTGTTTTTTCCTACATTAGACCCTGTTTGACATTTCTACCCAATTCTATGCTCTTGGGTCTCCTGTAGATTGGTACCTTTGTTTCTGGGAACAGGATGTCAAAGGGACCCGTTTACAGGAACCTAAGAGCGACTTGTTTTGAGGTGCCTTTGTAGTATACTGCTGTGAAAAAGAACAGAGCAGACATATGAATACGATTCGATCAGAAACGCTTCCTGGGGCGTTACGGCGCGAAACCGTCAAAAAGAATGTGGCGGCAATCCATGTATCCGGAAAGCTGACGTTATTGCAGCGCAAGCTTTCGAATGTGCTGTTGCTGAATGCTTATGACACCTTGATGAGCCGGCAAAGCCATAAAATAGATGCGCGGACGTTGTGTTTGATGATCGGGTATAATTCCAATGATATGGAAACGCTCAAGGCATCGTTGCGCGGCTTGGCAGAGACCGTTGCGGAATGGGACATGCTCGATGATCAGGGCCGTCAGGAATGGGGTGTTTCCGCGCTTTTGTCGTTTGCAAAACTCAAAGAGGGGGTTTGTGAATATGCCTATTCGCCCGCCTTGGCAGAAAAGCTGCATGACCCCAAAGTGTTCGCGCTTATTAATTTAAACATCCAACGCCAGTTTACGGGCGGCCATGCGCTTGCGCTTTATGAAAACTGTTTTCGGTTTGTTAAAACGGGCAGCACTGGTTGGTGGGATATTGATATTTTTCGCCGGCTTATGGGGGTTGAGGAGTCTGAATATTATAAATCCTATAAGCACCTGAACGCGAAAATCATCAAACCTGCGGTCGCCGAAGTCAACAAAGTCAGCGATATCATCGTCACGCCCGAGATCCGCAAACAGGGGCGGACCGTGTCACATATTCGGTTTTTAATCCGCAACAATCCACAGCTGTCGATTATCGACATTGATGACGGGGCAGGGGTGCGTAACACGAATGTATATGATCAGTTGCGCGGGCTAGGCGTGTCTGATCGATTGGCCCGTCAATGGATCGGTGAACATGGAGAAGACTATGTGAGCCAAAAAATCGACTATGTTGCCGCCCAATCGGGTGTCAAAAATGCCGCTCGGTATCTAAGCGTGGCGATTGCCAATGATTTTAGCGACACCCCCGCAATCGAGGTCGCAAAACCAACCTCTGAACGGGCGGTGCGGTTGGCGCGCATTCAGAAAATTGTTGCGTCGCGGTCCCCCACACAACGGGATGCGGACAAGCGGTTGTTTCTGTCACAATTGAAATCAAACAGTGAACGCGATGATTTTGAACGTCATGCGTGGATGTCTGCGATCAATCATGCGGCTATTGTTGCTTTTTGGAACGACCTTATGCCCGACGCATTACAGGCCGACATCTAAAGCGTGCGCACCAATCGCAAGGCATCGTAAATTGCCGCATGGGTATTGCGTGACGAAACCGCATCGCCAATGCGGAATAGGTCAAACGCCCCCTTATTATTTTTGACAATTGTTTGCGGCTGCCCTTGGATAAGCGCGTCATAGTCCACTTGGCCTAGATTACGGGCGTGGGGTTTTAGATCGAAATACAGATCGGCATTTGGCTGCGTGCCATAATTCACCACGATCTGATCATAGTGTTTGTCTTGGACCAAGTCGCTATAATCGGTGCCAATCTGGGCGCATAGTTGGTTGCCGTCCCGTGTGATCCCCTTTAGCCTTCGGGTGACGGTGAATGTGACGTCTTTGTCCTGAAGTGTGCGCATATAGGGCACAAGGTTCATGCCTTTTATTTCGGGGGCAAAGCTGCGATCTGGGGTCATAATTTCAACGGTTGATCCCGCAAGGGCCGCGATTTCCGCAGCCTGAAGGCCCGCATGATCGCCAGCCGCATCAAAGATCAGCATACGATTGGCCGGTTTCACATCACCAGACAAGATATCCCATGCGCTGATAGCCAAATCTTGATCCTTGGTGTTTTCGTAAAGCCGCATATGCGGCACTCCGCCAGTGGCAATTATAACGATATCCGGCGCAAGGGCGGTGATATCGCTGGCTTCTGCCCAGGTGTTGAAATGAAAATGCACGTCACGGGCGGCGCATTGGGCCATGCGCCAATCAATGATCGACATCATTTCACGGCGTCGCGGGGTTTGGGCCGTTAGCCGAATTTGTCCTCCGGCATCGCTTGCGGCTTCGAATACGGTCACAGAGTGACCCCGCTCCGCAGCGACGCGCGCGGCTTCTAATCCGGCGGGGCCAGCGCCAACAATGACCACAGTTTTGGGCGTTTGGCTGGGTGCGATGTCGTGCGGTTGTGTCAATTCGCGCCCTGTTGAGGGGTTGTGGATACACAATGCTTCGCCGCCTTCGTAAATACGATCCAAACAATAGGTGGCGCCCACGCAGGGGCGAATATCATCTTCGCGCCCTTCCATGATTTTACGCACGATATGCGGATCTGCCATATGTGCGCGGGTCATTCCCACCATATCAAGCAAGCCACTGGACACCGCATGGCGTGCGGTTGCCACGTCGGGGATGCGGGCCGCGTGGAATGTGGGCAGCCCGATTTCGGCCTTGATGGCGCCGGCAAAGTCCAGATGCGGGGCTGATTTCATGCCTTGGACCGGAATGACATCCACCAAAGCCGGATCGGAATGCACGCGCCCCCGGATTACATTCAGGAAATCCACCAATTTGTCATCAGCCAGCGTTTTGGCAATCTGAAAGCCTTCGTTTGCAGTCAGGCCACCTTGTTCTGCTTCGTCGCCCACCAGCCGAATGCCAACAATAAAGTCTGGCCCAACGCGTTTGCGCACAGCCGAGAGGACATCAATGGAAAATTGCATACGGTTCTTTAGTGACCCAACGCCATAAGGCCCGTTTAGTTCGTTCGACAAAGGCGACCAGAATTGGTCCATCAAATGCCCGTATGCTTCGATTTCGATGCCATCCATGCCACCGGCTTGCATGCGTTCTGCGGCATCTGCATAGTCATTTATGATCCGCTCAATATCCCAATCTTCGATTAACTTGGGGAAAAACCGATGCGCCGCCTCGTAATGCTGCGTGGGCGCAACAGAGGGAAGCCAATCGCCTTTGGACCACCCTGTGCGACGTCCAAGGTGGGTCAATTGAATCATCATCGCACATCCATGGGCATGACAAGCATCCGTCATACGGCGGATCCACGGCACCACGTCGTCTTTGTAAGCCAGTACATTGTTAAACGCAGGCGGGCTGTCGCGCGACACAATCGCCGATCCTGCCGTCATCGCCATTGCAATACCCGCTTTGGCGCGTTCTTCGTGATAGGCGCGGTAGCGATCCTTGGGCATGCCATCTTCGGGGTAGGCGGGTTCATGACTGGTCGTCATAATCCGGTTTTTCAACGTCAAATGTTTCAGCTGATAGGGCTGCAAAAGCGGATCATGAGACATGCGAAGACTCCCCTGTTTTTGGGATAGCCTATCCAGACAGGGCACAAAGACAAGTAAAAGACCGACATCGCGTGTCGTGTTTTGAAAAACATGCTGACCGAGCGTGGTACGAAATGCGCCGCCTAACCGTCATGCAGAAGGTTGAAACAAAAAGGGCGCACCCATTGGCACGCCCTTATTCTAAGATGGTAAACCGTGGTTACCCGATGATGGCGTTCAAGGTTGCGCTTGGTCGCATGACCCCTGCAACTTTGGCGCTGTCTGCGTGGTAATACCCTGCCAAGTCCGCTGGTTTACCTTGAACAGCAGCCAGTTCAGCCACGATTTTTTCTTCGTTTTCAGCCAAGGCGGCGGCGATTGGGGCAAAATGTGCGGCCAACTCTGCGTCATCTGTTTGCGCGGCAAGGGCTTGTGCCCAGTATTTCGCGAAATAGAAATGGCTGTCACGGTTGTCTGGTTGACCAACGCGGCGCGATGGGGATTTGTTGTTGTCCAAAATCCCTTGGGTTGCGGCATCAACCGCAGCGCCCAAAACGGCTGCTTTCGGGTTGTTTTTGACTTCGGCGAGGAAGTTCAAAGATTCCCCAAGTGCGCAGAATTCCCCAAGTGAATCCCAACGCAGGTGGTTTTCTTCTACCAGCTGTTGCACGTGTTTCGGAGCAGAGCCGCCAGCGCCTGTTTCAAACAAGCCGCCGCCATTCATCAATTTCACAATCGACAACATTTTAGCAGAGGTGCCAAGTTCCAAGATCGGGAACAAGTCAGTCAGGTAATCGCGCAAAACGTTGCCCGTGATTGCGATGCTGTCTTGGCCTGTGCGGATGGTTTCTAGTGTGAGGCGTGTTGCTTCGCGTGGGGCCATGATCTGGAATTTGTCCGCCACGCCTTTTTCAGCAAGGATCGCGTTGACGTATGTGATCAATTCTGCATCATGTGCGCGCTGTGCATCCAGCCAAAAGATCGCTTGGGATCCTGTTGCCGCTTGGCGGGCAATAGCAAGGTTCACCCAGTCGATGATTGGTGCTTTTTTAGCAGAAGAAGACCGCCAAATATCGCCAGCTTCCACGGTATGAGTGTGGATCACATCGCCATTTGCCACAACGTAGCGCACAGTTCCGTTTGCCGACATTTCAAATGTTGTTGGGTGGCTGCCGTATTCTTCGGCTTTTTGCGCCATCAAGCCCACGTTGCCGACTGTGCCGGATGTTGTTGGATCAAGCGCACCCGTTTCTTTGAAATATTTGATGGATTCATCATAAACAGGGGCATAGCAATTGTCAGGGATCACACATTTTGTGTCGCCTTCCTTGCCATCTGGACCCCAGCCTTTGCCGCCGGCGCGAATGACCGCTGGCATCGAAGCGTCGATAATCACATCGGATGGCACATGAAGGTTGGTGATGCCCTTGTCAGAATTCACCATGTACATGTCTGGCTGTGCGTCCATGGCTGCGTTGAAATCTGCAACGATTTCGGGCTTGTCTGCGATCCGGGCAAGCACGTCCCCTAGACCAGAGTTCGGGTTCACACCAGCCGCCGCAAGCGCATCGGCATGTTTTGCAAACACATCTTCAAAGAACACAGAAACCGCGTGACCAAAAATGATTGGGTCAGAGACCTTCATCATGGTGGCTTTCATGTGGAGCGAAAACAAGATGCCTTGGTATTTGGTGTCTTTGATTTCTGCCCGCAGAAAATCACGCAAGGCTTTGGCGGACATGAATGTTGCGTCCACCACGGTGCCTTCTGGCAAATCAATTCCGTCTTTCAAGACAGTGACATCACCGTTTTCAGCGATGAATTCAATTTTGGCTTTGCCCGCTTGCGCAGCTGTAAGGGTCGCGGATTGTTCGTTGGAATAGAAATCGTTTCCAGACATTGCAGCCACGTGCGTTTTTGAATCTTTGCTCCAAACGCCCATGGAATGTGGGTTTTTCATTGCATAGTTTTTCACAGCGCGTGCCGCGCGGCGATCAGAGTTGCCTTCGCGCAAGACAGGATTCACAGCAGAGCCTTTGATCGTGTCGTATTTTGCACGAACTGCTTTTTCTTCGTCTGTGGATGGGTTTTCTGGATAATCAGGAAGCGCATACCCTTGGGATTGCAATTCTTTTACTGCGGCAACCAACTGAGGCACAGAGGCCGAGATGTTTGGAAGCTTGATCACATTGGCGTCGGGTGTTTTCACCAACTGGCCCAATTCCGCCAAATCGTCTGATTGGCGCTGATCTTCGCTTAGATAGTCCGGAAATGTCGAAATGATTCGGCCTGCAAGGGAAATGTCCTTGGTGCCAACGGTGACACCGGCGGCCTTTGCGAAAGTGCGAATGATAGGAAGCAGAGACGCGCTGGCCAATTCTGGGGCTTCGTCTACAATTGTATACAATATATCAGCTTTTGATGTATCGGCCATGTTTTTTGTACCTTTCCAAAGTGGTCGGAGGCTAATCTTGGTCTGGGCGGTGCCGTGAGCAGAAATATGAAATTTGCATCAAACGGCAGGTGTCCAGTAGGGGGCGAACATCGTCCTCATAGAACATTCAGCGTTGCATATCAATTCTTCATTACGCGGATGCAGCATTCTGTCGCTTGGCAGTTGGGGCCTGTTGCATGGCGCTGTTGCTGGGGGCGTTAAATTGTTTGTGTAAATTGTAGACAATATGTATTTTGATGTCTAGGGTGCTGGGAACCTCATGAGGATTCCAATTGAAACAGCCCGTAAAAACCAAAAAATCAGCATGCCTAGATGATTTGCGTCGCCGCATCCTGACTCAGGATTTAGAGCCGGGTGTCTATTTGGACGAAATGCAGCTGGCCGAGGCATATGATATTTCCCGCCCTCCGCTGCGCGAAGTATTGAACCAGCTTGCCGGCGAAGAATACGTGCTCTTGCACAAAAATCGGGGTGCGCAGGTTATGCCGATGACCCACAAGACCCTGCGGAATTTCTTTGTTGCTGCGCCCATGTTGTATGCCGCTGTTGCGCGACTGGCAGCCGAGCATGCATCGCGCGATCAAATTGCTGACTTGCGCGCGATCCAATCCCGCTTTCGGTGCGCGATTGAGCAAGGGGACACCGCAGAGCGTACGTTATTAAATCAGCATTTTCACGCTGTAATCGGAGATATGGCAGATAATGAATACCTTGCGCCAAGTTATCGGCGTTTACTGATCGATCACACCCGCATTGGCATGTCATTTTATAATCCGCGCAATGCAGCGCTCGGTGAACAACGGGCGATTGCGGCGGATCAGCATGATGACTTTATCCGCTTGATCGATGCAGGTGATGCAGAAGCCGCCGCGCATTTGGCCGTTGCGCATTGGGAATTGTCCCGCGCGGAAATTGAAAACTTTGCAACGCCAGTTGGGTTGCACATCCCGCTTGGTCACGCACCAAACGGATCACGTTGAAAGGACCCAAGATGAAATTTGATGGCATTTATACGCCAGTGATCACGCCTTATCACGAAGATGGCAGCATTGATCGTGATAGCTTTGTGGCGATAATCGAACACCTTATTGCGTCCGGTGTGCATGGGCTGATTAATGGCGGCTCGACAGGCGAATATTACGCGCAATCCATGCAAGAACGCCAAGACATGGCAGCATTTGCGAAACAGGTGATTGGGGATCGTGTGCCTTTGATCGTTGGGACCGTTGCCATTCGCCAAGAAGATTCCATTGCTATGGCTGAAACAGCGGCGAATATTGGGGCCGATGCATTGCTTATTGGCACGCCACCCTATGCGGTTCCAACGGAGCGGGAAAATGCATTGAACGCTTTGGCGATTGATCGCGCGGCGGATTTGCCCATCATGCTCTACAACTATCCGGGCCGTATGGGGGTTGAAATGGGTCAAGAATTCCTTGACCGTGTGGGCCGCAGTCGCAATTTTTGTGCGATTAAAGAAAGCTCGGGTGACATCAACCGTGTCCATCTATTGGCGCGGGATTATCCCCATATTCAAATGTCTTGCGGGATGGATGATCAAGCACTGGAGTTCTTTGCATGGGGCGCACAAAGCTGGGTCTGTGCGGGATCTAATTTCCTTCCTAAAGAACATATCGCTTTGTGGCGCGCGTGTCGTGTCGAGGGAAATTTTGAAAAAGGACGCCGCATTATGTCCGCCATGATGCCCTTGATGCGCGTGCTAGAGCAGGGTGGAAAATTCATTCAATCGGTTAAATACGGATGTGAAATGACAGGTCATTACGCAGGCCCGCCGCGTCCGCCTTTAAAAGGGTTGAACAAAGACGACAAACGGCAATTAGACCAAGTGGTTCGCGTGTTGCAACGCACCATTGCAGATATCGAAGCGGAGGCATACCCATGAGCGACCCCCTAACAACAGCAGAATATAAATCCATAGCCGCCAATCTTTCTTTGCCAACGCAGGCATTTATTGGCGGTGGGTTTCGTGCAGCCAAATCGGGTAAAACCTTTGATACGATCAACCCTGCCACGGGGGATATCCTCGCAAAAGTGGCGGCTTGTGATGCAAGCGACGTAGATATCGCCGTGGAAAAAGCCCGCGAAGCCTTTGACGATGGGCGCTGGTCGCGCCAACATCCCGCCGCACGCAAGGCAATCTTGATCAAACTTGCCAAGCTTATAAAGCGGAACGCGCGGGAATTGGCCGTCATTGAAAGCCTAGACAGCGGCAAGCCGATTTTCGATTGTGAAACGGTGGATGTGCCTGAAACCATCAACTGTTTAATATGGCATGCCGAACTTATCGATAAAATCTATGATCAAGTGGCGCCGCAATCCGATGATCACATTGCCATGATCCTGCGTGAACCTGTGGGGGTTGTGGGGCTTGTGCTGCCTTGGAATTTTCCGCTGCTCATGTTGGCTTGGAAAATTGCGCCAGCTTTGGCGGCAGGGTGCTGTGTTGTTGTAAAGCCAGCCGAAGAAACATCGCTCAGCACGCTGCGGATCGCAGAGCTGGCAATGGAAGCTGGCATTCCTGCGGGTGTATTTAATGTCGTAACGGGGGATGGCCCAAATGTGGGCGAACCCCTTGGTCGGCATATGGATGTGGACATGGTATCGTTTACTGGTTCGACGCAAACGGGACGGCGGTTTTTGGGCTATGCATCAGAAAGCAACCTAAAAGAAGTCACCTTGGAAATGGGTGGCAAGAACCCCGCCATTGTTATGGATGATGCCGAAAACCTTGATCGTGTCGCGGCGCATGTGGTCAACGGAGCGTTCTGGAATATGGGCGAAAACTGTTCGGCGGCATCGCGTTTGATTGTGCATCGTGCTATCAAAGACGCGCTATTGGATCGGATCATTGCACATGCGCGCGAATGGCCAATGGGGGATCCTTTGGATCCAAAAAATCGCATTGGGGCGCTGGTGTCTCAGGATCATTTTGCCAAGGTTTCCGCATATCTTAACACAGACGCTACTGTGTTACTGGGGGGCACAGCTGCAAATGGATTTGTCGAGCCGACGATATTAGATGTTTCGGATGCGTCAGCACCGCAGGTTACAGAGGAAATATTCGGACCGGTTTTGGTGGTGCAAACTGTAGATAGTTTTGATCAGGCAATCGCGGTTGCAAACCAAACCGATTATGGTTTGGCGGCGTCTTTGTTTACGGGCAATGTGAAACGTGCCCTAAGAGGGGCGCGCATGATCAAAGCGGGCACTGTGACGGTCAACAGTTTCGGAGAAGGCGACATTTCCACACCGTTTGGCGGCTACAAGCAATCCGGATTTGGGGGGCGTGACAATGGCATTCATGCGCATGAACAATACACGCAAACCAAAACGATTTGGGTTGATTTGAGCGATGATCTTGATGAAGCGGTTGATTGAGCATGATCAAGGTCACCCACAAGCCCGCACTTGTTGGACCTGCGGCCTGGACCCACATCTTGGGGCCACAGCGATCATATGGGGCGCTTGACGGAAATCACACTTGTGATGTCACTATAATTGGTGGTGGCTTTGCGGGCTTATCGGCGGCGCGTCGGTTGTTGGAATTGGACCCTAATTTAAGCATTGCAATTGTGGATGCCTTGACCATCGGACAAGGCTCCGCAGGGCGCAATTCGGGGTTTATGATTGATCTGCCGCATGATCTTGCCTCAGAAGATTATGCAGGGGCAGGGGATGATCGCGCAACAATTGATTTAAACCGTCAGGCAATTGAATTTGCTGCCCGCGCGGTTCAAGACTATGAGATTGATCCAAATTATTTTGACCGTGCAGGCAAAATCAACGGAGCGGCAACGGTGGCGGCGCATCACCATAACGTGACGTATGCCCAGCACCTGACCACATTGGGCGAGAAAAGCGACCTGTTAGATCGCCAACAGATGCATGAAATCACGGGGTCTCGGCACTATATCGGCGGGCTTTATAGTCCCGGCACTGTGATGCTTCAGCCGGGGGGGTATGTGTGTGGATTGGCGCGGGGTCTGCATCGCAACGGCCTTCGGATTTATGAACAAAGTCCGGTTGTGGCGATGACGCGACATGGATCGGCTTGGGATATCGAAACCCCCAAAGGAAGGCTGCATTCGGATCGCGTCATCTTGACTGTGAATGGTCATTTGGAAAGCTTTGGCTTTGCCAAGCGCCGATTGATGCAGTTGTTTCTGTTCGCGGTTATGACGCCAAAGTTGGATGCCGACGCCCTTGCGCGTTTGGGGGGGCATTCCCGTTGGGGGATTACGCCATCTGATCCCATGGGCACAACAGTGCGTCGCATTGATACGGGGCAGGGGGGCAATAGAATTGTGACCCGCACTTGCGCAGCCCTCCGGCCAAATATGGCCGCAAGCCCAAAGGATGTGACCCGCGCGGCTGCGGTTATGCAAGCAAAGTTTGATGAACGCTTTCCCCAGCTGAAGGGAATGAAAATGGAACATAGCTGGTCCGGGCATCTTTGTTTGACCAGAAATGGGGTCGCGGTTGCGCGCGAAGTAGAACAGGGTCTTTTTGCCGGCTGTGTGCAAAATGGACTAGGGACGGCACGGGGAACACTGACGGGGATTGCGGCGGCTGAAACGGCCTTGGGATATGCGTCTGACATAACCAAGTATTTCCAAGCAGAAGCACCGCCGTCGAAATTGGCCCCGTCGCCGTTATTGCACATCGGTGGCAATACGGTTCTGCGTTACAAAGAATGGCGCGCGCGGCGGGATTAATAGCTTTGATTTAGTTCATCAGCGGCGGGGATTTCCCGTTCGCGCCGTGCAATATAATCCAATAGCTCTTCTTCTTTTGCGACATCCAATTTGGGTTCTTCGTATTCGTTCAACAATGTGCGTGCATGGGTCAACGCGCGTTCTGTGATTTCAACGCTGCCTTCTGCGGCCCATTGTTCGATCGAGTTGTTGTCGAACATCTCAGGCATGAAAAACGCCGATTGGAAATTTTCCTGGGTATGCGGATGCCCAAGGTAATGCCCGCCCGGGCCAACATCAGGGATCGCAGACAGAGCCGTGTCAAAATCATCCCATTGTGGACCTTGGGCCATGCGATAGGCCATCGCACATTGTTCTGCATCAACAATGAATTTTGCAACAGAGCAATGCATGCCGGCTTCGTTCCATCCCGCGGAATGCCAGATATAGTTGGCGCCTGAATGCATGACTGCGGATAGGGTTGTTGCGCTTTCATAGCCGGCTTGGGCGTCAAATGTTTTTGCGCCGCCCAAAGTATTCGATGTGCGCCACGGCACGTTATAATATCGGGCCATCTGACCAATCATAAAGTTCATCAGCGATATTTCTGGTGTGCCTGCCATGGGTGCGCCGGACTTCATCGAGACAGTGGATAGATAATGCCCGTAGATTGCAGGCGCACCTTTGCGGATGACTTGGGTATAGGCCAACGCGGATAAGGCTTCGGCATTCAACTGTGCCACTGACGCAGGAACAGAGGCGGGTGTATTTGCCCCACCCAACACAAAGGGCGAACACAACACAGGTTGATTGCGCCGCGAAAATGCGCGCATTGCCCCAAGCATTGTTTCGTCCCACACCAAAGGAGAATTGCCGTTACAGTTTCCCGTTGTGACAGGGTTGTTTTCAATGAAATCCGCGCCAAAGAGGATGGCACACATTTCGATAACGTCTTCGGCATTCTTGGGGCTGGTTGTCATTCCCATGAACATTTTGTCCGAATATTTCATCGATGAATATGTAATTCGTAAATGTCGCTGACTGATTGGGTGGTCATAGGGTTCAACGATATGATGCGCCGAAGAATGCATCGCTGGCATCATATGGCTGAGTTTGTGAAACATCGCCAAATCATCCAAAGTCGGATTGCGGCGCACATCGTCTAAATCCCGCAAGAATGGCGCACCGGTCATAGGGACAAACACCGAATGTTTACCGCCTAAGCGGACGTTGTTGTTTGGATTGCGTGCATGATAGGTGAAATCAGAGGGGATCGTTGCGATCAGGTCTCGCACCAGCCCGCGATCAAGATACACCCGATCCCCGACAACTTTGGCACCGGCATGTTTCCAATCTTGTAACGCGATATCGTCGCGAAACTGGACCCCGACGTTTTCCAAAATATCCATCGAAGCCAGGTCAATGCGTTCGACTTGGGCGCCATCCATGACTTCGCAAAAGGGCAAAGAATTTTCCAAGCCCGGCAGCATTGTAAAATCATGCGCCGAGCGAAGTGTGCGTCGGGCGGAACGCCCTCCTAAACGACTGCGTGTGCGAGTTTCGGTCATTTTTGTCCCCTGTTGTTACACAGAGCGTAAGAGCCGAAAATGCAAAATAACTGTAGTTTTACGAACTAAGTTACCTAGAAACGACACTTTTTCGCATAAAAACAAGGGTCAAGTTTCTAGCAGGAACTTTTTGGACAAAGGCAAGCTGGCCGCCCCAAGCGCGCGGGCTTTGCCGCCCATTTGGCCTTGGGTGACTTTGGGCAGAAGAAGCCCGGTGATTTTGCGTTCTGATAAATGGGTTCCCACGTTTGTTACGATTTGATCAACCAAATGCCGCGGCATTGAGCCGTCAATTATAACATTCGAAAAATCGATGATCGAAACGGCAGAAATAATAGTGTGGCATAGGGTTGGTACGATGTTGTCGACCCAAAGATCCAGTTCGTGTTGATCAATGTCCCAATGTTCGGTGTCATCCCACAACACATTGGCAGAATAGCCTTGGGCGTCGAGCTGTTTTTCAAGCCCAGCAATTGAGGCCAAGTCCACCAATTGCTGTGTATTGTCCAATCCACCAACTGGCATTGGACCAATCGCACCGGCATTTCCAAGTGTTCCCGGATAAAGTTTACCATTCAAGACAACGCCACCCCCGATGAAATACCCCATATAAAGATATAGGAAATCTTGGGCATCTTCGGGGTTGCCGAACACCAATTCTGCGCCGCATGCACAGGTCGCATCATTCCCCAAGTAAACGGGGAAGTCGACGAATTTGGAAATTTCACCGGCCAAATCGCAATCTTTCCAAGCGGCCATTTTGCTTTCGTCGACACCGATAACCGACGCCCATTCCCACAAGAAATAGGGTGCTGCGATTCCTAGGCCTGATATCCGTTTTCGTTGCTCAACGGTTAACGATGATAGCACGTCTTGGAGTGCAGATTTGGCAAAAGACAGGGTGCTGTCAGGTGTCGGATATTTATACGTCTGCGTCTTTTCACAGATAATTTCACCGATGAAATTCACCAAAACCAGTTGAATACTGCGGCGCCCTACCTTGAGACCTAGAAAATATGCGCCCCCTGCACGAAGCCGCATGGGAATCGATGGCTGTCCCACTTTTCCACGAATTTTTTCGCATTTTTCTAAAAAGCCATCCTGTTCCAGAGCGCGCATGATAACCGAGGTTGTTTGTACAGAAAGCCCTGTTTTTCTTGCGATTTCTGACTTTGCCAAGGGGCCTTGGTTGCGCACAATGGTGAGCACAAGACGTTCGTTATGTTCACGAATCCCAAACTGGTTTGATCCCATTATTTCCATATGCGCCTGCCCGTTTTAGCATTGATCCGTGGCTATAACCTGATTTGATCTTATACAAAATCTAAAAGTGATCAATATTAATTCAGACTGAATTACTAATTATTGACTTCGGAGAACGAATCGTCTTTTAGTAGATCATCCCAACTTCGAATCGCCGAAATGTTTGGGGAGGAAAAGACATTAATTTAGGTTAGACATCTTCGGGAGAATAAGATGAAAAAACTACTAGCAAGCTCAGCATTGGTGCTCGCAGCGACAGCCGGAACAGCATTTGCAGGCGGTCACGGCGTAAGCGCATGTTTGATCACAAAAACAGATACAAACCCATTCTTTGTTAAAATGCGCGAAGGTGCAGAAGCAAAAGCAGCTGAAATGGGCATCACGTTGAACTCTTACGCAGGTAAAGTTGACGGTGACCATGAAACTCAGGTTGCAGCGATTGAAACATGTATTGCAAACGGCGCAAAAGGTATTCTTTTGACAGCCTCTGACACAAGCTCGATTGTTCCTGCGGTCAACCAAGCCCGTGAAGCAGGTCTTTTGGTGATCGCATTGGACACACCACTTGATCCAATGGATTCAGCAGACATGACATTCGCAACTGACAACTTCCTCGCGGGCGAGTTGATCGGTCAGTGGGCCGCAGCGGCGCTTGGTGCTGATGCAGCAAATGCAAAAATCGGTATGCTTGATCTGGCCGTAAGCCAGCCAACAGTTGGCGTTCTTCGTGACCAAGGTTTCCTTCAAGGGTTCGGTATTGACCTTGGCGATCCAAATAAATGGGGCGACGAAACAGACAGCCGTATCGTTGGCAACGACGTAACAGCAGGTAACGAAGAGGGTGGCCGCAAGGCGATGGAAAACCTTCTTGCCAAAGACCCAATGATCAACGTTGTTTACACAATCAACGAGCCAGCAGCAGCGGGCGCATACGAAGCGTTGAAATCAATCGGTCGTGAAAACGATGTGTTGATCGTTTCTGTTGACGGCGGTTGCCCAGGTGTTCAGAACGTAAAAGATGGCGTTATTGGCGCGACATCGCAGCAGTACCCGCTATTGATGGCGTCAAAAGGCATCGAAGCGATTGCAGCTTGGGCCAAAGACGGCACAAAACCACAAGCATCCGCTGGCAAAGATTTCTTTGACACAGGCGTAGCATTGGTCACAGACAAGCCGGCTCCTGGTGTTGAAAGCATCGACACAACAGCTGGTACGGATCTTTGCTGGGGTTAATCCTCGACTTAGGTTAAACTCTTGTAAGGGTGGGTTTCGGCCCACCCTTTCTTTAAGTCTTGAATCTGTGATGCGGGAGGACAAACGTGTCTGAGCCAGACAATTTCGAAGCAGTTGCTGCAACCGCTAAAACCGGTGTCGCGTCTTTTGACAACCCTCACAAAGGGTTTGTTAGCCGCTTTCACCATGCCCTTCATGTAACACCTGCCTTGGTCCCCTTGATCGTTTTGGTCTCGGCGGTTTTGGTTTTTGGTGTCTTACTTGGGGAAAAATTCTTTTCACCCTTTGCGCTTACGTTGATTTTGCAACAGGTTCAGATCGTTGGGATCGTAGCTGTTGCGCAAAGCTTGGTGATTTTAACCGCAGGCATTGATCTAAGCGTCGGTGCGATTGCGGTTATTTCGTCTGTCGTTATGGGGCAGTTCACGTTTCGATATGGTCTTCCTGTTGAAATCGCCGTTGCCTGTGGTTTGACCGTGGGAACCGCGATTGGGTTTGTGAATGGTTGGCTTGTTGCTGTGATGAAGTTACCGCCGTTCATTGTGACTTTGGGCATGTGGCAAATCGTTTTGGCCGGAAACTTTTTGTATTCTGCCAATGAAACGATCCGCAGCCAAGACATTGCGGAACATGCGCCTTTGCTCCAATTCTTGGGTACGAAATTTAAAATCGGCGGTGCGGTGTTTACGTTCGGCGTGGTCTTTATGATCTGTTTGGTTGCGCTTTTGGCCTATGTTTTGCGGCATACGGCGTGGGGGCGTCACGTTTATGCGGTCGGGGATGATCCCGAAGCCGCAGAATTGTCTGGCGTGGATGTAACGAAAACGTTGATTTCCGTTTATGCGATTGCCGGTTTGATCTGTGCATTTGCAGGCTGGGCTTTGATTGGCCGCATTGGTTCTGTGTCGCCGACGTCGGGACAGCTTTTGAACATTGAAAGCATCACTGCGGTTGTGATTGGTGGTATCTCGCTCTTTGGTGGGCGCGGGTCGATTATGGGCACTTTGTTCGGTGCCTTGATTGTTGGCGTCTTTACGCTTGGGTTGCGTCTTATCGGTGCGGATGCGCAATGGACGTTCTTGTTGATTGGCGTTTTGATCATCGGTGCGGTTGCTGTTGATCAGTGGATCAGAAAGGTAGCAGCGTAATGGAACCTATTCTAAAAGGGCGTGGCCTTGTTAAGCGTTATGGCAAAGTCACTGCGTTGGATAATTGTGATTTTGACCTGATGCCCGGTGAAATTCTCGCTGTGATTGGTGACAATGGTGCTGGCAAAAGTTCATTGATCAAAGCTGTGTCAGGCGCGGTTATCCCAGACGAAGGCACGGTGACGCTGGATGGTAAAGTCGTAAAGTTCACGTCCCCAATTGATGCGCGCAATGCTGGGATTGAAACGGTTTATCAAACCTTGGCAATGTCCCCTGCGTTGTCGATTGCAGACAATATGTTCATGGGGCGTGAAATTCGAAAGCCCGGTTGGCGTGGCAAATTCTTGCGTCAATTGGATCGTCCGCTCATGGAAAAAATGGCGCGTGACAAGCTGAGCGAACTTGGGCTGATGACAATTCAAAACATCAACCAAGCGGTCGAAACCTTGTCTGGGGGTCAACGCCAAGGCGTCGCTGTTGCGCGCGCGGCGGCTTTTGGATCCAAGGTGATCATTTTGGACGAACCAACGGCTGCGCTTGGTGTCAAAGAAAGCCGCAAAGTGCTTGAGTTGATCCAAGATGTGAAATCGCGTGGTATTCCGATCATTTTGATTAGCCACAACATGCCACATGTGTTCGAAGTTGCGGATCGCATCCATATTCACCGCTTGGGCAAACGTTTGTGCGTCGTTGATCCCAAAGACTATTCCATGTCAGATGCAGTTGCCTTTATGACAGGCGCAAAAGAGCCACCTGAGACAAACGTATGACACCCGGAATTTTGGCCGATTTGGCAACTAGGATTAAAGCGGCGCCCTGTGCAGGGCGTCGCAAGATGATTGCGTTTGCGGGCGCGCCAGCCAGTGGAAAATCCACTATGGCCGAGGCTTTGGTCGCATATTTGCAAGCCGAGGGCACGCGCGCGCAATGCGTGCCAATGGATGGTTTTCATTTGGACAACGCTCTTTTGGAACCACGTGGATTAATTGCGGTGAAAGGATCACCACAGACATTCGACGCAGAGGGTTTTGTCCAGTTGATTGCGCGGATACAGTCGCAAGAGGCTGTTTATTACCCTACCTTTGATCGCAGCTTGGATAAAGCTATCGCAGGATCGGGCCATATTGGTGCCGATTGTGAGATTGCCGTCGTCGAAGGCAATTATCTTTTGTTTGATGCCCCCGTTTGGCGGGGTTTGATGTCGTATTGGGATTTCTCAATTCGGCTTGATGCGCCATTTGACAGGCTTGAAAGCCGGTTGATCCAGCGGTGGTTAGATCATGGGTTGTCCGCACCCGATGCCAAAGCACGTGCGCTAAGCAATGATATTCCCAATGCAAAAACCATCATGGATCATGCGTTGCCAGCGGATTTGGTGTTACAGTCGGCGTAGTCAAAGTTCTATTAAGAGATGCTTAAACTGCCTAACTTTCAACGATTTTCAAGAAAAGAGACGTGCGAAGGGAGGGCAATAAAAAACCGCCACTGGAGGTTTACCAGCGGCGGTTTGAAAATTTTCTGAATGGGTGTTCCCACTTATGGGTCCAATCGAACGGCGCCTGCGGATGCATTGCCAACCAGCGATGCATAGGCTTTTAGCGCGCGGCTGACTTTGCGTTTGCGCGGTTCCAAAGGTGTCCATGCGTCTGCACCGCGGGCCTCTTGGGCGGCGCGACGTGTGGCAAGGTCTTCTTCGGACAAGG
>JAHEJA010000074.1 GCA_024639125.1 Paracoccaceae bacterium
GCTCTTATCCTGGCAGCTTTCACAATTTCACTGACATATTTGATCGAGCATGAAGCTGTTTGCATACTTGATGTTTTAAGTGGTGAGCGGGCCGCACTGATTGAGCGCACGTTGCAGACAGAGCAAGATCTGGCTGCCGCCATGGGCTTGCCACTGCCGACCAGCGTCGAAAACCCAAAATGCCTGGCCACTACGGGAAATTGGCTGTTTGCAATTATTGCGCTCTCGATCGTTGTTTTTCTAACCTATACTATAAAGGTTTGGGGATTTCCCCTCGTTTTCATCTCAATTTTTTTGGCAGCCTATGCGCTGTTAACAGTTTTAATTTGGTATTATTTTGGCTCTTCGGAGATAAATAAATACCTGATAACCTCTTTGGGAGGTGAGCCGCGGAGCTTATTGGATGGACGCGCCCGCCTTCATGATATCCTGATCAATCAGGGGTCTGGCCTATTGGGGCAATTCATTCATATCATGTTAAACACGGTCTTTCCCTATGTCGTTTTGGGCGCCTTGTTGGCCGTGTCCTCTGGGGGCAATGTTCTGATTAAAATTGCCTTTTTGTGGACGCGTAACCTGCGCGGCGGCCCTGCCCATGCTGCGATTGTCGCCTCGGCCATGTTTGGGACCACCACGGGGACACCCGTTGTAAATGTGTTGGGCACAGGTGTTTTAACAATACCCATGATGGTGAAACGTGGCTTCTCGAAAGTCTATGCGGGCGGAATCGAGGCGGCGGCTTCATCAGGCGGGCAAATAATGCCGCCGATAATGGGTGTCGCTGCTTTTGTCTTGGCCTCAATGACAGGTGTTCCTTACCGAGAAGTTGCAATTGCCGCGGCGATCCCAGCCGTGGCCTATTTCTTTTGCATGTTTTTGTCGGTCATGTTCCAGTCTCGAAAACAAGGCATTGTTGCCGTTGGCGAACTCACCCCCGACATGCGCCTGAGCAGGCGTGACCGTTTGCATATTATACAAATCTTTCTGCCACTGATCTTAATTGTCGTTCTGCTGCTGATCCCCAAGGATGCAATTGGCTGTGATCCGCTATCGCGGCTATTGGGGGCTGAAATACTTCAAATTGGAGATAATTGTCGCGCCATTCATCTCCCTTGGATCATGCAACTTGTTCAGAATTCAGCAGGGGACGCAGGAAGCGTTGGTTGGTGGGCGGCAATCCTACTGACCTTGCTCTTATTTATTGACCCCGAATTTCGCCGTAAGCCACGCCTTTTGTTTGATGCATTGGGAAATGCAGGCGTGACGATATCGACACTCTACCTCATGTTTTTGGCTGTATCCGTTATTGATGTAAGCCTAAATCTAACGGGGCTTGCAAATTTTGTCGCATTGGATGTTTTGGGGTGGTTGCGTGCATTGGACTTAGGTGGATCGGCACCAATCGTCTTTCAGTTTATAGCCTTGCTGGTTACGATGTTTTTAGCGATATTGCTGGGCATGGGGATGCCTGCGGTGCCGGCCTATATCAACGCCGCGCTTTTAATGGGACCGTTGTTGGTGGGCTTAGGGATTGCCCATTTTACGGCACATATGTTTATCTTTTATTTTGCTTGCGCGAGCGCCATCACGCCACCGGTTGCAGTGGCTTCCTATGCTGCGTCAACGATCACGCGGGCCGATCCAATTGCCACCAGCTTTTCTGCGGTGCGTTCCGGCGTTGTTATGTTCGTTATTCCGTTTGTATTCGCCTTTTATCCCGAATTATTGCTGATCCCTGCTGCGGTGGTTGATCCCAGGTCTAGCGCGGGAGCTGTAACATATCTGGTGGGTTATGATGGTGATATTCATATTGGCGCATTGCTCGGGCTATTGGCCAAGGTAATCTTGGCGTTATATTTGCTGGCCAGTGCGCTCGCACAGTTTGACTTTATGCGCCTAAAATACTGGGACTCGGCAATTCGCTTTGCATTGGCGGCCATGATTATGTCTGCCAATCCATGGATTTTTGGCCCGGCAGTTCTCGTGGGTCTGTTCATCTGCGCTCGTGCGCGCTTGATACACATACAAAAAGTAGAGGGATAGGAGCGTATTATGAAGTTTTTGGTTGGGCAAATCCCTGGTGGAACCGCTGTTTTTCTTGTCTCAGGAGACAGTGCGATAAATCTTACAGAGCAAGATTCATCGCTTGGTCCAGATTTATTGGGTGTTATGACTTCAGGGAAAACACTTGATGAATTGCAAGACATCTCAACAAGAGGCAGATCGGTGCCGGTTGCCTCGCTCAAACCGGCTCTGCCGATTGCATCACCGGGCATGACGATTTGCCTGGGGTTGAACTATGTCGATCACGTCAAAGAAGGCGGTTATGAAATCCCTAAATATCCAGTCTTTTTCATGCGGACACAAAGGTCTCTTATGCCTGCGGGTGCTCCAATGATGCGCCCAGCCTGTTCAGAGCAATTGGATTATGAAGCGGAGCTGATGGTTGTTATTGGCAAAGCTGGAAAACATATTACACCTGAAGAGGCTTTAAATCATGTCTTCGGATATACCATTTTCAACGATGGATCTGTTCGAGATTTTCAACGAAAATCGCACCAATGGACATCGGGTAAAAACTTCGATGCAACCGGTGCTATTGGACCTTTCGTGGTAAGCAAGGATGCTTTGCCTGAAGGTGCGGCTGGCCTAAAAATTGAAAGTCGCGTCGGTGACGAAATTCTGCAAAGCGCTACAACCTCGGATATGATGTGGTCTGTCGCAAGCACCATTTCCGCAGTGTCAGAATTTGCCGCCCTATGTCCGGGAGATTTGATAGCTATGGGAACGCCACCCGGCGTTGGCCATGCAAAAATCCCCCCTCGCTGGTTGAGGGATGGTGAAACCATTGAGGTTGAGATCGAAGGAATTGGGATCTGCGCCAATCCCGTTGTGAACGAAGTGAAACTGTAAAGCCTATAGCGTTCAAGAAAATATAACGCGATCAACAGATCGCGCGCTGACCGCTTAATTAACTAAGGTTTAGAATATGCGAAATGTGAATAAGGACAATATAACTGAAGTTTTCACGGGCTATTTTGGAGAGGATACCGATCCACG
>JAHEJA010000030.1 GCA_024639125.1 Paracoccaceae bacterium
CCATCCCTAACCCAACAGGACCCGCCCCAATGATCACAACTTGGCGCCGCGCGGGTGGCTCCGCCGTTTGATCCGCATGGCAGGCATAAGGGTAGAGAGGGGTTTGAAATATTTTGTTCATAAGCAAACCTTTTGTCGCCGTGTGATCCAAGGGACAAACCTAACATCGCCCCTTGGTTTTTTGATTAGCTTTGCAGCGCATCCCACATGTCGAGATCACGCTGCGCAGTCCAGATGCGTGGTGTGTCTATTCCGCGGGCTTCGTCATAAGCGCGCGCGACGTTGAACGGGAGGCAATGTTCATAAATTGCATAGTCACTAAATTTTGGATCGCAGACGTCACGGCAGGCGTCCCATGCTTCTTTCAAGGTACCATTGCGTGCAGCAACGCGGGCGACAGGGGCATAGGTGCTTTGCACAAAATCGCGGGTGTTTTCGATGGCTGCATTCACCATGTCTTGGCCAATCAACGCATCCCCTCTGCCCGGGGCAATGGCATCAACCCCAAAGGATTTGATGTTGTCGAGCGTATCCCCCCAATCTCCAAAATGCCCGTCACCGCAATAGCAAGCAGAGTGGTATTCTACGATATCTCCAGTGAACATGACGTTTTGATCTGGGACATGAATCACAATATCCCCAGCCGTATGGGCGCGACCCAGATGCATCAAGTCAATCCGACGATTGCCGAGGTAGACGGACATAGATCCGTCGAATGTCGTGGTGGGCCATGTCAGGCCGGGGATGCTTTCGTGCCCTTCAAACAAACGCGGGAAGCGTTGAAATTCACTGTCCCAATCTTCTTGGCCCCGTTCGACCACCATCGCGCGCGCGGCGTCTGACATGATGATTTGCTGGGCGCCAAAGGCAGAGGCCCCCAAGACGCGGACCGCGTGATAGTGGGTTAGGACAACATGGCTAATTGGTTTGTCGGTGACACTGCGCACGCATTCGATAACTTTGTTTGCCAAGCGCGGAGTGGCTTGGGCTTCGACGATCATGACGCTGTCATCGCCGATAATGACACCTGAGTTCGGGTCGCCTTCGGCGGTAAAGGCATAAAGCCCTTCGCCAACTTCTGTGAAGCTGATTTTCTTTTCGCTCATGTCGCCTTGGGATGCGAATGCTTTTGCCATTTTTTCAATTTCCTATGTCTGGGCCAGTATGGGCGAATTTGAACGCCTCCGGCGGGAGTATTTTTTCAAAGATGAAGCCCTATCGTTTGTAGGGATCTTCCAGGGCGGGCAGAACGGTTCCGGTGCATGTGCCAAATCCAATCGTGACGCCATCGCCTTTGGCTGCGCCGCTAAGGGTTAATGTGTCGCCATCTTGGAGGAAGCTGCGGTCTTCGCCTGTGGCGAGGGTGAGGGGGTCTTTGCCGCCCCAGCTTAGTTCTAGCATGCTGCCGCGTTGATGTTTTTCAGCGCCAGAGATCGTACCTGATCCTAGCAAGTCCCCCGGTGTCATTGGGCAGCCAGAGGTGGTGTGATGGGCGAGCTGCTGTGCGGCGGAATAATACATTTCGCGGTAGTTGGTTTTCGTTAGGGATGTTGGCGCTTGGCCTTGGGGGGCCAGCGTGACTTCGAGGTCGATATCATAGAGCATCGGTCCGGTGTCTTTTAGGTGATCTAAGAGTTCAAAGTCGCGTTTTGGGGTGTGAACGCGGAAGGGGTCGAGGGCTGCTTTGGTAACAATCCAAGGGCTAATTGTTGTTGCTGTCGCTTTGGCTTGGAAGGGGCCAAGGGGTTGATATTCCCATGCCTGAATGTCACGCGCGGACCAATCATTCAGCAATACATAGCCAAAGATCATATCGTCCGCTTCGTCAACTGTGACGGGACCGTCCGAGGGCATGCCAACGATAGCGCCCATTTCCAATTCAAAGTCAAAGCGACGGCATGGCAAAAAGGCAGGAAGCGGTTGATCCGGTGATTTGAGTTGTCCCCACGGGCGGCGCACCTCTGTGCCGCTGACAACTACAGAAGAAGCGCGTCCGTTGTATCCGATCGGAATATGAAGCCAGTTTGGTGGCAGCGCGTTTTCAGCCCCACGAAACATTGTGCCAACGTTTGTTGCATGGTGGCGGCCTGCGTAGAAATCGGTGTATTCGCTGACTAAAAATGGCATATGAAGCTCTGCGTCAGATTGGGCGACAAGCATGGGTTCGACGTCGGTTTGATGTTCTGAGCCTTGGGCGAGCAATGTGGTCAGTTGGCGGCGCAGTTCTGCCCATGTTTCTGGACCCATTTCCATAACTTCGTTCCAAAACGGCACGTCAAAGGCGGGTCCGTGATCCAAGGTAATCAGCCCAAGTTCCTCTGCCATTTGGACATCTAGGATCCGATCGCCAATTGCGACGCCGCATCGGGGATCGCTGTCTTTGGTGGAAAACACACCATAGGGGAGGTTGTTCAGTGGAAACGGGCAGTCCGGTAAATTGGCCGACTCGACCCAGCTTGGCAATAATGACATGTGTCTTCCTTTTTAGGTTCGGGTTCAGGTTTACTTGGTTCCGGCTGTGCCGTCGAATTTTTTCTCAATGTCGTTCCAGCAGTCGATGTAATCGTCCTGAAGCGGCGCGTCCTGGGCGGCAAACCGTGTGAGGTGCTGGGGGAAACGCGTTTCGAACATAAAGGACATGGTGTTGTCCAATTTTTCCGCCCTTAATTCGGCATTAGAGGCCCCTTCAAAGGCTTTGTTATCTGGGCCATGAGGAAGCATCATATTGTGCAAGCTCATGCCACCTGGAATGAACCCTTTGGGTTTGGCATCATATTGACCATAAATGTTGCCCATCAACTCTGACATGATATTTTTGTGATACCATGGGGGGCGGAATGTGTTTTCTGCGACCATCCAACGTTCGCGGAACAGGACGAAATCAATATTTGCTGTGCCTTCGACGCCAGAGGGCGCGGTCAGAACCGTAAATATTGACGGATCTGGGTGATCGAATAAAATAGATCCCACAGGGCAGTAGGTGCGCAGATCATATTTGCACGGTGCGTAATTCCCATGCCACGCAACAACATCCAATGGGCTGTGGTCGATATGGGTTTCATGAAATTGTCCGCACCATTTTATGATGACGCGGCTTGGTGTGTCACGGTCTTCGAAGGCGGCGACGGGGGATTTGAAATCACGCCGGTTGGCCATACAATTTGCACCAATCGGACCGCGTCCGGGTAGATCAAATTTTTGGCCATAGTTTTCACAGACAAACCCACGGCATGGGCCTTCTAGGACTTCGACGCGGTACACCAATCCACGTGGCAGTATGGCGATTTCTTTGGGGGCAAGGTCGATGATGCCCAGTTCGGTGCAAAAGCGTAACTTGCCCTCTTGGGGGACTACCAAAAGCTCGCTGTCGGCTGAATAAAAATATTCGTCCTGCATCGACGTATTCACAAGGTAAATATGGCTTGCCATGCCGATTTGGGTGTTGACGTCGCCTGCTGTGGTCATTGTGTGCATACCAGTGATCCAAGTCAGTGCATTTTCCGTGTGCGGCACGGGATCCCAGCGATATTGACCTAGCGACACCACATCAGGATCAATGTGGGGTGCAGATTTCCAAAAGTGGACATCAATTTTAGTGTAACGATTTGAATGTTTGACACTGGGCCGAATGCGATAACACCATGTGCGTTCATTTTGATGGCTTGGGGCGGTAAATGCCGTACCAGACAGCTGTTCGCCATAGAGCCCATAGTTACATTTTTGTGGGCTGTTCATCCCCTGAGGAAGCGCATCCGGCAATGCTTCGGTTTCAAAGTCATTTCCAAAGCCCGGCATATAGCCTGCGTTCGGTCCATCGATCGAGGGCGCTTGAGTAAAGGAATGGGGATGTTGCGAACCTGACATTATGGCCTCCTGTTGACAGAAGGAGAGCTATTAGTTGAAAATGTAACTAACAAGGAAAAAATGAAAGCCAAAGGTAAAAATGTCTTTTTCACTTCAACAATTCTTGCCGTATCTTTTGAACCAAGCGGCCGAGCAAAGCAGTTTGGCGTTTCAGAAAATCTACAAAGACCGCTATGGCATGCTGCGCACGGAATGGCGCGTTGTGTTTCATTTAGGGATCTACGGGGATTTGACCGCCAAAGACATCGGCGAACGGGCCAATATCCATAAAACCAAAATCAGCAGGGCTGTTCATAAATTAGAAAAGCGGCGCTTTGTCTCTCGGGTCAAGGTTGCAAAGGACAGGCGGTCTGAAATTATTTCACTGACGGCGCAGGGACATATTGCGTATCGCGACTTGCTTGCGGAGGCAGAGAAATACGAACGCAACCTCTTGTCAGAATTATCCCAACAAGAAGTTGCACAGTTGCGAGCATTGTTGCAGCGCTTGATTTAGGCGACTTTGCGCAGATCCAATTTTGGCATGACGCCCAATGCAGCACAGACATCGCGGGTCAATTCCGGACGGTTCAGCGTATAGAAATGTAGGTTTTCAACACCTTCGTCGATCAATTCGGAACACAGTTCTGTGCAGATGGCCGTAGACAAAAGATCGCTCCGCCCGTCGCGGTCGGCTTTTTCAAAGGCGTCATCAAGCCAGGCTGGAACTGTGGTGCCACAGCGCTGGGCGAACCTTTTGGTGCCTTGCCAGTTTTCAATGGGAAGGATGCCAGGGGTGATCGCTGCATCTATTCCTGCCTTGGCACAGGCATCACGAAACCGCAGAAAAGTTTCGGCTTCGAAAAAGAATTGCGTCAGCGCTTCGCTTGCGCCAGCGTCAAGTTTCCGTTTCAGCCAGTCAACGTCTTGTTGTAGATCGGTGGCTTCGGGGTGCTTTTCTGGATATGCGCCGACGCGAATATTGAATTTTCCGGTGTCTGCAAGCGCGGATATCAATTCGCAGCTATTGTTGAACCCGTCTTTTGTTGGCACAAAGCCTGTGCTTCCTTTTGGGGGATCACCACGCAGTGCCACGATGTCAGTGACGCCAACTTTGGCAAAGCTGTCTGCAATGGCAAGCGTTTCGGTACGTGTCGCATCAACGCAGGTTAGGTGCGCCGCAACGTTTAGTCCGCTTGATTTGTGAATGGTCGAAACGGCATCGCGCGTTAAATCCCGTGTTGTGCCCCCCGCACCATAGGTAACGGATACAAAACGCGGATCTAATGGGGCAAGGGTTTGAACCGTGTCCCAAAGACGAAATGCACCTTCTAGGTTTTGAGGTGGAAAAAATTCAAAAGAAACTGTTGGGGTTGTCATGATGCCTATCCATTCTTGCTTGCATCCTTGATCTCATAGAATATAAAATGAATCAAATTCATATAATTCAAGAAGGTTATTAGTTTCATATGAAAATGCATATCGAATTTCGCCACCTCCGCACGATCAAAGCCATCCACGAAGCGGGTGGTTTGGCCAAAGCCGCGGATACATTGAATATAACGCAATCGGCACTAAGCCATCAGGTCAAAGGGCTTGAGGAACAAGCCGGTGTCGAACTGTTCGTACGCCGGTCCAAGCCTATGAAGCTGTCGGTGGCTGGGATGCGGCTTTTGCGATTGGCGAACAAGATCCTTCCTGAAATTGATGCTCTGCAAGACGAATTTGATGGATTGCGTGATGGAAAAACGGGTCGCTTGCATATCGCAATAGAATGTCATGCATGTTTTGAATGGCTGTTTCCGGTGCTGGAAAAATTTCGTAAACTTTGGCCCGATGTTGATGTCGATATACGACCGGGGCTTGCGTTTGATGCTTTGCCTGCTTTGCAAAAAGAGGATGTAGATTTGGTCGTTTCGTCAGATCCAGAAGATTTGATCGGCGTGACTTTTTCGCATTTGTTTGACTATGCACCAGTCTTTGTTGCGGCTGCTAACAATCCACTTGCCAAGAAAGCCTATATCGAAGCCGAAGATTTCCGGGATCAAACCTTGATCACCTATCCAGTTGAACGCAGTCGTTTAGATATTTTTAGTCAGATGCTGACACCAGCCAAAGTCGAACCAACCGCCATTCGCCAAGTCGAATTGACCGCGGTAATTTTATTGCTGGTTGCATCAAATAGGGGGGTGTCTGTTTTACCCGATTGGGTTGTGCGCGAGGTAAAGTATAGTTCGGACTATATTACGCGGCCTCTAACAGAAAAGGGTGTCTCGCGCGGCTTATTCGCAGCAACGCGAGACGATGATTTACACAAGCCGTTTATGCGGGATCTCATTCGCCTAGCAGGAGAAGAGGCCCGACGGCTTCAATCAGCTTAGATAGCTTCTAGGTCTGATGCCATTTGACGACCGTCACGGCCATCTTGCAATTCAAACGAAACTTTCTGGTTGTCGGCCAAGCCGGTCAATCCAGAGCGTTCTACTGCTGAAATGTGTACAAAAACGTCTTTACCACCATCATCAGGTGCAATAAATCCGAAACCTTTGGTTGTGTTAAACCATTTCACGGTACCTGTAGGCATGTTACCGTGTCTCCTTCTACTTAATCGCCCCAAAATGTGAGGCCCATGTCACTTTAGTCTTAATTAATCCGGCGACATTCGTAGGCGGAGGTAAATAATTCTGTAGTCACACCTAGTACATTTACATGATGAAGCTAAAAAGCAAGAGTAACATCGAAAAAATACCTATAATAGTCAGAAAAAGAGTAAAAAAATGCAAATTTGGGGTCTAAAAAACTGTGATACCTGTCGAAAAGCCAAAAGAGCCTTGCCGGACGCGACATTTCACGATGTTCGTGAACAGGGAATCTCTGATGAGATACTGACAAATGCGCTCGAAATTTTTGGGGATGCCTTGGTAAATACCAAATCCACAACATGGCGTGGATTGACAGATGTCGAGCGGTCTCGTCCGGCTTTAGAGCTGCTCAAAGAGCATCCAGCCCTGATGAAACGCCCGCTTATTCGAACGCAAACCGGTGATTTCTACCTAAGCTGGAGCAAAGACACACAAACCGCATTGGGCGTGTGAAAATACCCTAGATTGCGCAAAAAAAGGGGCCGCAACATCGGTGCAGCCCCTTTTATGTAATGCGCTAAGGTTAAGCCAAATCAGGTGCTTTTGACTCTGTTGTTAGGGTTTCAATGATCGCATCCAAGGACACAACAGACGTTTGTTTTTCGCCCAAACGACGTACGGAAACGGATTTATCTTCGACTTCTTTCATGCCGCACGCCAAGATAACAGGAACCTTGCCAACCGAATGCTCGCGCACTTTATAGTTGATTTTTTCATTGCGCAGATCAAGCTCGGCCCGTATGCCTTTGGCGCGTAGCGCTGCTGCGACTTCGCGACAATACTCATCGGCATCCGACACAATCGCGGCCACAACAACTTGGCGTGGTGCCAACCAAAAAGGAAGTCGGCCCGCAAAGCTTTCGATCAAGATGCCAATAAAGCGTTCAAAAGATCCAAGAACAGCGCGGTGTAACATCACAGGACGGTGTTTGGCGCCATCTTCGCCGATGTAATTTGCATCCAAGCGTTCAGGTAGAACAAAGTCTACTTGCAGCGTGCCACATTGCCAATCGCGACCAATCGCGTCCGTCAACACGAATTCAAGCTTTGGACCATAAAAGGCCCCTTCGCCCGGGTTCAATTCAAATTCATACCCGGCGGCTTCTGTTGCCGATTTCAACGCGCCTTCGGCTTTGTCCCAGACCTCATCTGAACCAGAGCGCGTGTCAGGACGGTCCGAGAATTTGATCGCAAAGTTTTCAAACCCTAGATCTTTGTAAATGGCAGAAAGGAATTCGATGAATTTCTTGGTTTCTGCTTCTATCTGATCTTCGCGGCAGAAAATATGCGCGTCATCTTGGGTAAAGCCACGCACACGCATGATCCCGTGCAAGGCACCAGAGGGTTCATAGCGGTTACAGGATCCGAATTCCGCCATGCGCAGCGGCAGGTCACGGTACGATTTCAAGCCCTGATTATAGACTTGAACATGACAAGGGCAGTTCATCGGTTTCAGCGCGTTTACGGCTTTTTCACGCGCATGCTCTTCGTCTACTTCGACGATAAACATGTTTTCTTGGTATTTTTCCCAGTGACCTGAGGCTTCCCACAGTTTGCGGTCAACAACTTGGGGTGTGTTAACTTCGACATATCCGCCGCGTTCCTGTTGGCGACGCATGTAATCTTGCAATGTGGTGTAGATTTTCCAACCATTCGGATGCCAGAAAATTTGACCTGGCGCTTCTTCTTGCATGTGGAACAGGTCCATTTCGCGGCCCAACTTGCGGTGGTCACGTTTGGCGGCTTCTTCCAACATATTTAAATGGGCTTTTAGGGCTTCTTTGTTCAAAAAAGCCACGCCATAGATGCGTTGCAATTGTTCGCGCGCGCTGTCACCGCGCCAATAAGCGCCTGCGACGCTCATAAGTTTGAAACCGTCCGCGGGCACTTGGCCAGTGTTTTGGAGGTGCGGACCGCGGCACAAGTCTTGCCAGTGGCCATGCCAGTACATGCGAATAGGATCAGAGCCGGGGATGGATTCGATCAATTCAACTTTGAAAGGTTCATTGCTGTCTTTATAATGCTGAACTGCGCGATCGCGATCCCAAACTTCTGTGCGAACCTCATCGCGCAGGTTTATGATCTCTTTCATCTTTTTTTCAATCAATCCAAGGTCTTCTGGCGTGAAGGGGGCTTTGCGATCGAAATCATAATACCAACCGTTGTTGATCACTGGTCCAATTGTGACTTTGACGTCAGGCCAAATTTCTTGGACCGCGCGGGCCATAATATGGGCAAGGTCATGGCGCACCAATTCTAACGCAGCTGCGTCGTCTTTCATGGTGTTTATCGCGATAGAGGCATTTTCGGTGATCGGCCACTGCATATCCCAATGCGCGCCATTTACTGTCGCGGAGATTGCTTTTTTGGCAAGAGACGTTGCAATAGATGCAGCCACGTCGGCAGGTGTTACGCCTGCGTCATAGTTACGTTGATTGCCGTCGGGAAAAGTAAGAGAGATTTGGGACATCTGTGTCCTCCTCGTCTGTTTGGCGCCCACGGAACGCCCGATTGCGGGTATATTGTTCGGTGTGTCTTGTGACGATTTCGCCCGTAGACGTCAAGTAGAGATTTGCCAAAGTTGCGACGCCTTCGGCGAGAGTATTTGTGCAAAAAGAAAGACAGATGACTGGTCAAGCGACCAAGGTTGTGGCAGGTTCATAGCGACAAAAAGGAGGAGCACATGGCGACTTATTTAGAAACCCCGGAGGGGCGATCGATCGCTTATTCCTATAGTGAGGGCACGGGACCCACTGTGGTATTTCTGGGTGGTTTTATGTCAGACATGGAAGGATCCAAGGCGCTCTTTTTAGAGCAATGGGCCGTATCACAGGGACGCGCCTTTTTGCGGTTTGATTATTCGGGGCATGGGGTTTCGTCCGGGGCATTCGTCGACGGCGCTATAGGGGACTGGGCCGAAGATGCGCGTTCTGTGATTACAGCCTTGATCGAGGGGCCTGTGATATTGGTTGGTTCCTCTATGGGGGGATGGATTTCGTGTTTGCTAAGCAAGCGGTTGGAAAATCGTGTTGCGGGCTTTGTTGGCATAGCTGCTGCGCCAGATTTTACAGAAGACGGGTTTTGGGCCAATTTTTCGCAAGAAGAGCGCGATAGGGTGATGACCGATGGGCGCGTGGATGTGCCGTCTGATTATGGCAACGCCTATCCGATTACACGTCGTTTAATAGAAGATGGCCGGCAGAATTTTGTGCTACGGTCCGAATTGAAAATCGCGGCACCGGTGAGGTTGTTGCAAGGGACGGAGGACGCCAGTGTGACGCGCGAAACGGCATTGCGTCTGTTCGATCATATTGACAGCGACGATATGCACATGGAATTCGTGCGTGGCGCGGATCATTCGTTTTCATCAGCTCTTTGCTTGGATATTCTGGTACGCGCAATTGAAGAAGTTCTGGAACGCGGTTCGGCGGCTTAGCTTTTGGTCAAATTTATAACTGGTTTGGATAGTCCCAAACGAATCGTGGATTTTTCCTGCACTTTCTGCGTGTTCAAAGATTCGCTAAAGGCGATTTGATCTATTTCCCTTAAAAACATAGGTGTAACTACAATATGTAGGATTGGGCTTGACCATAGGCTCTACATTCGGTTCCAATTAAGGCACTAGATTAAAGGGATCGGTGAAATGAAATTACTTTCAGGAGCGTTTTGCGCCCTGGCTTTGCTGTCTGCGCCTGTGTACGCGCAGACTTGCGGCGGGTCGTATGAAATTGGCCGTGGTGACACGCTATCGGGAATTGCAGACAAGTTTTATAAAGATGCCCGCAAATGGTCATTGGTGTATAATGCGAATGTTGCCAATATTGGCGACAGTCCAAATAAAATTCGGGTTGGGCAATCGATTCAATTGCCTTGTATCAATGGTATGCCTACGGGGTTAGATGGGGTTCAGGTCGTGAGCCGACCTAAGGCGCCACCAGCCGCGCCAACACCAACGCGGGTTGTGAAGCAATCACAATCGCCAGCAGCACTAAAGGTTAATTTGTTGACGGCTGATGACTATGCGCCGTTTACGGACCGAGCTGCATTGAATGGCGGGTTGGTCACCGAAATCGTGAATGCTGCGATGACGCAATCCAGCGGAGAAGGCGGCTATGCCGTTCACTGGGTAAACGATTGGTCTGCGCATTTGGATCCATTGTTATCGAATGCTATGCTGGACATGGGCTTTCCTTGGTTGCAGCCAGATTGTAAATCGGACCCAAGCCAGTATCGCTGTGCAAATTTCAATTTTTCAGACCCAATGTTTGAAATGCTGGTTTTGTTGTTTACGGATCGCGCACGGCCACTTCGGTTTGAACAAGACAGCGATATCATCGGGAAAAACCTATGCCGACCCAAAGGGTATTATACCCATGATTTGGACAAGAACGGGCGCAATTGGTTAGCCGAGGGTAAAATCACCCTGACGCAACCTGTGAGTGTTGCTGATTGTTTCGAATTGTTGACCGATGGCAAAGTCGATGCGGTCGCTTTGAACGAATTTACAGGTCGCAAAGCGATCAAGGATTTGGATATGGCGGCACGTGTGGATATTGTTCAAACGCGGCCTTTGTCGATCGAGGGATTGCATGTTGTGGTTAGCAAAAATCACCCAGATTCAGATGTCTTGCTAGAGACGATCAATTCGGGACTGAACACGATCAAGACCAATGGAACCTATCAGCAGATTATTGACGCGCATATGTCAAAAATCTGGAGCGAACTCTAGGAGGCTATGGTGCGATATTTAATTTTACTTTTTGCTCTAGTGTTTGGGCAAGCTGCATGGGCTGCGTGTGATGTTGAACACGAAGTTAAGCCAGGTGAAACCGTGTTTTCCATTGCGGAAACATATTATCAAGATCAACAAAAGTGGTCTGTGATCTATTATGGCAACCAAGGCAAATTAAACGGATCTTTGTTACAGTTTGCGCCGGGCACGGTTTTGAATATCCCGTGTCTGCCGAGTGACGATGTTGCGGATGCAACGCCATTGCAACAAGTTGATGCGGAAATGAAACTGCTGACAGGGTCCAATTACGCGCCATTTACAGACCGTAATTGGGTCGGTGAAGGTATGGTTACCGAACTGGTCAATGCCGCGTTGGAAAATAGCCCCTATCCAGTTCCCTATGCCATTACTTGGGACGATGATTGGTCGACACATTTGTTCCCTCAATTGGACGGCAAAGAATTTGACATGGGGTTCCCGTGGCTGCGGCCAAATTGCGAAGAAGATCGCGCAAATGAGCGCTGTGCTAACTTTCACTTTTCGGAACCTTTAGTCGAATTGTTAATTCTGTTGTTCACACGTACGGATGCGGCTTTTGACTTTGAAACGGATGGTGACATTGTTGGTAAAACGCTATGTCGTCCTGTTGGGTATTTTACCCATGATCTGGACCGCGCAGGACGTGAATGGCTGAAAACTGGGGCGATAAAGTTGGTCCAAGCAGAAAGCCCAGATGCGTGCTTTGATCTTTTGATGAAGGGCGAAGTTGACGCTGTGACCGTGAATGAATTTTTGGGCTGGACCAAAATTCATGACTTGGGCCTAAAGGGCGCTGTCGAGCCATTAAAGCGCCCCTTATCGATCGAAGGGCTTCATGTGTTGATCTCGAAAAAGCATTGGCGTGGTACGACCCATTTGTACCGGTTCAATGCTGGCCTTGAAGCTTTGAAGAAATCCAAGCGGTATGATGAAATTGTATCGCGTCATTTGGGGCTCTTTTGGAGTCAGCTAGACTAATACCAATAAACACGCCGGGGGATGCTCGGCGTGTTTGATTTCAAGTAAATTTGTACAACCTAAAGTTAATAAGTGCGGCAGTTTAGTCGCAAAAGTATATGCAACTATCCTTTCGGGTGCTTTAAAAATTGCTGTTCATTGGAAAATGCGCAGAAACTGGTTTCTGAGACCATCGTAAGTCATGTGATGACGTTTTTACATGCAGGAAAAACGTCGTTAGTAAACATAACCTTCGGTGGAAATATATTTCAATGCGGCCCCTATGTTTGATCGGGCCAAGGGAATTGGGGATTAAAATGCGCGAACCATTGGTTCTGCTTCCTGATATGATGTGCGATGCACGATTGTATCAGCATGTGATAGCTGCGTTTTCGTCGGAACGAACGGTTATTGTTCCAAATTTTTCAGCATGCACGTCAATTGAAATGATGTCGCAAACGGTTTTGAACCTTTCGCCGCCCGAATTTGCTTTGGTGGGGTCCGGTTTGGGCGGGATTGTTGCAATGGATGTCGTGCGGCGTGAAGCCAAACGGGTGTCGCACTTGGGGCTGATGTCTTGTTCACCTTTGGCTGAAACGCCACAGGCCTCGGCTGATCGTGAGGCAAATATAATTGGTGCAAAAATTGGTCGGCTTGACGAAGTCATACGGGAAGAGTTGCAAAATAATATGCTTGCAGCCAGCGAACAAAAAATAACGCATCAAAATCAGTTGATTGATATGGCAATGTCGCTGGGTTCGGATGTTTATGTAACGCAGGCACGCGCACTCCAGCGGCGTATGGACCAACAAGCAACGCTGCGGCGCATCCGCATTCCGACTGTTGTTATATGTGGCGCCGAAGATGGGCTCGTCCCTATGAAACGCCAAGAATTCATGGCGGAATTATTACCAAGTTCACAACTGGCGATCATCCCCGATGCCGGGCATTTCCCGACTTTAGAAAGCCCAGAGCTAACTATTCGGGCAATGCAAACATTGCTTTCGGATGAATATCAGCCCGCAATACAGAGCAGGCTATTAGTAAATTCATAGGTTAATCAAGAATTCAGACGTGCCAGAGCTTGCTGAGGTTCCACTGGCACGTCAATTGATGATAAAAGAGCGCAAGGCAAAACGCGGTTAGGCGTCTTCCAAGCGTTCTAATTCGTCGATCATGTCTGAAATCATCGACAAACCTTTGTCCCAGAATTTTGGATCCGACGCATCAAGTCCAAAGGGCGCAAGAAGATCTTTGTGATGCTTGGATCCGCCGGCTTTGAGCATATCGAAATATTTTTCTTGGAACCCTTCGGGGTGATCTTTGTAGACAGCATAAAGAGCGTTCACCAAACCATCACCAAAGGCATAGGCATAGACATAGAACGGGGAATGCACGAAATGCGGGATATAGGCCCAGAATGTTTCGTAGCCCTCCATAAAATCAAAGGCCTCGCCTAGGCTTTCGGCTTGGATAGACATCCAAAGCGCATTGATATCTTCCGGGGTTAGTTCTCCGTGTTTGCGGGCAGCATGAAGTTTGCATTCAAAGTCATAAAAGGCAATCTGGCGCACAACTGTGTTGATCATGTCTTCGACTTTGCCAGCCAGCATGACCTTGCGTTCTTGGTTTGATTTTGCGCTTTCTAGCATCTTTTGAAATGTCAGCATTTCCCCAAAAACCGATGCTGTTTCCGCCAAAGTAAGCGGTGTAGAAGACAGCATTTCGCCTTGTTCCGCGGCAAGTACCTGATGAACACCATGTCCCAGTTCATGCGCCAATGTCATCACATCGCGCGGTTTGCCCAAATAGTTGAGCATCACATATGGATGCACATTCGTGACCGTTGGATGGGCAAAAGCACCGGGCGCCTTGCCAGGTTTCACAGCGGCGTCAATCCAGCCTTTGTCAAAAAAGGGCTTTGCCAAATCAGCCATGCGTGGATCAAAGCTGTTATAAGCATCCATCACGGTTTGCCGCGCTTCGGACCAGTCAACCAAGCGATCGCTTTCCATTGGAAGGGGCGCATTGCGATCCCAGACTTGCATCCGATCAAGCCCCAACCATTTGCGCTTGAGCTCGTAATAGCGATGGCTCAGTTTAGGGTAAGCATTGACGACCGCATCCCGCAGGGCTTGGACCACTTCGGGTTCGACGTGATTAGACAGGTGCCGCCCTGTTTGGGGCGTTTCCATGCCGCGCCACCGGTCGATGATGTCTTTTTCTTTGGCTTGTGTGTTGTGAACACGAGAAAAGGTTTTGATGTTTTCACCAAGAACGCGCGCCAATTCATGCGCGGCTTCTTCGCGTTTTTCCCGATTTTGGTCCGTCAGAAAATTCAGTGTTCCCTCGATGTTATAGTCTTCGCCATCAACTGTGAACGTCAGTCCCGCGATTGTTTCATCAAAGAGGCGTTCCCACGCATCCCCTACGACGCCCAGATCATGGAGGAACTTTTCCAATTCGTCAGAAAGCTGATAGGGTTTCATTGATCGAATGCGGTCAAATATCGGTTTGTAGCGCGCAAGTTCGATATTTTGGGTGAACAAATTGTCGAAATGATCGTCGGCCAATCGGTTTATTTCTAACGTAAAGAACACCAAAGGTGTTGTGTAGTCCGTGATTTTTTCCTGACAATCGGACATGAATTTTGTCCGCTGAGCATCGGTTGTAAGCTGGTAATACCGCAAGCCCGCAAATGACATGATACGTCCGGCTATGCTGCTGATTTTTTCGTTGCGCAAAACACAGGTCAGGAAATCATCGGCAGACAGATGCGCCAATTTACCTTCGTAGTCGGATGCGAACGCGGCACATTCCGTCGAGAGCCATTCAAGATCCTTTATCAGGGTTGGGTCGTCTTGGGACGGATAGAGGTCCGACAAATCCCATTCTGGCAGATTGCCCAAATTTTTATCGCCGGACGTGGTGTTTGCATCATACAGGGGGAAGGGAAGTTTGAACATTGTGACCTCTTTGTTGTTCCCTATGAGATAGGCAACTCTGCAAGAGCTGACAAGGGGAATGCCCCGATGGGGCATGCCTTTGGCTTGAGTATTTTTGGCAAAAAGAAAGCCTATGCGGTATTTTTGAAATGCTGTGCGATCATTTTCACACGAGCCGCGACATTGTCGGGTGTGTCCATCAGCACTTCGTGTTCGCCTTTGGGAATTGTTTTCAAAGTCCCATTTGGCCAGTCCGTCATACGTGTTTGGATGCGCTTTACATCGACAATGCGTTCATTGCCACCGAGCAAGCAAAGACAGGGGGTATTGGGTGATTTTTCCTGTGAAAGTAGGTCGCAATCTTGAAGCGCTTGGCTGAGCCATGCGTAACTTGGTCCGCCGAGCTGTAATTCTGGGCGTTTGATCATATGAGATTTGAGTAAATCCCATGAGGATTGGATCGGTGTCAGCGTGTTGTTCGCAAAGTCCTGTGTGATTAGGATTGAATCATGGGAAACCGACAAGGCAAAATCATCATGTAGTTTTGTCGCGCTTAGGAGTTTTGCCAAAAGCGGTGCAAATAGTTTTACGGTCAGCGTCATATGAATTCCCCACATTGGTGCGCTGAATACGACAGAAGAAAAATCTTTGTGCTCGGTGAGGTGCCGAAGACCAATTGCACCGCCCATAGAGTGGGCCAGCATGGACCATGGCTTGGGCATGTTCTGAGTGTGCGCATAGTCCAGCAGCGTCGCGAGATCGTCTTGGAAATCGCGGAACTGATTGACATGGCCAACCATGTGGGATTTTCCAAAATGATCCGAGAGGCCTTGGCCGCGCCAATCGATGGCGACGACATTGAGCTGATGTTCATTCAGGCGCTTTGCGACCTCTGCGTATTTTTCACAGTACTCGGTACGACCTGGAAGTATAAAGACGGTTCCGGCTGCATTCGGGTATGTCCACTCTGATACACGGATGCGGATGTTGTCCGAAGTGGACAACCATACCGCGCAGCCGTGATCAGGCTCTTGAGCCAGTTCCGCGAAATAAGGAGCATTCTTTGGCATGTGTCAGGCGAGGAAGCTGCCCAAACGCATGGCTGTGCCCATATCGCCATCAAGGCGCAGTTTGCCAGACATGAACGCAGATGTTGCGTCCAAATCACCGGAAAGAATGGCTTGGAACGTGTCAGAATTCGCAATCAGTGTAACATCGGTTTCATCATCGCCGGCGCGCACGCCTTGGTCGTCGATGATGAGCGATCCTTCGTCTTCGATTGCAAATTTGGCGGACCCTTCAAATGTCTTGCCATCTAGCTTTTGGTTTAATGCATCGACGGCTGCAGTTATAACATTGCTCATATTTATACACCTTTTTAAGTTTGATTTGTTTAATCCTATAGCTAAAGTAATGATATGAGAAACCTTATCCGAATAATCAAACTTACCGTTGGGTTAACTTTGATGTTTTTTGTGTCAAATCTGGCTTTTGGCGAAACAAAGCAAGGTTTTACAAACCTTTTGGATGAACTGCGGAGCGTTGATGCTGCAGAGGTTGCAAGCGTAGAACGTGAATTGATATTTTTGTGGTCGAAAACGGGATCTGCGAGTGCTGATTTGATTTTAAAACGGGCCGAGGCTGAAATGGCGCAGCAGAAATTCCATGATGCCGCGGATCGGTTTGCGACGTTGTGCGAGCTTGCGCCAGATCATGCTGCTTCTCATTTGGGCTATGCTCAGGCGTTGTATGCGCTTGGGTATATCGGGCCGGCGATTGCCGAATTAGAAGTGGCTCTTCGGATAGAGACGCAGTTTTATCCAGCACTTTATATCTTGGCTCAAATCTATGAAGCACTAGATCGCAAAGAACTTGCTTTTAGAACGTATCAAGCGGTGCACGAAATCCATCCTAGGTTGGCAAATTTGGACAAAGCGTTGCAACGGCTATCAGCATCTGTAAAAGGGCAGTCGCTTTAGGATAGGACGCTGAATGGCTATGTTGTCGCGCATTACTGCCGTGTTGGGGCCAACCAACACGGGTAAAACCCACTATGCGATTGAACGTATGTTGGGACATCGCACAGGGGTTATTGGCCTTCCGCTTCGGCTTTTGGCGCGCGAAGTCTATGATAAAATTGTCGCGATCCGTGGCCCGTCTGTTGTGGCTTTGGTTACTGGCGAAGAACGCATAGTGCCCCCGCGTACTCAATATTGGGTCTGTACTGTTGAAGCGATGCCCGAAGGGATGGGGGCGGATTTTGTTGCAATTGACGAAATTCAGCTCTGTGCCGATCCAGAACGCGGTCATGTGTTTACTGACCGATTGCTGCGTATGCGCGGCACGCATGAGACATTGTTTTTGGGGGCGGACACGATGCGGGGCACGATTGCGGCCCTGGTTCCCGAAGCACAATTCATGCGGCGCGATCGCATGAGTGAGTTGGTCTATGCCGGGTCAAAAAAAATAAGCCGTATGCCGCCGCGCAGTGCGATTGTCGGGTTTTCGGTGGATAATGTCTATGCGATTGCGGAACTGATTCGCCGCCAAAAGGGTGGTGCAGCTGTTGTGATGGGCGCGCTAAGCCCGCGCACACGCAATGCACAGGTCGAACTGTATCAAAATGGTGACGTTGATTATCTGGTTGCGACGGATGCGATCGGGATGGGGTTGAACCTTGATGTGAATCACGTTGCTTTCTCGTCCCTTACCAAATTCGACGGGCGGCGTATGCGTGATCTGGCCCCGAATGAGTTGGCGCAAATTGCAGGGCGCGCTGGGCGTGGAATGAGCCATGGATCCTTTGGGGTTACAGGCGAGGCGGCGCCGTTATCTGATGAAGTGGCCAAGGCCATTATGGAACATCGTTTTGCCCCTCTAAAGAAATTGATATGGCGCAATTCCGATTTAAGATTCGGTTCAATTGATGCGTTAATTCATGCACTTGAAGCCAGTCCCAGCAATGAAATTTTGGTAAAAGCGCGTGAAGCGGACGATTTAATGGCGTTAAAGACACTTTCGCAACAGGCCGAAATCCGCGCCAGAGCAAGCGATGGCGCGTCGGTTCAGTTGCTGTGGGATGTCTGTCGTATTCCTGATTTCCGAGGCATTTCTCATGGTGAACATGCCGCCCTATTAGAGGTGATATACGCATACCTGCATGAGCGAGGACGCATTCCAGATGACTGGATGGCGCGCCAGATAAAACGGATCGATCGCGCGGATGGGGACATCGATGCATTGTCAAAAAGGCTGTCATTTATTCGCACGTGGACTTATGTCGCACAAAGAAGTGGGTGGGTAGATGATGAAAATCATTGGCGAGACGCGACTCGCGCTGTAGAAGACAGGTTATCAGACGCCCTTCATCAGCGTTTGACTCAAAGATTTGTGGATCGGCGGACATCTGTTTTGTTACGCCGGCTCAAACAGAAGGAGGCCCTATTGGCCGAAGTAAATGAAAATGGTGAGGTGACCGTAGAAGGCGAATTCGTCGGTCGGCTCGAAGGATTTCAGTTCCGTCAAGATAAAGACGCAACTGGGCAAGAGGCAAAAACCCTGAAGTCAGCTTCTCTGCAAGCATTGGCTCCGCATTTCCACTTGCGGGCGGATCGTTTTTATAACGCCCCCGATACGGAAATCGATTTCACAGAACAGGGTGGATTGATGTGGGGCGAGCATGCCATCGGCAAACTCGTTGGCACAGATGATGCAATGAAACCCCGCATCGTTGCGTTTGTTGACGAAGAAGCCGGTGTGGATGTGCAACAAAAAGTCGAACGCCGGTTACAACACTTTATTGATCGCAAAGTTGCGGCGTTGTTTGAGCCTATGCTGAATTTACAACGTGACGAAGAGCTTTCAGGCTTGGCACGTGGTTTTGCGTTTCAGATGGTCGAAGGGTTTGGCATTTTGCCACGCGCGTCGGTTGCTGATGACGTCAAGGCCTTGGATCAAGATGCCCGTGGCGCTTTGCGCAAGCACGGCATTCGCTTTGGCCAGTTCACGATTTTTATGCCCTTGTTGTTGAAGCCGGCCCCGACGCGTTTGCGGTTGGTGCTTTGGTCATTGGCGCAAAAGCTAGATGAATTCCCAGAAGCGCCCCCGCCAGGGTTGGTGACACTTCCGGTTGATAAACATGCGCCTGCTGGTGCCGACACGATGTCTGGTTATCGCAATGCAGGCGAACGTGCGATCCGTATCGACATGCTAGAACGCCTTGCGGATATGCTTCGTTCCGAAGATAGCCGCGGTGGGTTTGAAGCCAAAGCAGATATGCTATCGATTACGGGCATGACGCTAGAGCAATTCGCTGATTTGATGCAGGGCCTTGGCTATGCAGCTGAAAAAGGCGAACGCGCAAAAGTTAAGGCAACCACTGCTGTGGTGGTGGACACACCTGCTGAGGATGCTGCGGCTGCCGATGCTGTTGCGCCTGAAACGGATGTGGAAACGCAACCGACGCCGGTTGAGCCAAACCAAGGGTCAGACGCCGCGGACACAGTGTCCGAATCTGCGCCAGAAAACGAAGTGTTCTATACCTTTACGTGGGGCCGCAAACCGCGTCCTCAGGCGCATGCAAAACGTGCCGAAGGACAACGTCGTCAAGGCAAGCCCAAAGGCAAAGGCGGCAAACCGAACCGCGATAATAAGCCTCAGGGTGGCAAGACCTTCCAAGCGCGTCCAGAAAAGAAAGATCGTATTGATCCGGACAACCCGTTTGCAGCGGCTCTTATGGGCCTAAAAGACAAGGGGTGATCCTTGTCTGCTGACGGAAAATTGCGGCTCGACAAATGGTTGTGGCATGCAAGGTTCTTTAAGACACGCACTTTGGCCGCCAAGATAATATCTGGCGGCCATATTCGTGTGAATGCCAACAAAGTGTCCAAGCCCGCAACCACAGTCAGTGCAGGGGATGTTTTGACCTTTCCTCAGGCCGACACAATTCGCGTGATCGAAGTGATTGCACTGGGCGATAGGCGTGGACCTGCACCAGAAGCACAAACACTTTACCAAGATAGAACACCTATTCAGGAAAAGGATCTATCAAATCCCAAATCCCAAGGAAATGCGCGCCCAACCAAGAAGGATCGCCGCACGCTTGATCTTTTGCGGTCAAGACAGCTTGAATGACATGCAAACATGGATTAGCAAGCGGTATACGAAACTCGAAGTTGGATGTTTGGCATGACCTATATCGTAAACGACGCCTGTATCGCGTGCAAATACACAGACTGCGTTGAAGTCTGCCCAGTGGATTGTTTTTACGAAGGTGAAAACATGCTTGTGATCCATCCTGATGAATGTATCGACTGCGGTGTTTGCGAACCTGAATGTCCTGCGGATGCCATTCGTCCAGACACAGAGCCAGATATGGAAAAATGGGTCGAATTTAACCGTAAATATTCGGAAAAATGGCCCGTCATCATCACCAAAAAAGACCCGCTTCCCGACGCAGAAGAACGTGACGGAGAAGAGGGCAAGCTTGAAAAGTATTTTTCCGAAGCCCCGGGCGAAGGCGGCTAACCCCCGAATTGCCCTATGTTTCACGGTTCTAGGAATCAGTGAAATTTTGTGGTATACTGATGCCACAAATGAAAAACCTACTTTGCTTTGCTCGATGTGCTGGATCGCGCAAAGTGTAATTCACAGCTTCAACCTATGTTCGGCAGTAGATGTATTGCCGTCTGGGTATTTTTGTCGTGAGACAAGACCTAAAAGGGGATCAATAAATGTCTAAAGCCAAGAAACCTGAGTTTAGCCCAAATGATTATGTTGTCTATCCCGCCCATGGCGTGGGACAAATCGTTTCGGTAGAAGAACAGGAAATCGCTGGCATCACGCTGGAATTGTTTGTCGTGTCGTTCGAAAAAGACAAAATGACACTGCGCGTTCCAACACATAAAGCGACCGAAATCGGCATGCGGTCTTTGAGCAGCCCAGATGTTGTTAACAAAGCGATGACAACGCTGAAAGGCAAAGCCAAAGTAAAACGCGCAATGTGGTCGCGTCGTGCGCAAGAATACGAACAAAAAATCAACTCTGGTGATTTGATTGCCATTGCCGAAGTCGTTCGTGATTTGCACCGCAGTGATGATCAACGCGAACAAAGCTATTCCGAACGTCAATTGTACGAAGCTGCTCTAGAGCGTTTGACACGCGAAGTTGCAGCAGCGTCAGATTGGGACGAAGCAGATGCCGCTAAAAAAGTCGACGACGTCTTGGTATCACGCGCGGCGTAAACCAATATTGCTATGGTATTGAAAACGGCGGCTCAAGGGTCGCCGTTTTTTATTGGATACACTCAAAACAGCGAGAGCAGCGCCAAAACACCAAGTTCGGTGATAATTTGGCAGGCTCCCAAAACATCCCCCGTTTGCCCGCCGATTTTTCGCTTTGCCAGCATGACAATACCGCAAACAAGGCAAGCAGTGAAAAGAATCACAAGGATCCCTGTAAGCCCGGTTAATAGCAAAACCAGCACACAGCCCAAAAATATGCTGCCTATAGCGGTCATGAAGCTAGGGAGTCCAACCGATTGTGATAATCCCGAACGCCGCGCATTTTGCACTTGGGACATGATCATAGGCAAAGCTGAGCGTGACGCCACCGCAGCGGCAAGGATCATTGATAACTGGGCTGCGCCTTCTATCAGAAAAATTGCTTTTAGGGTGATGACAAATCCCAATCCCAAAACGCCGTATGTGCCTATCTGACTGTCTTTCATAATCTCAAGGCGACGGTCTTTGGTATAGGCGCCCCAAAACCCGTCTACACAGTCGGCAAGACCATCTTCGTGCATTGCACCTGTCACAAACAGTGATGTGGCCATTCCGACAATCACCGCAATATAAAGCGGTAGCCCAATATTGAGAAGGTCAATCACAGCCCACAGCAAAAGCCCAACTCCAAGTCCGACAAGTGGAAATGCCCAAGTCGCGCGACTTTGTCGTTCGAACGCGTTCTGAGGAAGGTTGATAGGAATGCGGGTCAGTAGACTGAAACAGAGAAAAATGTCTCTGGGCGCTTTAGAAAAATTAGACATGTCGAAATTGATCCCTATTTCGCCCTATTCTGCCTTGTTTCGTAATGGGTATGGGGCGATACACTTTGGGAAACGTTAATCTTTGTAGGGATAGTATGACAACCCAATTCTCAACGCTCGCCGAATTCGCAGACCTTATTGCGGCCTTCCCATCCGAAAATAACGCAGCACGCCTAGCCGCCACAGAGCGCAACGCCCAATTAACAAAACCGCCAGCGGCCCTTGGTCAATTAGAAGATTTGGCACAGTGGTATTGTGCCTGGCGTGGGGATGCAAAAGCAAAGATCAGTGCGCCACAGGTTGTGATCTTTGCGGGCAATCACGGTGTCACAGCCCAAGGCGTGTCTGCCTTTCCTGCCGAGGTGACTCAGCAGATGGTGTGGAATTTTCAAGCTGGCGGCGCTGCCATCAACCAATTGTCCGATTGTTTTGGGGCAACATTAGCGGTGCATGCATTGGATTTGGATCGACCGACCCAAGATTTCACACAAGGTCCAGCAATGAGCGAAGCTGATTGTGTGGATGCATTGCGCCTAGGGTGGTCAGCGGTTGATCCGTTGGCTGATGTTTTGATCACAGGTGAAATGGGGATTGGCAACACAACAGCAGCAGCGGCGCTTGCCGCGGCTTTGTTTGGGGGTGTTGGTTCGGATTGGGTCGGGCGCGGTACGGGCGTCACGGATGCCGGTCTTGTGCTCAAGGCGGATGTCGTGAATCGTGGCTTGGCTGTAAATGCAAACGCCCTTGGCAATGCCCTTGCGACCTTGGCCGCCTTGGGTGGTCGCGAAATTGCCGCCATGGTTGGCGCAATTGCAGCCGCAAGACACCATCGCATTCCCGTAATTCTGGATGGGTTTATTTGTTGTTCAGCCGCTGCCGTTTTATATGCGATTGATCCAAAAACTTTGGATCATTGCGTTGCGGGCCACCAAAGCGCAGAAGCCGCGCATAGCAATATGTTGATAAAAATTAACAAAAAGCCGTTGCTTGCTTTGGGTCTTAAACTCGGAGAGGGCTCTGGTGCGGCGGTAGCTTTGGGTATTTTAAAGGCAGCTGTTGCATGTCATTCGGGCATGGCAACATTCGCCGAAGCAGGCGTATCAGAAGGGTAACCCGTTTTTAGCCTTTGGGCATCTTAAGGACGATATTCTTGCCTGATTTTACATAACGTAATTCAGATTCTGATATGGCGGCGACTTTGCCGCCATCAAAGCGATCCCCGACTTCAACCATTTGTCGCCGTCCAGAGGACAGGCGAACCAACGCGCGCCGACTGTTGCCTTTGCCAAAAACGCCAATCAAATTGACCTTGCGAAGGTTGATTGCGTTGTCATCTGTTGCATTCGCAGTCACCGATGCCTTGCTTGGCGTTCTTGGTTGCGTCGGCGTTACTGCGGCAACCGAGGGATTGGTTTTCGCAACTTTCGTGTTTAGGTTTTTGGGGCGCGCTTTGGGAATGACGCTTTTGGCGATTTCTTGCCCTATACCGGCTGGCGTCTCTGTATCGGCGACCTCTTGGGGGTCAGAGGGAACAATACCCGAGGGGCGTATTTGTGGTCGCAACAAGGCCAAAGCATCACGTTCGTCTTGTTCGACTTGTTGCTCTATTGCGATATCGGGTCGCTGCTTTGGGCGTAATTGTTGCAGGGGAACACCGGTCGATGCAACTGCGACTTGGGTTGGTTGTTCTTGGGTTTCTGCCCTGTCCTGACGCGGTGCGGATGGGGGCACGACTGGTGGCTTGCCAAGGTACACCATGTGCCCATCCGGGGATCGCGCACCTTGGGCTGTCGCTTCGACCAAACCATCGTCGGTAAATTTGAAAACGGCCCCGTTTGGCGCAGGCACACCTTGGCTATTCAATACTGTTTCGGTGCTAAAACTTTGCGCTGTTGGCAAGGCAATGGCGTCTTGTTGCAAGACCTCTGGATCAATTGAGGCGATATACAGATCCCCAAGGGCAACGGGATCAACAACTTGGGGTTCTAAGGGCGAAACGGGCCAAATGCCTGTGACGGCATAGCGACGGCGCAATTCTTCGATTGGAATTTCATTCGCGCCGGTTTCTGTTGTCGCTTCGATTTCGGCGATATTTTCGCTGTCCTCAAATTGCGGAACCTTGATCAAGCTCTGAGGATCAACTGTTCCAACATCAATTGTTGGTTGTTGCGTCTCTTCTGGTGGTTTTCCCGGTAACACAGTCCCCAAAGCTCCAGAGTCAGTTCCAGGGTTAACACCAAATTCGATGCCGGACTCAGGTGTAGGACGCGCCGCGATAGGGATATCTAGAACATTTGTTCGCTCTGGCAGTGTGGTGTCGACAAAAGCAGGTTCTGATAGCAAGCTGATCTCTGTTTGCGCATCTGCACTTGGGCGAATGAGCTGATAGGCCCCTGCAAGGGTCGCCAAAAACAGCAGAGCGGCAATCAACGGAACGGGTATTTTGCGCAAACTTTCAAACAGTGCCCCCCCAAGTTCACGAACTGTAGAAACAGTCAGTCGCGATTTTTCGGCTGATATCATGTGAGACGGCGCAACAGGGGTAGGGGAAGCTAATGGTGGTGCCACGTCCGATAGGGACGCCAGAGTTTCGGTGTCTGCATCCCGCTTGGATACAAAAAACGCACCTATTCCGCTGGTCGAACTGGGTTCTATTGTTTCGGGCGGCGTTGCGGTGTCGTCAATTTCTGTATCGATGGGGGCCATCGGATCCGTGGCTTTGTTCGGTGAAGTTTCCGAAGACACGGTCGCATTAATTTGAGTTTCGTTCGAAATAGACACCACAGGCACCGACACCACAGGCAACGGCTGCTGTTTCGTTTCATCAGGCGTGCCTATGTCTATTGGGGCGGGCACAATCACGATTTGATGCGTGTCCCGCTCTAATGGGCTAAGTCCGCGAAAGCTGCCGAAATGTACTTCGCCATCAAAGGCACCCTTGGGCGCGATTGCAACATTCCCAAGCGGGGTGAATCCATGTGTAATCGCGAAACTTTCCGCTTCTTCCATGGTTTCCAATGCAACCGCTGCGACATAGACATGCGCGTCTTTGAGACACCAATCAAGGCGCAGATCGGACACGGAATAGGGGGTTGCGCCTTCTAATTCTTGTTTGATGAAATTTTCAATTTCGTCGTCGGTTTGATCCGATATCAAAGGAAGAACCAAATATTTTATCTGTTCTTGGGGAAGCACCAATTTGACATTGGTGGCATCGTGTTCTTGCGACGTCACATGTTCCAAAAGTTGCGACATGTCCTTTGACAAAGTGTCTGTGTCCAAAGATACAGACCCACGTTCACACCACCCTTTTTGGACCCGTTCAAGCAGGGTAATTCCATCAAAGGATAGGGAAAGAGCAAAATTTGCTTTCATAGGTTCATGTTCAGTCAAGTTTTTAGAAGTCTGGGACTTATGCGCTGAGCATCTCAAAGTTTACAATAGTAAAGCACATTGGAAAAGCAAAACCCTGCCTATGGCGAAAATGTGCTGTATTCAAATGCTTGTCCGTATGGAATACTGCTTAAAACAGGAGCAATCTCATGCGGTTTTCTCAATATTTAGTGGCGTCATTCCTATTTCTATCAACCACTGTCACGGCACAATCTGGTGAAATTATTGTCTCTGGTAATGGTGCTGTGAACGCAATCCCAGATGTGATGACCGTTTCATGGTCTGTGACTGCGGAATCACCCAACGCAGGAGCGGCATATCAAATGATGTCAGATCAAACGCTCGCGTTGTTTTCCGCATTAGAACGGATTGGCGTCCCTCGTCAGGATGTGCAAACGAATATGCTGAATATCTCTGAACGCTATTCCCAAAAATTAGAACGCACAGACGGGTATTCCGCAACAACCGGAATTGAAATTCGATTGGTTGATTTAACCAAAATGGACGCAGTCATAAATCTTGCGTCTCAGGATGGTATGGGAACCGTGCGCGGCATATCTTTTGATATTGCTGATCCAGCGCCATATTTGATGCAAGCGCGCAAAAATGCGGTCCAAGATGCAATGAACAAAGCCGATGTGTTTGCGCAAGCCGCAGGTCAAAAGCTAGGTAAAGTACTTCACATCACCGAAGGCGGGCAGGGTGCCATGCCGATGCCAATGATGGACATGGTGCGCAGCGCCAAAGCGCCAATTGCCTTGGGCAATCAATCTGTATCCTCGTCGGTGACGATCACTTTCGAACTTGTGGATTAAAAAAGGCCCCGCACTTTGTCGGGGCCTTTCTTGAAACCGGTTAGCGGTATTTATTGCGCCGTATCAAGCGCTTGTTTCAAATCAGCGATCAAATCGTTTGCATCTTCGATCCCGATAGAAATACGGACTACATTTGGTCCTGCACCCGCTGCGACCTGTTGTTCGGTTGTAAGCTGCCGGTGCGTGGTTGATGCAGAATGGATCACCAAAGACCGTGCATCGCCCAAGTTCGCAACATGGCTAAAGATTTCCAAGTTATCGACGAATTTCACACATGAATCGTATCCGCCTTTTAGGGCAACTGTGAACAGTCCACCGGCACCCTTGGGGCAAATCTTGGACACAAGATGGTTATAAGGCGAGCTTTCCAATCCTGCATAGGTCACATAATCCACAGCGGGATGCGTTTCCAACCATTTTGAAATTGTCATTGCATTGGCGACATGACGTTCCATCCGCAACGAAAGTGTTTCAACGCCCATCAATGTGTAATGTGCCGCTTGTGGGTTCATTGTCATGCCCAAGTCGCGCAAACCGATAGCGATCCCGTGGAACGTAAAGGCCAATGGACCAAAGGTTTCATGGAATCTTAGGCCGTGGTAGGCAGGCTCTGGGTCAGATAGGCTTGGGAATTTGCCAGAGGCAGTCCAGTCAAAGTTACCGCTGTCTACAACGCAGCCGCCCGTAACGGTGCCATTACCGGTTAGATATTTTGTGGTGGAATGCACAACCAGCGTCGCGCCGTGTTCAATTGGACGACAGAGGTACGGGGTTGCCGTTGTGTTATCAACGATCAATGGAATTTGCGCTTCGTTTGCGATTGCAGCGACGGCGTCAAGGTCGGTGATGTGACCACCCGGGTTTGCGATGGCTTCGCAAAATACCGCGCGCGTGTCGTCGTTGATTGCAGCTTTCACAGCGTCCATATCGTCGAAATCTACAAATGTTGCAGACCATCCGAACCGCTTGATGGTTTGGCTGAATTGCGTAATTGTTCCGCCATAAAGCCGCGAAGATGCAACAATATTTTTACCCGGTGACATCAGCGGAAAGAGCGCCATCAATTGTGCCGCGTGACCAGAGGAACAACAGACCGCTCCGACACCGCCTTCTAGTGTTGCAATACGCTCTTGAAGAGCGGCGACGGTTGGGTTTGTCAGACGGGAATAAATATACCCAACTTCTTGAAGATTGAACAAAGCCGCTGCGTGATCTGCATCACGGAAAACATATGCTGTGGTTTGATAAATGGGAACCTGACGTGCCCCTGTTGCAGGATCAGGGCGCGCGCCTGCGTGCACCTGCAATGTATCAAACCCGTATGATGGACCTTTAGTCATTTTTTGAACTCCGTAAAATGCTTTGGGTTAGGTTAAGCAAAGCAAGGAACAGAGTACAAGCAAAAGCCGCGACAATCTGTCAGAAAGTCGGACTTAGCGCATCCAGAAGCCTTGGGATTTGATTTTATTGCGGATTGCGCGTTCTTTTGTTGGCAAGTTGTCCTGATCAAACAAGGCGCGAACCTTTTGACCGCGCCCCTGATAAATCATGCGCTTGATCGGATCGTATTCTTTGAGCACCTTTTTCACTTTGTTGTGTTCGGTGACCTCTTCTAGCGTTTGCACGACCTGATCCGATTCTTTGGCATAGAGCAGGGGGAGCATACGATAATGACAACTAACAGACCCATCAAGATAGCCCGCGGGCAAGGCATCGCGCCCGCCACCAAGGCTATGGATTACCAATGGAAGCGCAACTTGATCTAACCATGGATCAAGGGTTTGACATTCGATAGCCTTGGGACCATTGAATTTGATTTCTTTGGCATATTCCAAGAAGCGATCGCCAAATAGCTTGGGGCATTTGTAATAGAAAAAGCCAGCGTTGAAATAAGAATAGCGGCGCCAGTATTCGTCAGGTTGTGACAGGTCGAGCGAGCTTTGAAAATCTAGGCCAAATTGATCATAAAGCGATTTCCAGGTTTCCGTGTACCCTGGCCCATATAATTCGATCTCGGGCCAGGTGCCTTCGACCTTAAGGGATGCACATGGGCGGTCAAAATCAAAAGGCACTGATTCGACGTCATCCAGAATTAAAGTGTCAGAATCAAAAAAAACAAAAGGCTCGCCTTTGGGCAACGCGCTGAGGCATTCGATTTTATTGCCATAGGGATAAGCTTCCCCAAAGACAGCGCTTTCGAATTGGATGATTTCGCCGCCAAATTCTTGGATTAGCGCGCGCACGGCCTGATTGTTCATGGCAGGATCGCGCGACCACTGTGGCCCTTGGGTGGGTTCGGCGATGAACACTTTGCCAGAAAAGTTCGGGGTTTTGGCGCGCAACGAAACTAAAAACAAAGCCGCTTCGTATTGTAGACGTCCAGATTGACCAACAATTACAATGTTAAAAGGTGGTTTCGACATGATGCCCCCAATGAAATTCAAATTTGTGCTAGCGAATTTCCAATAAAAAGGAAAGCAAGCGCATGCACGCTACAGCGGAAATGTGCTATAATTATGTCGTATTGGAAAGTGGTGGGCGACCCTGGAATCGAACCAGGCGTGCGTCTCCGCGAGGGAGTTACAGTCCCCTGCCACACCTTGCGGCCTGTCGCCCACTTTCCTGCATCAGCAGAACGTGTGGCGTGATTACCTATCTCAAAAAGCATCGTCAACAGGAAAATCCCTTGAAATTGCATATGTCTTTGTCGCACAAGGCAGAACGCATGCGAAAAAGGTATAAAAACATGAAAAAACCAAAGTGGGTCGTCGAAAAAGAACAATCAAAACGTGCAGCTGCGGCGGAAACGGTTTGGCTTTTTGGTATTCATGCGGTCCGGGATGCGCTTTTGAACCCGAAAAGAGACCGACTTCGGTTGGTTTTGACCAAAAATGCCTATGACAAATTAGCGGATGCGGTTGCTGAGTCGGGGATGGAGCCTGAAATTGAGGATCCACGTAAATTCAGTGTGCCAATTGATTCTGGGTCCGTTCATCAGGGGGCCGCACTTGAGGTGAAGCCGTTGAACTGGGGTGGCTTGCAAGATCACGCATTTGCCGCCGAGGGCATGCCGCCACGGCTGTTGCTTTTGGATCAGGTGACAGACCCACACAATGTCGGTGCCATTTTGCGCAGTGCCGAAGTATTTGGCGCACAGGCGGTCATCGGGACACAGCGCCATAGCGCGCCCGAAACAGGCGCCTTGGCGAAAACGGCAAGTGGCGCGCTAGAGCGTCAGCCCTATTTGCGGCTGCGTAATTTGGCGGACACAATTGTTGAACTTCAGAACGCCGGGTATTTGGTTCTGGGGCTGGACGGCGAGGCCGAGGTGACCATTGATCAAGCTGTCGAAGGCAAACGGGATCGCGCCATTGCGCTTGTGCTTGGCGCAGAAGGACCGGGCTTGCGTCACAAAACCAAAGAAACAGTGGATCAGCTGGTCCGCATTGATTTTGCCCGTGATTTTGGGTCGCTCAATGTGTCCAATGCTGCAGCTGTTGCTCTTTATGCGACCTTGCCGCGCTAATCATTGAGAGAGCGAACAAAGCGGCCTTTGGTAAGCCAACTAAGCCCAAAGGCCGTCAATGCGATGGTTTCAAGCCAGAATGTTGCGCGCAGTTTTACCCATAGATGGGATGTTGGAAACCAGATGAGATGCGCCAAAATGAAAGTCATGCTGATCAGAACCAAAACACCACTGATAAGGTAGATGCGGTTCCTAATCGGTTTGCCGACGCCTGATGTTGGTGTGTGACGTCGAAATGCGATCAATGGGAAATACCCTAGTAGCACGATTGATATGCCAGCGGCCCAAAAATGCAGATAGGTTAAAACGGGGTGGTGTATGCCCCATGTGGACCAAATGCTAAAGGTTGCCTCTTGTAATTCTAGCGATGCATTGATCGGATAGTCTTGGCTGCCTGAAAGTGTCGCCCAAACAAGTGCTGGCGTATCATCATAAAGACACCCTGACCCATCGGTCGGGAATAGCAAAACCACAATAAGATTTAATCCAGCCAATCGTGCGATGAATAAGTCCCGTTTTGATGTTTCCGCTGGTGAAGGGGCTGTAAAAAACAATAGTAAAATTGCAATTGTACTGAGCGCTCCGTTAAAAATTGGGCCGCTGAGCCGCCCATAGGCGTAGTGGCTTAGTGACGAATAATAGCAGGTCTGTCCAAAAATGCTGAGCGCAATGACGACACATGGAAGGGACAAGGCCAAATATCCAACCGTTAAATGCACACGGCGTTCTGAAATGGCAAAGGGATAAGAAACAGAAGAAAATGACATTGTGGGCCTCTTTTGATCCAAGATTGTTCCCAAGCCCTTAGGTTTGTTGAATGCAACGTGCGCAGGTCTCTTGTTATTTTCGTTTTGAATTCCAATATAAATCGGGAAAGGATCAGCTATGCCGCACGGAACCAAAATTGCAACCTGTTGTTATTGCGGAACGCGTGCTGCGTTGACGTTACAAGGAAAAGTAAGACATGAACTTGCCTGTTCGTCCTGTGGCGCACCGCTACATGAATTAAAGCAAATTCCGGTGTCTCAGCTGAATTCGGCAAAACGATCCAAACCAACGACGGTTAAATCGCCTTCGCAACATTCTTGGAACGCAAAGTCCCAAAAGCGAGATGAAAAACAGTATTCGTCCAAAAAGAAGAAAAAGAAGAAATCAGTTTTTTGGGAATTTGCCAAAGATGTGATCGAAGAAATCTTTGATTGATGCTATGAGGGATCGTATGTGCCTTTGACGCTTAATCGGAGTTTTTACGCCAATGACAATCGCCTTGGAAATACCCAAATTTGATAAACCGGTTAAGGTTTTGTTAGCTGTCGCGGCGCAGCATTCTGATGTCGTTGTCTCTCTTGTGCAAACTGCAACTGATTGTTTGGATGATTTGAACGTGGCTTGGGATCGCATTGATGTTCCGTCTGCGTCGGAAATTGCGCCATCTATCGGCATCGCGGAGCGTATGGCCAATTTTGACGGATATGTTGCCCTTGGGGCTATTCTGGATGACGGTCTTTTGCATTCTGAAACAGAGTTTCGTGATGCGCATCACGCGCTGACGTTATTGGGGTTACAGGGTCTATGCGTGGGAAATGGGCTTTTGGCTGTGAACCCAAACGAAAATTATGCGCATAAAGGCAAAGAAGCCGCGCTTGCGGCCTTGCATCTGATCGCGCTCAGCCGTAAGTGGGGCGCTCAGCGCAAGGGGATTGGCTTTAAGCCGTCCTTTGATGAATATCAAATAGCCAGCGGCGGCACGACAGTATGACTCAGAACAGCAATCTTTCTGGAAATCAAATTCGCAAGATGAAATCGGCCAGCCGTTTGTATGCAGTGCAGGCATTGTTTCAGATGGAACATAGCAGCCAGACAACTGATTTGGTCATTCGCGAATTTCTGGATTTCCGCTTTGGCGAAGTCTACGAAGAAGGCGCGATGATGGATGGTGACATGCATCATTTCCGCAAAGTTGTCGAAGATGCCGTGAACCACCAAGCCGCGATTGATCAGCTCACGGACCGTGCCTTGGTTGCCAAATGGCCGCTGGGTCGGATTGATCCCACGTTGCGCGGCCTTTTTCGCGCAGCAAGTGCCGAGCTATTGCATGGGGATGCCCCTGCCAAAGTTGTGATTTCAGAATATGTTGGCGTTGCGGCTGCCTTCTTTCCGGATGGTAAAGAAAGCAAATTTGTGAACGCTGTGCTTGATCATATGGCACATGAGGTCAAACCAGAGGATTTTTGATCTCTCTACCAATTGTTCATCAAAGTTGTCTTTTATGGCAAATGCACTGTGCATCCTTGAGCGGACTGACACAGCAGACATCACACATCAAATAGGTGGCGGGCCCGTAGCGACCGTTTGGTTATCTCATTCCCGAGGACCTGTATGTACAGGTGGGCGTCAGGTAACTAAACCAGGGCTTAGACAGAGCCAACTCCCTCGGAATTGCTTAAGGCCACCGGAATGCAACCGTATAACGAGAAGAACAGCACCCGCCGCATTCACACCTAAGCCTGCGGACGATCGAAAACAAGAGCCATTTAGGATCAAATTAGGGGGCATGTGCTATTTGCTTGACCCTGTTGGCACGTCTGGCATTTTGGGCTCATGACAGAAAATGAAAATATCAGCATTCTACAACCTGGCCAGCTATTGGCGCGTGGCGTGGCGCGTTATTTGACATCCTTCAATATGGTCACAATCGAAGAATTTGTTCCGATCAAAGGTAAGCGTGTTGATATTATGGCGCTTGGTCCCAAAGGCGAACTTTGGGTTGTGGAATGCAAATCAAGCCGTGCAGATTTTATGTCAGACCAGAAATGGGATGGGTACCTAGATTGGTGTGATCGCTATTTTTGGGCCGTGGATCAAGATTTCCCGACGGATTTGCTTCCTTCGGATACGGGGTTAATCATTGCTGATGCGTATTATGGGGAAATTTTGCGTCCGGCACCCGAGCATAAATTGAATGCGGCGCGTCGAAAAGCCGTTATTCAAAAATTCGCAACTGTGGCTGCGCGGCGGCTACACACCATCCGCGATCCATTTTTCCGATCTGCCTAGCGCTTCTTGCTGGACATTGTGCGGGCTGCCTGAATAGCTGCCTGAATTTCTTCGGCGATTTCTTCGGCTTCTTCTGGCTCAAAATCCATTGGGATTTCAAAGCCGTTGCCGACGATATACAACCGAACCATACCTTGATCGGTTGGCCCAATCTGTAGATTGGCTTCAATATTGGATTCGGTGTTAATGCCCATGTCGTCACTCCAACTAATGTTGATAAGCAAGTAAATCGCTGACGCCAGTTTTGCAAGCATTGCTCTGCGCAGAAAAAATCCGATTTCTTCATTTTCCGCGCGGATAAGGGTTGCAATTACCAGCGCCCAAAGCTAAATCCACCCTCAATGCCGCCTTAGCTCAGTTGGTTAGAGCGCTGGTTTGTGGAACCAGAGGTCCTTGGTTCGAGACCAAGAGGCGGTACCATCTTCTCCTAGATTAAAACCACATGCGCTTTAATGGCTGTGTTTTAAGCACGAACTGATGGTAAAGCGCCCCTCCGACATGCAGTGCTAATGCAATAATCAACCCAGTTTTTAGCAATTCATGCGCGTTTGCTGCGTTTTTATTCATTGCAAACCAAGCAACCGCGCCGCTTATCAGAATGATTACCATAAAAGCATAAAGTGCCCAGTGAACACCCTGTGCCAGTTTTTTAAACATCGGTGATTCTTCTGAGGGTAGGGGCGGCGTGCCGTGGGTTTTGCGGACACGTAAACGCCAGAGGACAAGCGCCAGTATTAAAAATCCCCCAATGACATGCTGCATCACCAAAGGGTCAAAGCTGTATTCAGTGCCGCGTAGAATGCTCTTGAACGCATGATTGATCCCATCAGACAGGATGAACTGAAATGCAATCAGTACAGCCATACCCCAATGCAATGATATTTGAAGTTTCGAGTATTTCGTCATTTTGTCTTTCCTAGCCAAAACACCACAGGTGCCTTGTATAATTAAGTGTCTCATTTTGAAATTTAAAGTAGTGAGGAAGGTGAAGTATAATATTTTTATGCTGTATTTGGGGGCTCTGAACTGACAATTTGAACATAAAAAAACCTGCTATGAAAAGCAGGTTTTTTTCGTTTAATTGTCCATCTTAAGGGCTGAAATAAAGGCTTCTTGTGGGATGTCCACTTTGCCGAATTGCCGCATTTTCTTTTTACCGGCTTTTTGTTTATCCAATAGCTTGCGTTTACGCGACGCATCACCGCCATAACATTTTGCAGTAACGTCCTTGCGCAAAGCCGCCAGTGTTTCACGGGCGATGACCTTGCCGCCAATTGCGGCTTGGATTGGGATTTTGAACATGTGACGCGGGATCAAATCCTTAAGCTTTTCACACATTGCACGCCCGCGCATTTCTGCGCGATCCCGATGCACCATCGTTGACAAGGCATCCACAGGTTCGTCATTAACCAAGATAGACATCTTGACCAAGCTATCCTCACGGTAGCCCATCATTTGATAATCAAAGGACGCATAACCTTTGGTGACTGATTTTAGGCGGTCATAAAAATCAAAGACAACTTCGTTCAATGGAAGGTCATAGACAGCCATTGCGCGGCTGCCTGCATAGGTTAGATCCATTTGCATACCGCGACGATCCTGGCAAAGTTTTAGCACATCGCCCAAGTAATCATCAGGCACCATGATTGTTGCCTTGATACGCGGTTCTTCTAGGTGGTCAACTTTGGACAAATCGGGCATATCCGCAGGATTATGCAACTCGATCATTTCGCCAGACCGCATGTAGATATGATAAATAACCGACGGTGCAGTTGTGATCAGCTCGATGTTGTATTCACGCTCGATGCGGTCCCGAATAACTTCGAGGTGAAGCAATCCCAAGAAACCACAACGGAACCCGAACCCAAGAGCGGCTGATGTTTCCATTTCAAAACTAAAAGACGCATCATTCAGCGCAAGCTTTTCAATCGCATCCCGCAAGTCTTCGAATTCGGCGCTATCCACTGGGAACAGGCCACAGAAAACAACTGGCTGGCTGGGTTTGAAACCAGGAAGCGCAATTGTGCTGCCTTTTTTCTCGTGCGTTATCGTGTCGCCAACGCGGGTATCGCGTACTTGTTTGATCGACGCAGTAATGAACCCGATTTCACCTGGGCCAAGTTCATCGACTTTTTCCATTTGTGGACGGAACACACCAATACGTTCGACTTGGTGGACCGTGCCATTTGACATCATTTTGATCCGGTCGTTCTTTTTCAAGACACCGTGCATAATGCGTACAAGGACAACAACGCCTAGATAACTATCGTACCAGCTGTCCACCAACATCGCCTGCAAAGCGGCGTCACGGTCACCTTTGGGCGCAGGGAGCCGGTGAACAATCGCTTCGAGCGTTTCTTTTATACCGATGCCTGATTTTGCACTAACACGAAGCGCATTAGAGGCATCAATGCCAATGACATCTTCGATCTGTTCAGCTACGCGTTCGCAATCGGTGGCTGGCAAGTCAATTTTATTTAAAACCGGAACAATTTCGTGATCCGCTTCGATAGCTTGATAGACGTTCGCCAAGGTCTGGGCTTCAACGCCTTGCGTGCTGTCCACCACCAAAAGAGACCCCTCAACCGCGCGCATTGACCGGCTCACTTCGTAAGCAAAGTCAACGTGACCGGGGGTGTCAATCAGGTTCAAAACATAGGTGTTACCATCGTCAGCTTTGTAATCAATCCGAACAGTGTTGGCTTTGATCGTAATACCACGTTCACGTTCAATATCCATGCTGTCCAACAATTGTGCCTTCATATCGCGGTCGGCAACTGTATTGGTCGATTGAATAAGCCGATCGGCCAAGGTGGATTTACCGTGGTCAATATGGGCTACGATGGAAAAATTCCGGATTTTATCAAGCTCTATCATAGAACTGCATATGAGTGGATTTTCCAATTTGGTCAAGGTGGGAAACGCGTGTAGGCTATGACATTTTCAACGGTTTTGCTGCATTATTTACCGAGCGCGATATGCAAATGCCAATTTTGGGCTAACTTCTGCTTGTCAGCGCAGAGCTGTGTTTATTTTGATGAATCTGTGTTAGGGTGATGCTCTGATAGAAGGTAAAAATTACCCATCGTTACACGAGGCGCAGTTATGAAGAAATTCATTATATATTCTACAATTTTGGCGGCTTTTTCGATGCCGCATTTCGCATCGGCTGATATCGTCAAAAGGGCATGTTTGTCGTCCTCTGCGAAAACCAAATCGGTACGGCTCTGTGGCTGTCTTCAGGTGGCGGCAGATGCCACCTTGAATGGTGCCGAGCAACGCAAAACCGCAGAATTGATTTCAGATCCAGATTTGTCCCAAGATGTCAAAGCCTCTGACTCAAGACGCAATGAACGATTTTGGAAACGTTACACAACATTTAGCCAAGTGGCGCAAAAATATTGCTCTTAAGCCTGTGCTAAATAGGCGCGCACTGTTGCTTCGAATTCCCGGGGTTTTTCCGCATGAAGCCAATGGCCGGCGCCGGGGATCTTGGCAAACCGCGCGTTTGGGAATTTCGCTTTGATAAGAGGGCGATGCTCTGTTTGAACATAATGGCTATTGGCACCGGACAAAAATAATACATCCCCAGCAAAGGGGCCGCTGATCTCTGGGAATCCCAGAATTTTATCCATGTCTTGGCGCAAGACATCCAAATTCAATTTCCATCGTTTGCCTTTGATATCTAGGGACTGTGTGAAAAAACTTCGCAAGGTCGGATCGTCGATAAATGCCCCGAGCGCGTCCATAGCTTGGCTGCGCTTTTCTATTTTGCTTAGATCCAACGCTTGCATTGCTTGGATGTATTGGCTTTGGTCGTGCCCATAGGTCACTGGTGCAATATCTGCGACAATCATACGGTTCACTAATTCAGGATGTCTCAAGGCTAAAACCATAGCTGCCTTGCCACCCATGGAATGCCCCAAGACATCGACGGGGGCGCCGTGGGCTTGAATTACATCTGCTAAATCGTGCGCCATGTCTTCATAACCATGCGTTGCAAACCAAGGACTATCGCCATGATTACGCTGATCAACCGCAATGATTGGGCGCTCATCTGATAATCTTTTGCAAATCACACCCCAATTGCGCGCAGACCCATAAAGTCCATGAACAACCAACAATGCACGCTGTTCACGCGGGCACTCGTGATAAAGTCTATTCAGCATCGAGACGCTCCTTTTCGTTGGTATTCCAATTAGGCCAAAGCTATTGTGACCCCATGTGTGGACGATTTGTAATCACCTTACCCAATGATGCAATGGCGCAGCTCTTTCAAGCCGCGCCCGCAAATGATTTACCACAAGTCCCGAATTACAACGTCTGTCCCACCAATCCGGTGCATGTTGTTACGTCATTAGACTGCAATCGACGCCTGGTTCCGATGCGCTGGGGCTTTATTCCGACGTGGTACCAACATCCTACGGATGGACCGCTGTTGATCAATGCCCGTGCGGAAACAATTGCGACAAAACCCGCGTTTGCCTCCGCATGCAGACAAAGCCGCTGTATTATTCCAATGTCGGGGTTTTATGAATGGACCAAAGACAAAGACGGCAACCGCCTGCCTTGGTATATTTATAATTCAAACGCGGATCCACTTGCGCTGGCAGGCATTTTTCAAACTTGGGTCCAAGGCGATCAGACAATACATAGCTGCGCCATTGTAACAACATTAGCCAATCAAACGCTTGCAACGCTGCATAGCAGGATGCCAGTGATACTGCCGCCTGAAAGTTGGGCAAAGTGGCTAGGAGAAAAAGGCAAAGGCGCGGCGCTATTGATGACAGCGGCGCCAGAAAAGGATCAGACATTTCATCGCGTCGATAGGCTGGTCAATTCAAATCGCGCATCTGGTCCATCGCTTATTGATAAAATTTAAATAAACTCGCGACTTGGCGCTTGACGCTTGCGGTCCCTTGTCTTATCACCCGTCCTCACTGAGCGGGTATGGTGAAATGGTATCATAAGAGCCTTCCAAGCTTAAGGCGCGGGTTCGATTCCCGCTACCCGCTCCATCAGTACCCTCTTCGACAACACACTTTGCTCACTCACCTAGTATTTCTTCTTTTTAGAAATATCCTCGGGGGAACTGTGCGTATGCACAGTGGGGGCCGAGGCCCCCAGCAACGGTTATGCAACTTTATAGCCCCAAAATACGGTTTCATGTGCCATCAAATAGCCAATTGCATTTCGATAGTTTGCTTGCGCCTCAACTGTATCGCCTTTGGACAATGACACCAAAGTCGAAATGTCTAAGCCGGTTTTTGTCGTAAGATGACCTGATGAAACTTCGCGTGTTGTTCCCTGTATCACATCGCTCGAATTTCGCGTTAGTCGGCATTGTAACCGCGCTGAATTTGAATTGGCTTTTTCGTATATTGCATGAATGCCCAAAACATAAGTGCCGCTTTCCGGAGCAACAAAGACATTATTGACCGGATCAAAACACAGTTGGTCGTTATATTCGGCATCATTAAACCCAATTTTCTGCCAATTCTGTTCGTTAATTTCCTGACGATAATTTACACAGGCGCGAAATCGGGGTGTTTGTGGGTGGCTGACACGGCCTGTTTCATTGTCCACGCTTAGCGCCTCTACAAAATTCACGCCATCACGCGATGTTTTTAGTGTGGTATATTCACTTCCAAAACTGCCAAAAAGCGCATGAGTTTCGTAATTCGTTTGAAATGCGATACCCGCGTCATTGTTTGGGGCAAGCTTGTTCATGACTTGCATGATGCCACCGTTACCGCCGTCGGCTTCAGGAAGCGCTGTCCAAAGGGCGCTATCGGTCTGAGCTGCAAAACGCTGTGTTTCGTCGGTCGAGGTGCCGATGCCAAGTTGATCAATGGATGTTGACGTTGTCGGGATCCACGTTGCACCATCAAATAGTACAATTTGCTTTTCATCGTGCAGATAACATTGCCATCCTGTTAAAGGATGCAAAAAACGCCAAGCGGTGTCTTGGTAGATTGCAAATGCCTGTGTCGCACTTTGCCAAGGTCCGGTTGGATTTGGTCCGACGATATACCTATCCCCTTCGTTTGGGTCCAAGGGGGGCGTGTTCAATTGACGACTGAATGCGCTCATTTGAACCAAATAGTCCAAAGCATTGATTGCTTCGTTATGCGTTAGGTGCTTTTGCGCCTGCGAGGGTTGAATAAAAGGAAGTTTTAAAAGAAGAGACTGTTCTGACATGGGCCACCCGAAGCAAAGTTAAGATTGCTTCGGATGCTGCGTTTCTTAGGTGAACTGTCGGTAAATGCAACGCTCGGTTCTATTCCGTCTCGGTCACGAACCCTGTGCGGCCAATGCAAGTGTAGGCTTGAAATCCGGCTTTTTTAGCATCTTTTGGGCTGTAAATATTGCGCAGGTCCGCCATGGTTGCCGTATTCATTTTGTTTGCTAACTTCTTTAGGTTCAAGGCTCTGAATTCATTCCATTCCGTCAACAAGACAACAATATCGGCGTTTTGCGCAGCCTTATAGGGGTCTTCGATCCAATTCACACTCGGCAATAACGCTTCGCCTTCGTGTCTTCCTTGCGGATCGCAAACCCTGACTTTTGCGCCAGCGCCAATCAGGGCAGGGATGATCGTAAGGCTTGGTGCATCGCGCATATCATCTGTGTTTGGCTTGAACGTAACGCCCAAGACTGCCACGGTTTTTCCATTCACTTTTCCATCACATAGATCAAAGATTTTATCGATCATGCGCCGTTTCATTTCATCGTTTACTTTGATGACAGTTTCGGTGATTTGCATCGGCATGGCATGCTCTTGTCCGATGCGGGCCAAGGCTTGGGTGTCTTTTGGGAAACAGCTGCCGCCATACCCCGGTCCAGCATGAAGAAATTTGTTCCCAATGCGGTTATCCATTCCCATGCCCTTGGAAACTTGTTTGATGTCTGCGCCGACGCGTTCGCACAGGGCGGCAATTTCATTAATAAACGTGATTTTCGTCGCCAAAAACGCATTTGCTGCGTATTTGATCATTTCAGCGCTTTCCAAATCCGTCACAACAATCGGAAAATCACGAAGAAAGAGCGGGCGATATATATCCGCCATGACGTCTGCTGCCCGATCGGACTGAACCCCGACGACGACGCGATCTGGTTTCATGAAATCTTCGATTGCGGCACCTTCACGTAGAAATTCAGGATTGGAGGCAACGTCGAAATTCAAATTTGGATTTGCTTTTCGGATGGTTTGTTTCACTTGGCGGTTCGTTCCAACCGGAACCGTGGATTTGGTGACAACGACCAAGTAATCCTTGGCGAGGGATGCAATTTCTTCTGCTGCTGCCATGACATAGCTAAGATCCGCATGCCCATCACCGCGGCGCGTTGGGGTGCCAACAGCGATAAAGACGGCTTCAGCGCCGTCCAATGCAGACGCCAGATCCAAGGTGAATGATAATCGTCCTGCGTCAACGTTTTTTGCCATCAAGACGTCAAGGCCAGGTTCATAAATTGGAACTTTGCCAGCGTTTAGATTTTCAATTTTGGTGGCGTCTTTATCCACGCATACAACATCATGGCCAAAATCAGAAAAGCAGACCCCAGAGACCAGTCCAACATAACCAGTTCCGATCATTGCAATTTTCATACTATCTACCCTCGTTAAATACTGTGTCCGTACATCGTAATATACGACTGTATCGTCAATCCATTTTCTCACATATCCCGAAATTGCGGCTGAATGTGGTTCTGGAATGCTTTAAATTTTAAGATTTGGTCAAAATCTCGCCCTATTTGGTTAAAATTCTATCAAGGTCACTGTCGCAAACTTGCCGTGGGATTAGTGGGAAGTTGGTGTGACTTATGCGGTGGATGAGCGATGTCTCTAAATTTGATTTGGGGTTTGATAACCAAGATTTGGGGTTTGTGTGGGGCCAAAATCAACAGAGTTTGTATATTTACAGCCCTTTGGATCAGGAATTTACCTCTTTAGATTTACTGACTGGAACCCATTCGCAGGCATTAGACTATCAAGAGATTGCACAGCAGTTTGATCCCTCAAATGGGGTACTTATGCCCCCAAGTAGTTCAGCTGAGCCGCATAGACTTTTGCTGCATCATGCATTCGGGACGGTGCATTTTTCACAAAATGAACAGAAATTGCATATCCAACTTTCGGGGTCTGAAAAACGACTTGCTTTAGATGTGACATCTGACATTCATGCGGTGACGTTCCTTGATAATACCCTCATCATCGCGGATGGTGACACGCTGCAATTTGTGACGCTGCAGTCGAATGGGCGCTTAAAGGCGGCGGGGCGCCTTGGTCCTTATGATGGTTTGCCAACGTCGGATATTAGCGATCTGGAGCTGGTTCACAAAAATGGCAAGACGTTGTTATTACTAGCCTCTTCGGTCGGGAATTCGATTACTGTCTTGGATATAACACACCCAGAGGCAATCACCCTTGTCGATCATTTGCTCGACGATCGTCAAACACGATTAGCAGGCATCTGCGCCCTTGATGCCATTACTGTGGATGGGCAAGTTTATGTTTTTGCCGCGGGCAAAGAGGCGGGTTTATCGATCTTTCAAATTTCAGAACATGGAACATTGGTTTTGATTGAAACGATCGTGGCGGATTTGACTTGGCGGTTGGATGCGCTGATGAATTTTCAGGTCACCTTGGATGACACAGATATTGTTTTTGCGACACGGTCAAAATTGGATGCGGACATCACAATCGCCCGATTTGATAAGGCGCTTTTGACGTCCCATAAAGTCGTCCAAGGCACAGGACCGGACCCAATCCTAGCACAAAACAGACATGAAATTTTTTTGGCCCCCTCTGCTGGGCAAATGCGGATTGAACAATTTGATATAGATCAGGATCGACTTGATCTGTCATCGTGGTCAATGTTTTATTCCTTGGATCAAGCGGATGTTCATATAGAAAACAATGGCTTGTATATTTCATTCCGTGATGCGAGCGTTCAGGTGACATTGAATGAATTTGATGATCAACTTTTTGACAGGCTGCATATAAACATCCAAAGTCATTATGCGGTTTCGCTTGCCCCTATAGACATCACCGATGTTGGTCCTGATCCAGATCCGTTGGGCGAAAACGTGATTTTAAGTGCCGCTGATGGCCAAAGTATTACAACCGATCCTTCAACGATGTCGGTTTCGACCACATTTCAAGCCCAGTCACATGTGACCCATTGGGAAGTATTAAATAGCGAGCTGGCGTTTCCTGATACGTATAGCCCTGTACCGATTGCACCCAGTATAGCGCAAGCGGGGGCGAACCAAGGGCAGTCACAGCCAAAATTAGATATCCCTTTAGCATTGGTGCTAAGCGATCGGGCGGATCAATATCATTGCAAAGAAAGCGATTTGCGTGTGCATGGGGCCGCTGGTGACGACTATATCCTAGGATCAAATTCATCAGATTGGTTGTTTGGTGGCCTTGGGGATGATCAGCTTGTCGGAGGTGCCGGAGACGATGTTTTAGTTGGGGGACTAGGTAATGACATCCTGACAGGGGGGGCGGGCGCGGATACTTTTGTTTTTGATCCGACTGTTCAAGAAACGTCCCATGATAGGATTACGGATTTCGATACCCAGGTCGACAGCTTGTATTTTGCCATGTCGCGCACGAATGCAGATCGGGCCGATCCAATTGCGGTTTCGCAAATTGGCGATAGTCTTTGGATTGATGCCTTTGGCATGGGGCTTGAGCTTGCGGATTTATCGATTGCCGAATTCGATAAAATTCAGATTACATATCAAAGCGATATGTTGTTCTAATACGTCATCCAAAGCCTTAAAAAAGGTGGATATCCGCAATACTGAACTGATCCGCATCGACGTTCAAAAGCCGAAGGGTGTAATCCTGATAGTGGATTTCAGTATCTGAACCAGCATCAACAATGTCTATGTTGCTAAATTGGCCCAATCTGTTTGACTGTTGGACACCATGAAATTCGATATGATCCTGTTCGATGTTGAAATCTTGGATAACATCGGTTTCCCGTTTGCCCGTCATGTCGAATACAAATGTGTCTTCTCCAAATCCGCCATCAAGCGTGTCATTCCCAGCGCCACCATTCAGCACATCATTGTTTTGGTTGCCATAGATAACGTCATCTCCGTTGCCGCCTAGCAATGTATCATTACCGCCGCTGCCCGTGATAGAATCGTTGCCATCGCCGGCGATTAAGTAGTCATCACCATTATTGCCGCGGATATAATCATTCCCTGTGCCGGTGTTCAAAATGTCATTCATCTCTGATCCCAAAATGGATTGCGCTTCGTTGCTTGGCGCATTGGGTAGGATAATATCAAGGTCACAAACATCGTCGTAGTGCATTGATGTTTCGATAGCGAACATATCAATTTTCAACGCATCTAATGACGCCGTTGACGTTGCGACTTTGGTCGTCGCTTCCTGGGGGATCGGTTTGGTTGGAGCCGGAACAGATACAGGAACAGTCGAATGATACAGCGTGATTTCAATCACTTCATATGGATCTAGCGAAAAAGACACCACATCTTTGCCACCCAAATCCGCTTGAGTTAGATGTTCTGTGGAAAAGGACACATCTGTTTCTGTCGCAAAATAATAGTCCGAGATAGTTTTGGGATTATCAACCATTGCAATGATGTCATCTGGCTCTGGAAGATACGTTTTATAGGTTTTGCTTCCATTAGAATTGACAGAGATCGTGATATGCGCCGAATTGTTTTCATCAAAGAACGCTAGACGACGCAATTCTTGATATTCTTCAAATTGGATGACGCGTTTTGCGACCCGATTTTGCCCTGCATCATCGGCCATTTCGCTTAGGCCGTCTGACGATGATGGATCAAAGCCGATAATAGTGGCTTCGACACCTGTGATCGCTTTGTTGAAACCGCGCAGATTAATGTTGCTGTTCAACACTGTGTCATCACGTGATGCAATATAGATCACAGATTTATATGAATTTTGATACGCAGAGGTTTCAATCCCTGTGATAAAGGCATTCAGGCGAAGATCGACCAGTTCCATCCGTCCATTTGACGTCAATGAATTGGACATCAAGGAAAATAACCCACCAGCTGGGCTTAGGTCTGCATCTTCGCCTGGATTGCCTGCCAAAGCATTCCCAGTCTTGTGTTGGATCGGCCATGCATGGGCCAAAGTTGCCCCCATTTCGATCATATATTCAAATTGCTTTAAAAGTGTTCCTGCCGCCTTTAGGCCCAATTGGTCCGCATTCATTTTCTGAATGTTCCATTCGGTGATCGATAGATCCAAATCAGCACGATTTGTAGCTTCGCTCCAGGCTTGTTCCCATGCTTCTGTTTTGTTGAACAAGTGACGTGTTTCAAATGCGATTCCGGATGCATCCACAGAAAAGCGATCATCATCCATATGATCTTTGCTATAGTAATAGTGGTTTACGACACCATCGACCGCGTTAATCGTCTGAGTAGAAAGCTGATCAATAATGTCGCGATTTGCCTCAAGGTGCTGACCTGTTCCATTATAAGAACTGCCGCGTCCGAAAATTTCCGCCATTTGGATCAAAATGTCAGGTTGGTTATTGCCACTTAGACCCGCATCACGGAAACCGTCGTCCAATGCACGCGTGGCTAAATCAGCCCGTGCGCCATAAGATTTTTCGGTGATGGTATCGTTGCCTATTGAATATTCGTTACCAAGCTCGATGCCGGAAACAATATCTTTGTACTCTTCTCCGATCATCCGCGCAAAATTACGCACGAGATCGTAATTGATGAATGACTTGGTTGGGATCCCAAGGGTGACGGTATAGTCATGGCCGCTTGCATTCTCGGCTTTGACCCAATCTAGAAAGGTGACGAGCTGAGCAGAAAGATGTGTGGCGCTTCCACCTTCTAAGATGTCGCCTAGCTCTTCTGCAAAGCCGCCTGGATAGCGCAGGTTTGTGATGCCCATTGCTTCGACGCTTTGTGAAAAAGAGTCACGTACAGACCCATCGGTTTCGATGTTGATGTCGTGAAGAGCATTCCCACCAAACATTTGATCAGACACATACTCTCCGCTGCGTACGGAACCAGTAATTGAAAAAGTCTTTGTGATCGCCATCATTCCATTCCTTCGTAGATCGGCTGCTCATTCACTTGGAGCAGCACTATCAAAATGATAACTTTTAAAGATGAAATGTCACAGGTGACGAAAATGCAAAAGCGGCACTACATTTTTGCAAAACAAGGGAGCCTAATATAGATTTATGGGGCTTTATCTAATGTGCAAAGTCAATTTTGCTTATATAATTAAACAAAAACATATATTTAACTTATTAGCTAAAGTGTAGACTTAATTTATTTTTACTCTTCCTGTATGTAGTGGGTATACCCTAAAGAAGCATTATACGGTCTTTGGTGTGATGTTGAATTCTTTTGATATAAAATCAAAATGATACTTACTTACGATTATTTAATACACCCTATAGGTTATGTTTTCTCGTAATTAATTGTCATTATGCCTTATAATATAACTTTAGTTAAGTTGCCTTTAGGGAAGTTGATTCGGATGAATGGGGTGATTTCCCCAACTTTTTGACGCAAAATTACCCGAAACTTTTTGGTTCACACACAAAGTCCAACGTATTTGTGCAATTCTGCCTTGCACCTCACGGTATTCTAGCTAGACCTACCCCAAGGAAAAAAGGGACGAAAAATGGCACGTACGACTGGGGCAACCACGCAAGAGGCACGGGATTCTTCTAAGAAAATATCTGCAATGGCGGGTCTTTGGCCATTTCTGCGTCCTTATCGCGCAATGATGTATGCGGCTTTGTTGGCGCTCATTTTGACAGCAAGTATTTCACTGGTCATGCCCTTAGCGGTGCGACGTGTTGTAGACTCGTTTGGTGAAAGCGGTCTTGCGCTTTTGGATCGTTACTTTGCTGCTGCTTTGGGCATGGCCCTTTTATTGGCGATTGGGACAGCTGTTCGCTATGCTCTTGTGACCCGCTTGGGCGAACGTGTGGTCACAGATATTCGTATTGCCGTATTTGATCGTGTTATCGGGATGAGCCCAGCTTTTTTCGAACGTATCATGTCTGGTGAAGTGCTTAGCCGGATTACAACGGATACCACGCTGATCCTGTCTGTGATCGGGTCGTCTATATCTGTGGCTCTTCGAAATTTACTGATTTTTGTTGGCGGCATGGCGATGATGCTTTTGACATCAGCAAAGTTGACTGGGCTTGTTCTATTGATTGTGCCTGCTGTGATCATTCCCATTCTGACCCTAGGTCGTCGGTTGCGCACATTGAGCCGCGAAAACCAAGATTGGATCGCGGATAGTTCAGGAAGCGCATCAGAAGCGTTGACTTCGGTGCAAACGATTCAGGCCTTTACGCACGAAACATTGACGAGAAAATCGTTCAAAGATGTGACTGAGCTTAGCTTTGATGCAGCCAAGCGTCGAATTTCGACGCGCGCACTGATGACTGCTATTGTTATCTTTTTGGTTTTTTCTGGTGTGGTTGGTGTGCTGTGGGTCGGCGCGCGCGACGTTCGCGAAGGTATCTTGACCGCCGGTGTTTTGGTTCAGTTTGTCATTTATTCGATCATGGTGGCAGGGTCTGTTGCGGCGCTGTCCGAAATTTGGGGCGAACTTCAACGCGCAGCGGGGGCGACGGAACGGTTGGTTGAACTGCTGTCTGTTACGGATGATGTAAAAGATCCGGACCAGCCAAAAGCACGCACTCAAGGCGGACGCGGTGAGATCGTATTCGATAATGTGACATTTACATATCCAACCCGCCCTGATGCGCAGGCGTTGAAAGATATCAGCCTGCACATTCAAGCAGGCGAAACAGTCGCTTTTGTCGGTCCTTCTGGGGCAGGCAAATCGACCGTTATCCAATTATTACTGCGGTTTTATGACCCTGCCTCGGGGCAAATTACATTTGATGGCACTGACATCAAGGACATGGCGCGCAATGATTTTAGATCATCTATTGCCTTAGTCCCCCAAGATTCCGTGATCTTTGCCACGACAGTGCGTGAAAATATCCGGTTTGGGCGTCCTGGTGCCACAGATGATGATGTGACCAAGGCGGCTCAGGCTGCGGCTGTTCATGATTTTGTGGTCACTTTGCCAGAGGGATATGACACCTATGTCGGTGAACGCGGCGTTATGTTGTCCGGTGGGCAAAAACAGCGGATTGCAATTGCGCGGGCGATCCTGCGGGATGCTCCGGTTTTGTTGCTGGATGAAGCAACCAGCGCACTTGATGCCGAAAGCGAACGCGCCGTTCAACAAGCTGTTGATGCCTTGTCACAGGATCGCACAACTTTGATCGTTGCGCACCGTTTGGCTACGGTGAAAAAAGCAGATCGGATTGTCGTTATGGATCAAGGGCGTATTGTTGCACAGGGCACCCATGATGCGTTGGTTGCCGAAGGCGGGCTTTATGCGCGTCTGGCAAAATTACAATTTACGGATGGTTCTGAAACCTTGGGCTAGGTTTCCCTGACGCAAATTTATATTCTATTTCCTTGAAACTTTTGGGCTTTCTCGCCATTGTGTTTCTAACGGTCCGTAGAGGCAAAATAGGGAGAAAGAAATGGGATTTGCGTCAATCCAAGATTCACAGAATTTAGAAAATGAAATGCCATGGGCCGATCGTGATGTGCCCGTGACGCTGTATTCATTATTATCACGCACAGCGCAAAAATTTCCGAACAATAACGCCGTCAGCTATCAGCTTTTGTCTGGCCCCAAAGACAAGGCTGAAACGCTTACATGGTCGCAGCTTCATGCCAAGACGACGCAAACCGCGAATTTGTTTCGCAGCTTGGGGGTTGGCGCGAATGATGTGGTCGCGTATGTTTTGCCCAATGCCAACGAAACGATATTTGCATTGTTGGGCGGGGCAGTGGCCGGAATCGTCAACCCGATCAATCCTCTGCTTGATGCAGATCAAATCGCGGCAATTTTACGGGAAACCAACGCCAAAGTTGTGGTGACACTCAAAGCGTTTCCAAAGTCGGATATTGCCCAAAAAACAGCTGCTGCTGTCGCAATGGCAAGCAATGTGCAAACTGTTCTAGAGGTTGATTTAAATCGCTATCTGACGCCTCCCAAATCCTGGATTGTGCCGATGGTGCGTCCAAAGAACCCGATCAGCCATTCTGCCAATGTAATGGATTTCAACAAGGCCATCGAAAAATGTAGCACCACGCTTTATTTCGAAGATGTCCAAGAAGACCGTGTTGCGGCCTATTTCCACACAGGTGGCACGACGGGTATGCCCAAAGTCGCGCAGCACCGCTATTCCGGGATTATGTACAATGGTTGGCTTGGGGCTGAGCTGTTGTTTAGTGAAAAGGATAACGTGATTTGTCCGCTGCCGTTGTTTCATGTCTTTGCGGTTCATGTGATCCTGATGGCGGCAATCAGTTCCGGTGCTCATGTGGTGTTCCCAACACCTGCGGGGTATCGCGGCGAAGGTGTGTTTGATAACTTCTGGAAATTGATCGAACGCTGGCAAATTACTTTTATTATTACTGTTCCAACTGCAATTTCTGCTTTGATGCAGCGACCAGTTGATGCGGATGTCTCTAGTGTAAAAACATCTTTTTCAGGGTCTGCGCCGCTGCCTCTTGAATTGTTCCGGCGCTTCGAAGAAGCAACAGGCGTGAAAATCGTCGAAGGGTACGGTTTGACCGAAGCAACCTGTTTGGTGTCATGCAACCCAGTTGATGGTGAAAAGAAAGTTGGCTCTGTCGGGGTGCGCTTTGCCTATACGGACATCAAAATCATTAAATTGGTTGATGGTGCGTTGGTAGAATGTGGTCCAGATGAGATCGGGGAAATTTGCATTTCAAACCCTGGTGTTGTCGCAGGGGCAACCTATACTGAAGCCGATAAAAACAAAGACCTTTATTATAAAGACGTCTATCTGCGCACGGGTGACTTGGGTCGTTTGGACGCAGATGATTATCTATGGATCACGGGTCGTGCCAAAGATTTGATTATTCGCGGCGGACACAATATCGACCCTGCACTCATCGAAGAAGCGCTTCTTGGACATGACGCGGTTGCCTTTGCTGGCGCCATTGGGCAACCAGATGCGCATGCTGGCGAATTGCCTTGTGCCTTTGTGGAACTGGTGGCTGGGGCCGAGGTCACAACCGACGAATTAATGCAGTACTGTATTGATAATGTCGCCGAGCGTGCCGCGCATCCCAAGCATGTCGAAATTTTGGACGAACTTCCCAAAACGGCTGTTGGCAAAGTCTTTAAGCCCGATCTTCGCAAAAGCGCGATCATTCGGATTTATGATGCAGCCCTAAGCGATGCGGGATGTGATGCGTCTGTTTCAGCCGTGGTTGACGACAAAAAACGCGGTCTGGTAGCACAGGTTTCCGGATCGGCAAGTGACAGCGATATTCAAAATGTCTTGGGGGCATTTACGCGCCCGTGGGACAAAGTCTAACGTCAACGCCTAAGAATTAAAAAAAGCCGCAGATAACTGTCTGCGGCTTTTTGCTTTTTAACAGTTTTGCGCAGTTAAGTGCCGCAAAACATATCATACATCAACCCTATCAACCGTTCGGTATTACGATCTGCTAGTGAATAGTAAATCGTTTTGCCATCACGCCGAGTTTGCACAAGTCCATCTTCGCGTAGCCGTGCCAACATCTGGCTTACTGCGGCTTGGCGCATTGCCAATATTGCTTCTAATTCGCCAACAGATTTCTCACCTGATCCTAGGTGACATAAAATCAACAACCGACCCTCATGTGCCATGGTTTTAAGATAAGCCGCAGCCATACCTGCTTTGGTCAGCATTTCTTCAGGTGGTTGTTGTAATAGCGTTTGCATTATTTATTCCCAAATACATCCACACATTCAATAACATATATGTTTGTGGAATTCTAGGGTGATTACATCTTAATCGGGGAGCCTCCGATAAAGTTATTGCCGTTTTGATAATCGCATGGTTCGTCCTGCATTTGAAGATGTAGCCCATCGCCGTCAAATGGATGCGCGCGTGCTAGGGCTTCGTCTACGTCAATTCCCAAACCTGGCGCGGTTGGGGCGGGGACATATCCGTGATCGATTTTAATCGATCCTTTGATCAAGTCGCGATGGAAATCGGTTTCAATTGTTTCTGCGATCAACAAATTGGGGATCGATACTGCCAAATGAATATTGGCCGCCCATTCGATAGGACCTGCATAAAGGTGTGGCGCCATCTGTGCGTTAAAGACTTCGGCAATCGCCGCAAGCTTTTTCATTTCCCAAATGCCACCAGCGCGCCCCAATGCAGGCTGCAAAATGGATGCGCCTCCGGTACGTAATAATGTGGCAAATTCGGCCTTGGTGGTCATACGTTCGCCAGTTGCTATCGGAATGCCGACAGCCTGAGCAACCTTGCTGAATTCCAAAAGATTATCTGGTGGAATGGGTTCTTCGTACCAAAGTGGCGCATAGGGTTCCAAGGCTTGGCCGAGCCGGATAGCGCCACTTGTATTAAATTGCCCGTGGGTCCCAAACAAAAGATCAGCCTTGTCGCCGACGGCTTCGCGGATTGTTTTGCAAAACTTTACAGATTGGGAAATATCCGACATTGCCGGTTGATGACCGCCGCGCATTGTATAGGGACCGGCGGGATCAAATTTCACAGCTGTATAGCCTTGGCGCACCAATTCCACAGCCGTTTCTGCAGCCATGTCAGCAGACCCCCAAAAATCTTGCATTGAATGATGGGGCAGGGGATAAAGATAGGTATAGGCCCGCACCCGTTCATTCATTTTCCCGCCAATCAACGCCCAGACAGGGCGATCGCGGTCTTTGCCCAATATGTCCCAACACGCGATTTCAAGACCGGAAAACGCGCCCATGACGGTTAGATCTGGGCGCTGTGTGAAACCGGATGAATACGTGCGACGAAAGATGCGTTCGATATTCTCTGGGTTTTCGTCTAAAAAATAACGCTCGAAAACGTCTTTGATTACATGGGTCATGGCGTTAGGGCCAATAGAAGAGGCGTAACATTCGCCCCAACCCACAATTCCCGTGTCGGTCGTGACTTTGACCAAAATCCAATAGCGTCCGCCCCAGCCCGGCGCAGGAGGAGACGTGATGATGACGTCTAAATCACGAAGTTTCATAGCATTTCCTATTTAAAGATAATGACATTGCGCTTGGCGGAACCCGTTTTTGTGTCTTGGATTGCCTCGTTGATTTGATCCAAACTCCAGCGGCCTGAAATCAGTTCGTCCAATTTCAAACGCCCTTGTTGATAAAGATCAACCATCCAGGGGATATCACGTTTGATCACAACATCCCCCATTTTAGACCCGACCATGCCTTGGCCCACTGAGGCCATCATCACAGGTGCATAGGTGGATGTTTCATCCGATTTTGGCATCCCGACCATGATAACTTTGCCACCATAAGCCAAATATTTGGGGGCTTCATCATAGGCACGGCTTGATCCAACAGTTACCAAAACCGCATCGGCACCGCGACCGCCCAAGGCCTCTTTCGCCAGTCTCCAAGGAGTGCCATCCGAGGCCAAAACAGCATCAGTTGCGCCAAACTCTTTGGCGATTTCTAATTTTTCTGGAACCATGTCCACCGCCACAATACGACGCGCGCCGGCAATGCGCGCCCCTTGGATGGCATTCAGTCCAACGCCGCCAGCACCAATCACCACAACATCCTGACCAGCACGCAGTTTTGCGGCATTTGTCACCGCACCTACACCCGTGATCACGCCACAGGCCAAAAGCGATGCGGCATCATAGGGCATGTCATTTGGAAGTTTGACCACTTGGGATTGATCCACCACGACCTTTTCAGCGAACGCACCACAGGCCATTGCTTGATGCAGCAAGCTGCCGTCTGGCATGCTAAGGGGGCCAAGATCCCCGTTGGCGGGATTTTCGCATGTCGTTGGTGCGCCGCCAGAGCAATTTGAACAATGTCCGCACGCACGAATGAGCGTTACAACCACGCGATCCCCCAAGGCCAGTCCATGCACAGTGCCACCTATTGCGGTAATTTCACCAGCGGCTTCGTGACCATAAACAGCAGGGAGCGTTCCACCCCATGCCCCATCCGCATAGGAAATGTCAGAATGACAAATGGCAACTGCCCCCAAGGTGACTTCGATTTCGCCGACCTGAGGCGCGCGAAGTTCGACGTCTTGGATTTTGAGTGGTTCATTAAATGCATGACAGACTGCAGCACGAATTTTTGGCATTGTTTACTCCCTGATTTGTCACAGAGTGTGACGGAGCATAGGCATGTTGCAAGCCAAAATCCGTCTAAAGGCGTCGCTTTTACGTTACGAATTCTTAAGTCTGGGAATGCGTTGAAATAAGACTGTGCAAATCATGATCAAAATTCCCGCAGCAACGAACGGCGCGCTTGGAAAATAGTGTCCTGAGGTGCGGTCGCTAAAGACGGAAAATAGTCCAGTCATGACCAATGGTGTGATGATCATGGACATTGCGGTTAGGCTGCCAATGACGCCTTGCAACGCGCCTTGGGAATTGTCATCAATTCGGCGCGACATAAGCGCTTGGATGGCTGGAGTGCTGACGACACCGAATGACGTAAGCGGAATAAAGGCCAGCAACATCCATCCGTGCCAGACGATTGTGATGATCACCATGGCCAAGATTTCAAATCCAAACCCAACCAAGACAGTATTCCGTTCACCAAACCATCTGATACAAGGCGCCACCAATGTGCCTTGGACGATGGCGTAGCATACGCCGTAAATTGACAGGGATACGCCGATCATTCCGGGTTCCCAATCGAATTTTTCTGCCGTGAAAAATGGCCAAATTGAAGGATAAACGGACGTTCCAATGGCATAGAACAATAAAACGATCAGCAATGGGCGAAGACTATCGAATTTTGAAATTTCTTTGAATGCGCCCATGGGATTCGCACGCATCCATGTAAACGGTTTGCGGATCGCATCCGTGACGCTTTCGGGCAAAAATACCAATCCAAGTGCAAAGTTAAGCCCAGCAAGCACTGCGGCGGCATAAAAGGGGGCTCTTGGACCAACTTCGCCCAATAATCCGCCAACAACGGGACCAAGAACAAACCCAATGCCAAAACCAGCGCCTATGATCCCAAAATTCTTGGCTTTATCTTCGGCTTTTGAAATATCTGCCATAAATGCCGCTGCGGTGGAATGGGTCGCAGCCGTAATTCCCCCGACAATGCGTCCAAAGAGTAATAACCAAATACTATGTGCCCAAGCCATTGTTAAATAGTAAAAAACCATAACGCCAAGCGCCAAAAGTATGACCGGCTTTCGCCCCATTTCATCCGATAGCGTTCCCAATATTGGGCTAAATATAAATTGCATAATGGCAAAAATTGACGCCAAAACACCACCCCAAATAGCGGCGTCTCCGATGGATGTATCCTGTAGGACATCCGTCAGCAAACTGGGCAAAACGGGAATGATGATACCAATACCCATCGCATCCAAAAGCACCGTAGACACGATCAAGAGCTTTGCCGTTTTTGGTGATGCGATTTGAGACATCGTTTAGACCGTCACTGATTTGGCATAGGTATGAAACTCGGCTGCAAACTTGGGTGCTTCGCCTAGCAAAGCGGATGCCCTGAGCGCCGATTGATCCAGGTCGGGCCACTGCGTTGCGGCAGCCGCCAATAGATTACGTCCATCAGAAAGGCAGGCTTTACACAAGGTTTTAACTGCATCTTGCGCATCGGGGCGCGGCATGATCCGCGCCAATTCAAAAGACAGGGCTTCGGCAAAGATCATACCTTGGGTTTGCTGTAATTGTGCCTCTATGCGGTCTGGGCACAGTGTAATGTTCGCCGAAAGCGTCATTGCATGTTCAAGGGCGCTGGCGATGGACAAGCAAAATTGAGGAAGGCACATCCATTCGGTAAACCACGCCACGCCGTCACGGGATTCTTTGGGATGGCTGGTGTTTGTTAACGTGGCATAAAGCCCGTTTGCATTCGAATTCAGCGCTAGAATGGCAGATTGCAAAACGGGGTTTTGCTTTTGTGGCATGGTAGAGGATCCGCCGCCTTGGCCTATTGAGACTGTGCCAAGGTTGCTTTGGGCGCCTACCAATAGGTCTTCTGCCATTTTTGCCAAAGCATTGGAAAGCCGCGATAGCCAAGCCAATATGCGCGCGATAGGTGCGCGATCTGAATGCCAACTGCGTTTGGGGTCGCCCAATCCCAAAGCTTGGGCAAAATTTGCCCGTAGCTCGGTGATTTCGGGGCCAAACGCGGCGCCTGTGCCGGCAGCACCTGATAATGACACCCAAAGCGAGCCAGATTTAAGCGCAGGAAGTTCCGCTAAAAGATCGCATAGGGCGTTACCCCATGTCGCAATCACAGCGCCAAAGCTGGTTATAGTTGCATCTTGGGAATAGGTGCGCGCCACAAATAAAGAGGTTTTGTGCTCAGCCGCCAGTTGCCCCAGCTGAGAAACGTGGGTTTTCAGGTCGGCTTCGATTAATCCTAAATATTGCCGCAGCCGCAGCATCAAACTTGTGTCCATGATATCTTGGGATGTGGCCCCGAAATGTAGATACTGTGCGTATTCAGGCGCCTGCATCAATTTGCGAAATTCCGCCACTAATGCAGGGACCGTAACACCGTTTTGCCCCGTTGCTTGGGCCAGCCCACCCGGATCAATCTGTAATTCCAGTGATGCACGATGGATCGCAGCCGCACTTATTTCCGGAATAAGTCCCATTTGCCCCTGAACCTTGGCTAATGTGCCTTCGATGAGCATCATCGCACGGACATCAGCCGTATCAGAAAACAGACGCGCAGCATTGCCAGTTGGAAAAAGTTTGGCAAACATTTGACTGTCGAAAACAGAACCGGGCATTACGTATCCTTTGATATATCGTCTAATAATGCAGCAAGCCCAATGGGGTCTGCAAAGAATGGCGAATGACTGGTGTTCATGTGATGCACGTCCTTTTTAGGCCAGTCTTGCACCATTGTTGTTTGATATTCTGGTGGGATCGTTTGATCGTTTGCACAGCGAATATAAGATTTGGCAACAGACGCATAATTGGCCCCAAGCTTTATAGCGGTTGCCTGTGGTTTGATCGCTTGGATACATAAATTTTGCGCGGCAAAGGCAACCTGTTCGTCCGAGCAGTCATGATAAAACAAGGGTTTGATTTGATCTTTTTTCACCGAAAATCCCAATCCATCCGGCGTGCGTTCTATCGCCTCCATCAGCGGTTGGCGCGGGGCTTCTTTGCGCATGTCAACCAAGCTGGCCCCATCGCGCGCAGCATAGGCGCAGAGATAGACCAAACGGGATATTTGGCTGGGGTCTTTTTCGGCAGCTGCGGAAATCGGATAGCCAGCCATGGAATGCCCAACCAATATCGTCGGTTCCCCTATCGCGTCTAAAATTGCGTCTCGATAAAGATCAAGTGTGATGTCTTCTATCGGATGTGGTTTTGCGCCATGTCCGGGCAAATCAATCGCCTCTGCGCTATGTCCCAAGGCACGTATTTGGGGAAGCAGGTCACGAAAACACCATGCGCCGTGGCCTGATCCGTGTATGAATAGAAAATTAGCCATGCCCGATATCCTTGATGAATGCGGTTAACAAATCCGCATATTCTTGGGGTTGTTCGACGCAAGGAAGATGGCCTGCCTTGCGGATAATATGAAATTTGGACCCTGGGATTAGATCAACAGTTTCCTTAACCAGATCCGGTGGGGTTGACCCATCTTCGGACCCAGCTATGCCCAGTGTTGGCAATCGCAGCCCCGAAGTGGGTGTGAAAAAATCCGTTCCAGAAATCGCAGATGAACACCCCGAATAGCCAGCATCCGGTTGGCGCACCAACATATTGCGCCATAGCTCAAGTTCTGTTGTGGCGCGAAAATCTTTGGAAAACCAACGTTCCATGACAGCATCAGCAAGGCTTTCAATGCCATTTGCGTTTACAGCATCAATGCGCTCTTGCCACATGTCTGGTTGTCCAATTTTTGCCGCCGTATTCGACAGAACCATCGCGCGTACCAAATCCAAACGTTTAACCGCTAGCCCTTGGGCAATCATGCCACCAATCGAAAGACCAACGAACAGGCAATTTTTAACGTCAAGAAAATCCAACAAGCCTTCGACGTCACGTACCAAGGCGCCCATTGAATAGGGGGCAGAAGGACATTCCGACAAGCCATGCCCGCGTTTGTCGTATCGAATAAACTTTAACCCTTGTGGCAATAGGGGCAGAATAGGATCCCATAGCCGCATGTCGGTTCCAAGTGAATTTGCAAACACAACGGGCGCACCATCGGGATCACCATCAATACGATAATGGAGCTTGATATGGCCTAAATCAGCATACTTCATGGTGGTTCCTTACAATGTAGACAAGGCTTTGGCGAAAATGTGCGGGTCCACGTTTCCGCCTGATGCCACTGCGATTACCGTGTCTTCAAGCGGTGCGTTTTGATCAAACAAAGCCGCCGCCAAAGCAACAGCGCCCCCCGGTTCGACGACAATCTTGAGCCGTTCATATGCCAAAGCCATAGCCCGTAGCACTTGGGTTTCGGTCACGGAAATCCCAAACGGGCAATGCTCCAACATAAGTGGCAAGGTCAATTTGCCCGGTGTCGGGGTAATGATCGCGTCACAAATTCCCCCTGACAAAGCGCTATTGCGTTCATGTTGTCCCGAAGCCAAGGACCGTTTCACATCGTCAAATCCATCGGGCTCAACGGGGTGTACCGTGAAATCTGGGGCATCTTGCGCAAGAGCGGTTGCAATCCCTGATGTTAATCCCCCACCGCCGCAACAGACCAAAACCGATGCCTTGCTGACAGAGTGTTCGCCAGCTTGGGATGCAATTTCTAAACCTGTGGTGCCTTGCCCGGCAATGACCTGTGGATCATCAAAGGGTTTGATCAAATTCAGCCCACGTTCTTGGGATATTTGATCGCCGATTGCGTCACGGTCTTGTGTGGCGCGATCATACAAAACGACTTCGGCGCCATAGGATTTTGTATTGTTAATTTTAATCACAGGGGCGTCTTGGGGCATAATAATGACTGCGTTGATACCGTGTTCTTTTGCGGCAAGCGCAATTCCTTGTGCGTGGTTTCCAGAGGAAAACGCCAATATTCCCTTGGTGCGATCTTGATCCGATAGGGCGGATATCGCCGAATAGGCACCGCGGTATTTAAAGCTGCCTGTATGTTGTAGACACTCGGCTTTGACGAAAATTTGACGGCCTGCCATATCGTTTAACATTGGGGACGACAGCAATGGTGTTACGCGTGCATGCCCCGCAAGCCGGCTTTGGGCGGCTTTGATCATTTCGTAATTCATGTTAGACCCTGTGTGATCCAAGTCCGCAAAGCAGCCAGCGCTTCGGCTTCGTCTAAAAACGGAATATGTCCGCGATCGGCCACCCGCGCATAGATCATATCCGGATTTCGCTTGCGCATTTCTGCGACTGTTTCAAAGCTTAACAAGTCCGAATTTTCCCCATGAATGAGCGCAAGGGGCAATCCTTTTAAGGCATCAAAAAGCGGCCAAAGATCAGGTTGCGGTTCTTTGAAGCCTTGTGCAACAGCATCCTTTAGTTTGGGGTCATAGGTGATTTGCAAGCCCTGTTCTGTTTCATGATAGAGGATCTTCATTTCTTCCATCCACCGGCTTTCGGGTACGTTATGAAATCCGACCATAATATTGGGGCGTTGCTTTGCTGCGGCTTCTAATGTTTTGACTGTTGGATTGCGTCCAATGAAATCCATGATCCCATCTAGTCCCCCCTGTTCAATGACGGGTCCAATGTCGTTCAGCGCCACGCCCAAAAGACGGTCTTTGGCTGTTGCGGCAAGGAACATGGATATCAACCCACCGCGTGACGTCCCCAACACAGCAGCTTGATCGAGCCCAAGATGATCCAATAGCGCCAAGGCGTCTTGGGCTTCTTGGGGGACGGAATATGTGGTGAAATCATCGGACCAATCGGATTTTCCGCGACCGCGATAGTCCATCTTGATCAACCGCACCCCAGTTAAATGGGGGGTGACAAAATCAAAATCCTGCGAGTCGCGCGTTAATCCAGAGAGGCATAAAATCGGAAGTCCGCTGCCGATATCCGAATAATAAATCTTTAGTCCGTCACCTGCGTTGAAATAAGGCATCACTTGCTCGCTATTTGTGGAATTGTCGTTAGATCACTTAGCACATGATGCGGTGTCGCCATCAAACGATCCATTGGGTCGCCTGCACGATTGACCCATGCTGTTTGAAACCCATAGTTTGCAGCCCCTGCAGCGTCCCAGCCATTAGAGGAAACAAATAAAACTTGGTCCGAGGTGGTTTTAAACTGCGCATTGACCAGATCATAGACGCTTGAATGCGGCTTAAAGATACCAGTGCTTTCTACACTTAGAACAGCATCCAAAAGCGGTTCAATCCCTGCGGATCTAACGGCCCCGTTTAACATATCCGGCGATCCATTTGACAAGATTGCACAGTTATATCCACTGTCCTTTAGCGATTTCAGCATTGCTGGCACTTCTTCATAGGCCTGAAGTTCCCAATAAAGCTGCAATAACCGTTCTCTTAATTTTGGATCGCCGTCTAATCCTAATGCTTCTAGCGCATAGTCCAAACCGTTCTGTGTTACGGTCCAAAAATCAACATGAGTGTCAGTAATCGCCCGCAGCCATGAATAATTTAGCTGCTTGTTGCGCCATATTTCAGCAAGTTTTGGCCAGTGTTGGGCCAGCTTGTCACGGTTGGGCTCTGCGGCAGCTAATCGAGCTGCAGCAGCCACATCAAACAAAGTTCCATAAGCATCAAATACGCAAGTTGTGATCATAATCCACCCTCAGTTATGACGCGAGATTGGCACGGTGCGGCAACGGGGAAAAGCGAAAAACGCGCAAAAAGGTTAATTTATGGCAGGGCACCAAGACACTGATAGAATGAGCAGACACAAAAATTGGCAAAATGTATTTACATTTTTCCTCGTAAACGTCACATTATGCGCGCAAACAGAGTACCCGCGCGAGTGCGGCCTCATCTAATTCATCCCCAAAAGCATCGGAATTCCTTATGACCCAAGTAAACGCGGGCGATACCGTACGTATTCATTATACTGGCACTTTAAATGACGGGACTGTCTTTGACAGCAGCGAAGGGCGCGATCCATTGGAATTCGTGGTCGGCAGCGGTCAAATTATTCCTGGTCTTGATGCGGCCTTGCCGGGCATGGCTGTTGGTGATCAGAAAAAAGTCACGATTGATCCTGAAAACGCCTATGGTCCCGTTGAACCAGGCGCACGCCAAGCGGTGCCGCGCGCAGAAATTCCTGCGGACATTCCTTTGGAATTGGGTATGCAGCTTCAGGTGCAAACACCAGATGGGCAAGCGATGCCAGTTGTTGTGGTCGAGCTAAGCGATGAAAGCGTCACTTTGGATGCAAACCACCCCTTGGCAGGCCAAGACCTTACGTTCGATTTTGAAATCGTTTCAATTAACTAAAGCCTGATTAATACGGCACCAGAGCGTTTGCCCGCTTCGATTGTTGAATGGGCAGACGCGATGTCAGATAGATCAAAAATGGCATGAATATCTGATTTTAGCACCCCGTCCGCATGCGCCTTGTGCAACCTTTCAATCGCGTTGCGGCGGTTTTCAAGATCCAAGATATAGATCAAAGCGATATCAATCTTGATCGCTTTGAACAAAAACGAACCAAAAGGAAGCGTCGGCGCCATATTCAGAGCCGAACCATAGGTCACGATTTGTGCATTGGCTTTCATCACCTCGGCCAAGAGGGGGGCGTTCACACCGAACTCTACTTCGATGGCATAATCGATGCCATCGGGCGCGGCGGTTAGAATTTGATCCTTTAAATCAACGGCGTCATAGGCCAGAACCACATCTGCGCCAGCCTGTTTCACCCGTTCCTGATTATGCTGTGATGTGGTCGCGATCACAAATGCACCATCCCATTTCGCCAGTTGCACAGCAAGGTTGCCGACGGCGCCTGCTCCTCCAGAAATCAGAACGGTTTTACCCTTGAGAGACCCATGCGCGAATGCACAATGTGCGGCCGTTAAACCCGGAATACCCAAAGTTGCGCCGGTTTCCATAGTCATATCTGCAGGCAAGGGAACGGCTTGTTCCGCGGGCAATGCGATATAGTCCGCCGCCGTTCCAAAGGCACGTTGCCATTGGCCGTTCCAAATCCAAACATGTTCCCCGATGCGGGATGGGTCCACGCCTGTGCCAACGGCTTCGATGATGCCAGAGCCATCGGAATGCGGGATAACTTTGTCAAAGGGCGGTTTTGTCACGCCAGGGCGTGATCCTGCGCGTGCCTTTGCGTCAGAAGGATTCGCCCCCGAATAGCAAAGTTTGACAAGCACTTCGCCAGCTTGCGGATGCGGCGTGTCTAACTCACCAATGGTTAGGACACTGTCTGCGGGCCCGAACGCGCTATACCATGCTGCCTTCATTTTGTTTTTTTCAAACGAATAATGACATCTACAGATGCAATTTCGGTGCCTTCTGGCGCAGGGGGAAGATTCGAAATTTTCAGCTGCTCAAAGGCGGCATCAGATACTTTGCTTTCATCTTCCCAATAGAAATGCGGATGATCATGCGCATTTGTGTCGAAATAACTTTTTGATCCATCAACAGTAATCTCTTGCATCAGGCCTGCCTCACAAAACGCCCGAAGCGTATTGTAAACAGTGGCAAGCGACACACGCTCGCCTTGGTGTTGGACGCGTTCAAATAATGACTCGGCCGTAACATGACGGTGTTCGCCATCACCAACCAGAGCTTCTGCTAAAGCTATGCGTTGACGGGTCGGGCGCAGATCGCCAGACGAAAGCCATTGCGTTGCGCGATCCAAAGACTGTGTGCTCATGATATGTCCCACGTTGTTCCTTGCTAAGATATTACCCTTTTCACATCAGTTTCAATGCTTTTTCTGCGACAGCCGCTTTGCTTTGAGTATCGCTACACTTGCATGGGCCGCCAGTGGGGTGCTAGAGGGGACGTAAGATAAATCAAAAGGACCCTGTAGAGATGGCCAATTTTCCAAGCAGCTTCGATCGAGAAGACCTTCTTAAATGCGCCCGCGGCGAATTGTTCGGACCGGGAAATGCGCAGCTTCCCGAGCCACCGATGTTGATGATGGACCGTATTACAGAAATTAGCGAAGATGGCGGTGAGCATGGCAAAGGCCACGTTATTGCCGAATTCGATATTAAACCAGACCTATGGTTCTTTGACTGCCATTTCCCGGGTAACCCGATTATGCCGGGATGCTTGGGGCTTGATGGATTATGGCAATTGACGGGGTTTAACCTTGGTTGGCGTGGCTGGCAGGGGCGCGGCTATGCGCTTGGTGTTGGTGAAGTAAAGCTAACTGGCATGGTGCGCCCAGAGCGCAAAATGCTAACGTATCGCGTGAATTTCACCAAAGCGCTTCAGACGCGCCGATTGACTATGGGTGTTGCTGATGGGATCGTCGAAGCAGATGGCGAAGTGATCTATCAAGTAAAAGACATGAAAGTCGCTCTTTCAGAGAGCTGATACCAATTAAAAGGAGAGTGGCATGCGTCGTGTCGTCGTGACTGGATTGGGGGTTGTATCCTCAATCGGCAACAATGCAGAAGAAGTTCTTGCAAGCCTGAAAGCAGGTAAATCAGGTATCACAGCAAACGAAGCGATGAAGGAACATGGGTTCCGCAGTCAAATCGCCGGCAATGTGAAGCTTGATGTGACGGAATTTGTGGACAAGCGGACATTGCGGTTCATGGGGCAGGGCGCTGCTTATGCACATATCGCAATGGGGCAAGCAATTGCCGATGCTGGTCTAGAAGAAAGTGATATTTCAAATTTCAGAACCGGTCTTGTCGCAGGGTCCGGTGGCCCATCGACAAGCGCGATGCTTGCCGCACACCAAGTGGTTTTGAATTCAGGCGCACCGAAACGCATTGGGCCTTTTGCTGTCCCGAAATGCATGTCCTCTACGATTTCTGCGAACTTGTCGACAGCCTATAAAATCAAGGGTATCAACTATTCGATCACGTCGGCTTGCTCGACATCACTGCATTGTATTGGCAACGCCGCTGAGCAAATCATGATGGGCAAACAAGATGTTATGTTCGCAGGCGGTGGCGAAGAGTTGGATTGGACGCTGTCGTGTTTGTTTGATGCAATGGGCGCAATGTCTAGCAAATACAACGACACACCAGAACGCGCATCCCGCGCGTTTGATGCGGATCGCGACGGGTTCGTGATTGGCGGCGGCGGCGGTATTGTTGTCTTGGAAGAATTGAACCATGCGCTTGCGCGCGGTGCCAAGATCTATGCCGAGGTGACTGGATATGGGGCGACATCTGATGGGCACGACATGGTCGCGCCATCCGGAGAAGGCGGGGAACGTGCCATGCGCGTTGCGCTATCTTCGTTGGAAGAGGGTCGTAAAGTTGGATATATTAACGCACATGGCACATCGACCCCCGTCGGCGATGTGGGCGAAGTCGAAGCTGTGCGACGTGTCTTTGGTCAAGGTTCAACGCCTTTGATCAGTTCGACCAAATCAATGACAGGCCATAGCCAAGGTGCGACAGGTGCACAGGAAGCAATCTATTGTTTGCTGATGTTGCAAAACGATTTCATAGCGCCGTCTATAAATGTTGAAACACTGGATCCGGCAATTGACGCATCCGAAATTGCCACATCTTTGATTGAAAATGCGGGCTTAGATACGGTTATGACAAATAGCTTTGGCTTTGGTGGAACCAATGGGTCCATGCTGATGTCAAAGTATCATGGGTAAGGTAGAGGCTGTTTAAGAGGGCGATGCCCTCTTGGCCGTTGGCCAATTCACCCTGAGTATTTCGACAAATGTGAAGACCTTTCGGGGCTTAGTAAGGGAGTGCGACATGTCGCAATTAGCAGGTAAACGTGGTTTGATTATGGGCGTGGCGAATGAACGCTCTATCGCTTGGGGAATTGCTAAAGCCATGGCTGAAGCGGGGGCTGAGCTTGCGTTCACGTATCAAGGAGAGGCCTTTGGGTCCCGGCTTGCGCCTTTGGCGGCGTCTGTCGGTTCTGATTTCATGGTTGATGTCGATGTCACGGATGATGCGTCTTTGGATGGGGCTTTTGAACAGTTGTCAAACCGCTGGCCAACCATTGATTTTGTCGTTCATGCTATTGCCTATTCCGACAAAAATGAACTTACGGGTCGATTTTTGAATACAAGTCGTGAGAATTTCAAGAATTCCTTGGACATTTCTGCCTATTCCTTTGTCGAAGTGGCGCGTCGCGCGCATCCTTTGATGGTGGAAAATGGTGGCACATTGTTGACGCTGACCTATCAAGGGTCAAATCGGGTCACACCGTTTTATAATGTCATGGGCGTAGCAAAGGCCGCTTTGGAGGCAACAACGCGCTACCTTGCGAATGATTTGGGGCCAGAGGGCATTCGGGTCAATGCGATTTCGCCTGGTCCTATGAAAACTTTGGCGGGGGCTGCAATCGGGGGCGCGCGCAAGACGTATAAGCATACGGACATGAACGCGCCGTTGCGGTCCAATGCGACGTTAGAGGCCGTTGGTGGTACCGCGGTTTATTTAGCGTCGGATGCGGGTGCATGCACAACAGGTGAAATTATCCGCGTTGATGGCGGCTATCACGTATTGGGCATGCCCCAGTCAGAAAACCTTTGAGGTTTATGCCTGCGCCAGTTCCCTCAGGGATTGGCGTAGGATTACTTGGGCGCTATGCAGAAATAGCCCAGACATTGCAAACGCGACGACAAGGTCAGGCCAAGCTGATCCTGTTGTAAAAACCGCCAAGCTTGCCAGCATTACGGCAATATTGCCGATAGCGTCGTTACGCGAACACATCCAGACAGATTTCACGTTTGCGTCCCCGTCTTTGTAGCGCATAAGCAAGAGGACGCTGACGACGTTGGCTAACAATGCAAGGATGCCAATAATCCCCATAAGCTCGGCCTGTGGCGTGGTTTGAAAAAGGCTTCGGTAAAGCGTGTGAGTAAAAACAAACTCACCAATTCCAAAAAGGCTTATTGCTTTGAACAATGCTGCACGGGCTCGTATTTGGTTCGAATGTCCGATAACTGCCAAGCTCAGCCCATAGGTCAGACTATCCGCCAGAAAATCTAAGGCATCGCTTTTGAGGGCTTGTGAGCCTGCTTGGTATCCTGCGAACATTTCTACGAAAAAGAGGGTGGCGTTGATAAAAATTACACTCCACAGGATGCGTTTATATCGTGGATCCAAGCCATCGAATTGATGTGATTGATGGCAACATGACTGTGACATTTGATTCTCCTTGTTTGTTAACAAGGCATGGCTATAATTCCTCTAGTTACTAGAGGTTCAAGAGAAAAATGTATTCAATCGGAACATTAGCCAAACGCACCAAAGTCAAAGTGCCGACCATACGATATTACGAAGAAATCGGCCTGTTACCCGAACCGGAACGAAATACCGGTGGGCAACGTCGATATGATAATGCGACCAAACATAGGTTGAATTTCGTACGTCATGCGAGGGATCTAGGATTTTCGATTGAACACATACGATCGTTGCTTAGTTTATCAGAACGACCGGACATGCCCTGTGCCGAAGCGCATCGTATCGCCAAGGCTCATTTAAGTGACATTCAATCTAAGATTAATGCGCTGACTTTGCTTGCGGATGAACTGGTGCGGATATCAAATCACTCAGAAATAGGTGTGCTAGGTGAATGCAACGTTTTGGCCAGTTTGGCGGATCATGCGCACTGTTTAACAGAGCACTAGAACCATTGACCGGGTTCAATAAGGCCCAAGTCCAGCAATTGTTGCGAATGCCATACAAAGCGGACCGAATTGTGCCATTTGAAATCTTGGATTTGGTGGCGTGACGCGGGGTTTCGCTTTAGAGCTTTGGCAGTACGAAAGGACACGATGGCCGCTGTCAGGTTGTGATGCCAAGGACATGAATATGTGTTGTATTCTGGATCATTAAACAAATCGTTGTTGTTTAGCTCAAGCCCAGCCTTGGACTTGAAAATCCCGATCCGATCAATTTTTCTTTTTTCATAGGGTACGAATTCTTCGTAACGCCAGCGCAATCCACCAAAGAAATCGAGTTGGCGTTCTAATGTTGCGTGGGTTTTCGGGTCTTGTCGCCCAAGCGAATAATAGCCAGCCTTGTCAACATTCGCCTCTTCGATGGATACCGCATTCGGGTATTTTTCCAAGTTTCCAGCATAAAGGTCGATCACATAACACAGCATTGATGCGCGCTTTTCTTCGGTATGAAAGGCAAGCAATTCCGTTACACTGCGCGTTTCGCAGAACGGGAAAAACAGGTATTCGGCGTTATAACAGTAATAGAACCACTGCGCTGGGGCCAAGGCAGAAATGCGGTTAACCACGGCTTCTTTGGCGTCTTGGTTTAAAAAATTGTGTTTGATTGTTACAACTTTTTCCAGAATCGCCGGGCTAATTCTTGGCAAATCATTCGCCACCACCAGAACTTTTTGAAATCCTAATTTGATGTGGTGCTTTAACGTAGAGGCGACTTCGACCATGTCTTCGACAATAATTATTGCGATTGGCCCTTTGGTGACATGGTCTTTGCCGGTTGCCACAAAATCATCTAATGACGCATAGTCCATTTTCGCCCCTTTATGCTTGTCTCCATTAAGAATAAAATGAACTCCATTGCAAGTCAGGTCGAAAATAGGGTATCGACCCGTGACTTAAATACTTCCTAAAGGACGTTGACATGACTGCGCCAAAGAAACTGTTTGTGAAAACCTACGGCTGTCAGATGAATGTGTATGACAGTGAACGCATGGTCGAAGCCTTGGGGGAGTCTGGATACGTGGAAACGGACACGCCCGAAGGCGCGGATATGATCCTTTTGAATACTTGTCATATTCGTGAAAAAGCTGCGGAAAAAGTATATTCCGAATTGGGCCGTCTTAAGGCGTTGAAACTGGATAATCCGGATTTAAAGATTGGTGTTGCAGGGTGTGTTGCCCAAGCTGAGGGGCGGGAAATCATGCGTCGCCAGCCTGCGGTTGATTTGGTGGTGGGACCACAAAGTTATCACCGGTTGGCCGAATTAGAAGCACGTGCGCAAACGGGCAAAAAGGCAATAGATACCGATTTTCCAGAAGAAGATAAATTTGAAAAGCTGAAAAGCCGCCCCAAAGCCAAGCGCGCTCCGGCTGCGTTTTTGACGGTTCAAGAGGGGTGCGATAAATTCTGTGCGTTTTGCGTCGTGCCATATACCCGTGGTGCCGAAGTGTCGCGACCTGTGGATCGTATTTTGCAGGAAGCGCGGGAATTGGTGGAACGTGGCGTGCGCGAAATCACGCTTTTGGGTCAGAACGTAAATGCGTATCATGGCACAGGGCATGATGATACCGAATGGAGCCTTGCGCGTCTAATTTGGGCCTTGGATAAGGTCGATGGCCTAGAGCGTATTCGTTTTACCACGAGCCACCCGAATGACATGACAGATGACTTGATCGAGGCGCATGGAACCTGTTCCAAACTGATGCCCTATTTGCATTTACCTGTTCAGGCTGGCTCAGACAAAATATTAAAGCGCATGAATAGATCTCATACGCGAGAGAGTTACATGCGCCTTATTGAGCGTATCCGAGAAGCCCGCCCTGACATTTTATTGTCCGGTGATTTTATCGTTGGGTTTCCTGAAGAAACAGAAGAAGATTTCGAAGCAACGTTGGATTTGATCCGCACTGTTCGATTTGGGCAGGCGTATTCTTTCAAATATTCGACGCGCCCCGGCACGCCTGCGGCTGAACGTGATCAGTTGCCAGAGGATATAAAAACCGAGCGTCTGCACAGGCTACAAAACCTTCTTGCGCAACAGCAAAAGTCAATCCAAGACGAAATGGTAGGGAAAACTGTGAACGTCTTGTTGGAACGCGAAGGGCGGTTTGCGGGGCAAATGGTCGGTAAATCCGAATATCTTCATGCGGTTCATGTGAATACTGAAACCGCAAAAGTCGGCGATATTTGCCAAGTAAGAATCACCCAAAGCAACCGTAATTCATTAAATGGTGATTTGATTTCGTAAACATTCGCGATGTTGCGTGTCAAAATAGTCGCATAATTGTTTCCAACCAAACAACAGTGCGCGTGGCTATGGATGGATTGTTGCTATTACCGTTGGGGATATTGCAAAATTAAATTGTGAATTTGCAACTATACCCAAAAATTTGTATCAATTTTCATAATCTAGTGACGAATGGTTATTTTTCGTGACACTATTCCTTTACACAATTTAGGGGACGAATGTGGTGAGTATAAAAGAACGTTTAAAAGGCGCGTCCATATTTTTGGGTGTCTTAGCCTTTGTTTCGGCGGGCGCAGTGCAGGCGCAGTCCACAAGTAACGGGGTTTTCTCGTCTGGTGCTGGGGAGCGTTATGTTCCTTCGATCTGGATCGATCCAGATGGGTGCGAACACTGGGTGATGGACGATGGCGCCGAAGGATATATGTCCCCTCATCGTAACCGAGACGGGACGCCAGTGTGCCGACGTGGCAACGTATGTGGCGTAATGAATTCTGATCAGCTTTTTGCAACCGACCAATATACCATCAGCGCGTCCGGTCGTCAGCGTCTAGAGCAGTTCTTTTCTGGTTCTTCAGCACGTGGATATGTGATTTCGGGGCACACGGACAGCCGCGCATCTGATGCGTACAACATGCGCTTGTCACAAAACCGTGCGAATGCAGTTGCCTCTATTGGGCGATCTGTTGGGGCAAATGTGATGGAAGTGCTCGGTTATGGCGAACGCCAGCCACGTGCGACGAATTCCACTTCTGCCGGCATGGCGCAAAACCGCCGCGTTGAAATTATTTGTGTGCCATAGGAGCCTTACAATGAAACTTGTGAAATTTATTGCTCTCGGAATGACAGTCGCGTCTTTGGCGGCTTGTGGCGGTTCGATGACTGCGAATGATAAAACTGTTGACCGTGGGTTTGATTCAAAGCCACTCAAAGACCTGAAAGCCGGTATCTGGGTAGACCCGAACGGATGTCATCACTGGATTATTGATGATGGCGTCGAAGGGTATTTATCCGAGCGGATGTTGCCAGATGGGCGCCCTGTTTGTTCTGATACAGATCCTCGGAACATGGTGACAGGTGACTTTAAAGAAGGTGGTAGCAAGTTGATCGGCGACCCGATCTAATTTTGCGCACAACAGAATGAAAAGCCGCCTCTTTGGGGCGGTTTTTTTTATATCGCAGATTATCATCAACCTCTTGCGTTTCCCACGCGGACTTGGCACCATATATCCACACACTTGCAGGAGCATTGATGGCGCCCAACACGCTGATCCACCCGTCCGATACTCAGGAACCGTCAACAATACGGCTTGAGTTCCCTGAAAATAAACTGATGATCGACCTTTGTGGCGAATTCGATCGGAATCTTGCCCAAATTGAACAAGCCGCGGATGTTCAAATCGTTCGTCGTGGCAACGAACTGGAATTATTTGGCAATGCCGATAGTTTGGATTTGGCGCAATCGGTTTTAAACGCGCTTTATACCAGATTAGAAAGCGGTCGTTCGGTCGAAGCCGGCGACGTGGATCGCGAATTACGCATGATCGGACAGCACACGGAACCGACGCAGGCGCCCCAAGATCAGCTTGAAATGTTCAAGGGCGGGCGCGTTGAAATCAAAACCCGCAAAAAGCCAGTTGAGCCGCGCACAGAAGCCCAAAAATCCTATGTTCGATCTTTGATGGAGCATGAGCTTTCTTTTGGTATCGGGCCTGCGGGAACTGGGAAAACGTATTTGGCTGTTGCTGTTGCTGTGTCGAAATTCATTTCTGGTGAAGTGGATCGTATCATTCTGAGCCGTCCAGCTGTCGAAGCGGGTGAAAAACTGGGGTATTTACCAGGGGATATGAAAGACAAAGTCGATCCCTACATGCAGCCGCTATATGATGCGTTGAATGATTTTCTGCCTGGTAAGCAGCTTGCTAAACTTATCGAAGAAAAGCGCATTGAAATTGCGCCCTTGGCCTTTATGCGTGGACGGACGTTGGCGCATGCCTTTGTGGTCTTGGACGAAGCCCAAAACGCAACCACCATGCAAATGAAAATGTTCCTCACGCGATTAGGGGAAGGGTCGCGTATGGTGATCACAGGTGACAGAAGCCAAGTCGATTTGCCGCGTGGTGTGACCTCTGGTTTGGCGGATGCCGAGCGGCTTTTATCGTCAATTCCGAACATTAGCTTTAACTATTTCACATCAAAAGATGTCGTGCGCCATCCTTTGGTGGCTAAGATTATCGAAGCGTATGACGAAGATGGCCAACGTATGCTGGCTCAGGCTCAGGCTCAGGCACAGCGCCGCGAAGATCGTAAAAAATCCAATGAAAATTGAAATTTTAATCGAGGATGACCGTTGGAATACGGTCAACCTCGAAGCTATTGCCACGCGTGCGGGGCACGGGGTCACGGATCATTTAGGGTTAGAACGTGATATATTCTCTGCAGATATGCTCGCTTGCGATGATGCCAGAATTTCCGTTCTTAATCAGGAATTTCGTGCGAAACCGACCCCGACAAATGTGCTGTCATGGCCTTCAGACGAGCGCGGCGCAGAGTATGTTGGCGAAGCGCCGGATAAACCTGATCCCATCACAGATTCCGAGCTTGGGGATATCGCGATTTCCTATGAAACTTGTCTAAAAGAAGCCCACGATGCCGGCATAACGTTTGCTGACCATCTTACGCATCTCATAATTCATGCAATTTTGCATCTATTTGGATATGATCACATAGAAGACGAAGATGCCGCGTTGATGGAAGGCATAGAAATTGCAATACTTGAAACTATGGGTATAT
>JAHEJA010000060.1 GCA_024639125.1 Paracoccaceae bacterium
AATGCCCCAGCTCTATGTGTGTCTGGGGTATTGTCTGTCCGAGACGGAGGGTTGGTTTCTAACCTATAATGCCTTCCTGAGATGGGAATTGAGTTACAATTTCTCGCAAGGTTTAGACCTTCGGGTGATTTTGGTCTTAGTCCCTGAATATTGGACCCCGAACGCCCCTTTTGGGGCAAACATGAGCCGGGGAGTGATCCCCAAATTTGGAGTGAAACTGTGGATAGAGCACAAAAAGAACAAGTGGTCGATGAGCTCGGCCATATCTTTGAAAGCTCTGGCGTTGTGGTCGTAGCCCATTACGCAGGTCTGACAGTTGCTAACATGCAAGATCTGCGCGCCCGTGCCAGCCAGGCCGGAAGTGCAGTTCGCGTTGCCAAAAACAGGCTCGCCAAAATCGCCCTAGAGGGTAAGCCATGCGAAAGCATTACTGACCTTTTGACGGGTATGACCGTTCTAACCTATTCTGAGGACCCTGTCGCAGCTGCGAAAGTGGCCGAAGACTTTGCCAAGACGAACCCAAAGTTCGAAATTCTTGGTGGGGCAATGGGTGCGAACGCTCTTGATCGTGCTGGCGTTGAAGCCGTGTCGAAAATGCCTTCCCGCGAAGAGCTTATTGCTTCTATCGTTGGCTGCATTGGCGCACCTGCTTCGAACATCGCTGGCGCAATTGGCGCACCTGCTTCGAACATCGCAAGCATCTTGTCTACTATCGAAGACAAGGCTGCTGCATAAGCAACTTGATATCTGCGTTGGGATTTAACCCTTCGTTGGAACACAAACTTTTAAAAACGGAAAGAGTCTAAAATGGCTGATCTGAAAAAACTAGCAGAAGAGATTGTTGGTCTAACACTTCTTGAAGCACAAGAACTAAAAACAATCTTGAAAGACGAGTACGGCATCGAGCCAGCAGCTGGTGGTGCGGTAATGGTTGCAGCAGCAGGCGGCGACGCAGGCGGTGCAGCGGCAGAAGAAAAAACAGAATTCGACGTAATTCTGAAAAATGCTGGCGCGTCTAAAATCAACGTGATCAAAGAAGTTCGCGGCATCACTGGTCTTGGCTTGAAAGAAGCTAAAGATCTAGTTGAAGCTGGCGGCAAGATCAAAGAAGGCGTTGATAAAGCTGAAGCAGAAGACATCAAAGCCAAGCTAGAAGCAGCTGGCGCAGAAGTCGAAGTAGCGTAAGCCACTTCCCGAGGATTTCCTCGGTTCAAAATATTGGCTGGGTGTGGACTTTCCATGCCCAGCTTAACCTGTCTTAATAAGGGCCTTTTGTGAAGGGGCGTTTATTTAGGCAAGTTTCAAAGATCGGGAGGCTTTCGTCGGGAAGAAAGCCAGGAATTGATCGAAACTTGACCGTCTCGTATGGGGGTAAAACTGGGACCCGACAGTTTTTGCTTCCGGTGAGAAATTAAAAAGGTGATATCGACCATGGCTCAATCCTTTCTTGGCCAGAAGCGTCTACGCAAGTACTACGGTAAAATCCGCGAAGTGCTTGAGATGCCGAACCTTATTGAGGTTCAAAAATCTTCTTATGATCTATTCCTGAAATCAGGTGATGATGTTCTTCCGCTGGATGGCGAAGGCATTAAAGGCGTGTTCCAATCCGTCTTTCCAATCAAAGATTTCAACGAAACCTCCATTTTGGAATTCGTGAATTACGAATTGGAACGTCCGAAATATGACGTCGAAGAATGTCAGCAACGCGATATGACATATAGCGCGCCACTTAAGGTGACGTTGCGCTTGATCGTGTTCGATATCGACGAAGATACAGGCGCGAAGTCTGTTAAAGACATCAAAGAACAAGACGTGTTCATGGGCGATATGCCTTTGATGACACCAAACGGCACATTTGTTGTTAACGGGACAGAGCGCGTTATCGTGTCTCAGATGCACCGTTCACCCGGTGTTTTCTTTGACCACGACAAAGGCAAGACGCACAGCTCGGGTAAGCTGTTGTTTGCATGCCGCATCATTCCATACCGTGGTTCTTGGTTGGATTTTGAATTTGACGCCAAAGACAATGTTTACGCGCGGATCGACCGTCGTCGTAAATTGCCTGTGACAACATTGTTGTATGCGTTGGGCTTGGATCAAGACGCGATTATGAACGCGTATTACGACAACGTGACGTACACACTCGACAAGGGCAAAGGTTGGGTCACCAAGTTCTTCCCCGAGCGTGTTCGCGGCACACGTCCAACCTATGACTTGGTTGACGCTGCAACCGGTGAAATCATCTGCGAAGCTGGCAAAAAAGTGACGCCACGCGCGGTGAAAAAACTGATCGACGAAGGCAAGGTTTCCCAGCTTTTGGTTCCGTTCGATCACATCGTGGGCAAATTTGTCGCGCATGACATCATCAACGAAGAAACCGGCGCGATTTATGTCGAAGCTGGTGACGAGTTGACGCTTGAGTATAGCAAAGACGGCGAAGTTTCCGGTGGTTCTTTGAAAGAGCTGATGGACGCTGGCTTTACTGAAATTCCTGTTTTGGACATCGATAACATCAACGTGGGCGCCTATATGCGCAACACAATGGCGATGGACAAAAACATGGGTCGCGAAACGGCTCTCTTGGACATCTACCGCGTTATGCGTCCGGGTGAACCACCGACCGTTGAATCCGCGTCTAACCTGTTTGACACATTGTTCTTTGATAGCGAACGCTATGATCTTTCTGCGGTTGGCCGTGTGAAAATGAACATGCGTCTTGATCTAGATGCAGAAGACACACAGCGCACATTGCGCAAAGAAGACATCGTTTCCTGTATCAAAGCGTTGGTTGAACTGCGCGATGGCAAAGGTGAAATTGATGACATCGACCACCTTGGCAACCGTCGTGTGCGCTCTGTTGGTGAATTGATGGAAAACCAGTATCGCGTTGGTTTGCTTCGTATGGAACGCGCCATCAAAGAACGCATGTCCTCTGTCGAAATCGACACAGTGATGCCGCAGGATTTGATTAACGCGAAACCAGCGGCTGCTGCGGTACGTGAATTCTTTGGCTCTAGCCAGTTGTCTCAGTTTATGGACCAAACCAACCCATTGTCCGAAGTCACGCACAAGCGCCGCTTGTCCGCGCTTGGGCCAGGTGGTTTGACACGTGAACGCGCCGGCTTCGAAGTGCGTGACGTTCACGCCACGCACTATGGTCGTATGTGTCCGATTGAAACGCCAGAAGGTCCAAACATTGGTTTGATCAACTCTTTGGCGACATTTGCTCGCGTCAACAAATATGGCTTTATCGAAACACCGTATCGTGTCGTAAAAGATGCCAAGGTGACAGACGAAGTGCATTATATGTCTGCGACCGAAGAAATGCGCCACACTGTGGCTCAGGCCAACGCGACATTGGACGAAAGCGGTCAGTTCATCAATGATTTGGTGTCTACGCGCCAAAACGGTGATTACACGCTTGCGCCACGCGAAAGTGTTGATCTGATCGACGTATCTCCGAAACAGTTGGTCTCTGTTGCGGCCTCTTTGATCCCGTTCCTAGAAAACGACGACGCTAACCGCGCGTTGATGGGGTCTAACATGCAACGTCAAGCGGTGCCTTTGTTGCGTGCCGAAGCGCCGTTGGTTGGAACCGGTATCGAAGAAATTGTTGCCCGTGACTCTGGTGCGGCGATCATGGCGAAACGCGCGGGTGTCATCGACCAAGTTGATGCGCAGCGTATCGTTCTTCGCGCAACCGAAGATCTGGAATTGGGCGATGCGGGCGTTGATATTTACCGTATGCGTAAATTCCAACGGTCAAACCAAAACACATGTATCAACCAACGTCCGTTGGTAAAAGTTGGCCAAACAGTCAGCAAAGGCGAAGTGCTTGCTGATGGTCCGTCAACGGATATGGGTGAATTGGCGCTTGGTAAAAACGTGGTCGTGGCCTTTATGCCATGGAACGGTTACAACTACGAAGACTCGATTTTGATCTCTGAGCGCGTGTCTCGTGACGACGTATTCACATCGATCCACATCGAAGAATTCGAAGTAGCCGCACGTGATACAAAGCTAGGTCCAGAAGAAATCACACGCGACATTCCAAACGTCGGCGAAGAAGCGCTTCGTAATTTGGACGAAGCGGGCATCGTGTATATCGGTGCTGATGTTGAACCTGGTGACATTCTTGTCGGCAAGATCACACCAAAAGGCGAAAGCCCGATGACGCCAGAAGAAAAACTTCTTCGTGCGATCTTTGGGGAAAAAGCCTCGGATGTGCGTGATACGTCATTGCGTGTAAAGCCTGGTGATTACGGTACAGTTGTCGAAGTGCGCGTCTTTAACCGCCATGGTGTGGAAAAAGACGAACGTGCGCTTCAGATCGAACGTGAAGAAGTTGAACGTTTGGCACGTGACCGTGATGACGAATTGGCAATTTTGGATCGCAACATCTATGCGCGTTTGAAATCTATGATCCTTGGTAAAACAGCGGTCAAAGGTCCCAAAGGCGTGGCCTCGAATTCTGTCATCAACGAAGACCTACTTGGCATGCTGACACGTGGTCAGTGGTGGCAGTTGGCGTTGGCAGAAGAAGCAGATGCGCAAATCGTCGAAGCTTTGCACGAACAGTACGAAATCCAGAAACGCACATTGGATGCACGTTTCGAGGACAAAGTCGAAAAAGTCCGTCGCGGCGATGATCTGCCTCCGGGTGTGATGAAGATGGTCAAAGTCTTTATCGCGGTAAAGCGCAAGCTTCAGCCAGGTGATAAAATGGCGGGTCGTCACGGAAACAAAGGTGTTATTTCCAAGGTTGTTCCTATGGAAGACATGCCATTCCTTGCGGATGGGACACCGGTTGATTTCTGTTTGAACCCGCTCGGCGTTCCGTCTCGTATGAACGTTGGTCAGATTTTGGAAACACACATGGGCTGGGCAGCCCGTGGGTTGGGTCTAAGAATTGACGACGCTTTGCAAGAATATCGTCGCTCAGGTGATCTAACACCGGTTCGCGAAGCAATGCGTTTGGCCTATGGCGATGATGTCTACGAAGAAGGCATCAGCGGTATGATCGAAGACGATCTTCTTGATGCAGCGGGCAACGTGACACGCGGTGTGCCAATTGCGACACCTGTTTTTGACGGTGCAAAAGAAGGCGATGTAAACGACGCATTGACGCGTGCGGGCTTTGATACATCTGGTCAGTCCATCTTGTTTGATGGTCGCACAGGTGAACAATTCGCACGTCCTGTGACCGTTGGTGTGAAATATTTGTTGAAACTTCACCACTTGGTGGACGACAAAATTCACGCGCGTTCGACGGGTCCATACTCGCTTGTTACGCAGCAGCCTCTGGGTGGTAAAGCTCAGTTCGGTGGTCAGCGTTTCGGTGAAATGGAAGTTTGGGCCCTTGAAGCATATGGCGCAGCATACACGTTGCAAGAGATGCTCACAGTCAAGTCGGATGACGTGGCTGGCCGGACCAAAGTCTATGAATCGATCGTCAAAGGCGAAGACAACTTTGAAGCGGGTATCCCCGAGAGCTTTAACGTTCTCGTCAAAGAAGTCCGTGGCCTTGGTCTGAATATGGAACTCCTGGATGCAGAGGATGAGGAATAAGGGTCGCCCCTTATTCCATCCCCTTTGTCCCCCAATTTGAGGAAATCAAAATGAACCAGGAAATTACAAATAACCCATTCAATCCTTTGACATCTCCAAAGGCGTTTGACGAAATCAAAGTATCTTTGGCATCGCCAGAGCGGATTTTGTCATGGTCTTTCGGTGAGATCAAAAAACCAGAAACAATCAACTATCGTACGTTCAAACCAGAACGCGATGGCTTGTTCTGTGCGCGTATCTTTGGCCCAACCAAAGATTACGAATGCCTGTGCGGTAAATACAAACGCATGAAATATCGCGGTGTTGTCTGCGAAAAATGTGGTGTTGAAGTTACGCTTCAAAAAGTACGTCGCGAACGTATGGGCCACATCGAATTGGCATCCCCAGTTGCGCATATTTGGTTCTTGAAATCATTGCCATCTCGGATCGGCTTGATGCTGGATATGACATTGCGTGATCTAGAACGCGTTTTGTATTTTGAAAACTACGTCGTGATCGAGCCGGGTCTTACGGATTTGACCTATGGTCAAATGATGACCGAAGAAGAATACATGGACGCCCAAGACACCTATGGTATGGACGCATTCACTGCGAACATCGGTGCCGAAGCGATCCGTGAAATGTTGGCTCAGATTGATCTGGAAGCCGAAGCAGAACAGCTTCGTGCCGATCTAAAAGAAGCGACAGGCGAACTAAAACCCAAGAAGATCATCAAACGCTTGAAAGTGGTTGAAAGCTTCTTGGAATCTGGCAACCGTCCAGAGTGGATGATTTTGACTGTGATCCCTGTGATCCCACCAGAATTGCGCCCCTTGGTTCCCCTAGATGGTGGTCGTTTTGCGACTTCTGATTTGAACGACCTTTACCGTCGTGTGATCAACCGGAACAACCGTTTGAAGCGTTTGATCGAATTGCGCGCACCAGACATTATCGTTCGTAACGAAAAGCGTATGCTTCAGGAATCTGTAGATGCGTTGTTCGATAACGGTCGTCGTGGTCGTACAATCACGGGTGCGAACAAGCGTCCTTTGAAATCCTTGTCAGACATGCTCAAGGGGAAACAGGGTCGTTTCCGTCAAAACCTTTTGGGCAAACGCGTCGACTTTTCCGGTCGTTCGGTTATTGTGACAGGTCCAGAGTTAAAACTACACCAGTGTGGTTTGCCCAAGAAAATGGCGCTCGAACTGTTCAAGCCGTTCATCTATTCGCGCCTCGAAGCCAAGGGTCTTTCTTCTACTGTGAAGCAAGCCAAGAAATTGGTTGAAAAAGAGCGTCCAGAAGTTTGGGACATCTTGGACGAAGTGATCCGTGAACACCCAGTGATGCTAAACCGTGCGCCGACTTTGCACCGTTTGGGCATTCAGGCATTTGAACCCGTCTTGATCGAAGGCAAAGCAATTCAGTTGCACCCATTGGTGTGTTCTGCGTTCAACGCCGACTTTGACGGTGACCAAATGGCGGTACACGTTCCGTTGTCACTAGAAGCACAGCTCGAAGCGCGTGTTTTGATGATGTCAACAAACAACGTTCTATCCCCAGCCAACGGTGCGCCGATTATCGTTCCATCTCAGGATATGATCTTGGGCCTATACTACACGACCATCATGCGCGAAGGCATGAAGGGCGAAGGTATGGTCTTTAGCTCGATCGAAGAAGTGCAATATGCGTTGGATTCTGGTGAAGTTCACCTTCATGCCAAAGTAACAGCGCGCGTTCCTCAGATTGACGAAGAAGGCAACGAAATCGTCAAACGTTTCGAAACCACACCGGGTCGCGTGCGTTTGGGGGCCTTGCTTCCACGCAACGTAAAAGCGCCTTTCGAGCTTGTGAATAACCTTCTTCGTAAGAAAGACGTTCAAAAGGTCATCGACACTGTTTACCGGTATTGCGGTCAAAAAGAATCCGTCATCTTCTGTGATCAGATCATGACAATGGGTTTCCGCGAAGCGTTCAAAGCGGGTATTTCGTTTGGTAAAGACGACATGGTCATCCCGGATGGCAAATGGACGTTGGTTGACGAAACACGCGATCAAGTAAAAGACTTTGAACAACAGTACATGGACGGTCTGATCACTCAGGGTGAAAAGTACAACAAAGTTGTGGATGCTTGGTCCAAGTGTAACGACAAAGTTACCGACGCGATGATGAACACCATCTCTGCGAACAAGCGTGACGAAAATGGCGCTGAAATGGAACCGAACTCGGTTTACATGATGGCCCACTCCGGTGCGCGTGGTTCTGTGACACAGATGAAACAGCTGGGCGGTATGCGTGGTTTGATGGCAAAGCCGAATGGCGACATTATCGAAACACCGATCATTTCAAACTTTAAAGAAGGTCTTACCGTTCTTGAGTACTTTAACTCTACTCACGGCGCACGTAAGGGTCTGTCTGATACGGCTTTGAAAACTGCGAACTCTGGTTATTTGACACGTCGCTTGGTTGACGTTGCTCAGGATTGCATCGTGCGTATGCAAGACTGTGGAACCGAAAATTCAATCACCGCAGAACCTGCTGTGAATGATGGCGAAGTGATTTCTTCTTTGGCGGAACGTGTGTTGGGTCGTACAGCGGCTGAAGACATCAAAAAGCCAGGCACAGAAGAAATCTTGGTCAAAGAAGGTCAAATCATTGACGAACTTTTGGCTGATGCCATTGACGTTTCTGGTTTGCAATCTGCACGTATCCGCAGCCCATTGACTTGTGAAGCCGAAGAAGGCGTTTGTGCGAAATGTTATGGTCGTGACCTAGCACGTGGTACAATCGTAAACATCGGCGAAGCAGTCGGTATTATCGCGGCGCAGTCGATTGGTGAACCTGGTACACAGCTAACAATGCGGACGTTCCACATTGGTGGTGTTGCGCAGGGTGGTCAGCAATCCTTCCTAGAAGCCAGCCAAGAAGGTAAAGTTGCATTTGAAAATGCAATGACACTTGAAAACGCAAATGGTGAAACTCTGGTCATGGGCCGGAACATGAAGATGCGTATTCTTGACGAGCAAGGCGAAGAGCGTGCAAGCCACAAGTTGGGCTATGGTACAAAACTCTTTGTCAAAGAAGGCTCCAAAGTGTCTCGTGGCGACAAGTTGTTTGAATGGGATCCATACACATTGCCGATCATCGCGGAAAAAGACGCGACTGCAAAATACGTTGACCTTGTGAACGGTGTTGCTGTGCGTGAAGAAACCGATGATGCAACAGGTATGACACAGAAAATCGTTGTGGACTGGCGTGCTGCGCCAAAAGGCAATGATTTGAAACCTGAAATCATCTTGGTTGGGTCTGATGGCGAACCTGTGCGTAACGATGCAGGCAATCCAATCACATACCCAATGTCTGTGGATGCGATTTTGTCCATCGAAGACGGTCAAGACATCAAAGCCGGTGACGTTGTTGCACGTATCCCTCGTGAAGGTGCAAAAACCAAAGACATTACCGGTGGTTTGCCACGTGTTGCGGAATTGTTCGAAGCACGCCGTCCAAAAGACCACGCGATCATCGCCGAAATCGATGGTTACGTCCGCTTTGGCCGCGACTACAAGAACAAGCGCCGTATTTCGATCGAACCCGTCGACGAAGGTCGTGATCCAGTCGAATATATGGTTCCAAAAGGTAAGCACATCCCTGTGGCCGAAGGCGACTTTGTTCAAAAGGGCGATTACATTATGGACGGTAACCCAGCACCGCATGACATTCTTGCGATTATGGGTATCGAGGCACTTGCCAACTATATGATCGACGAAGTTCAAGACGTTTATCGTCTACAAGGTGTGAAAATCAACGACAAGCACGTCGAAGTGATCGTACGTCAGATGCTACAGAAATGGGAAATTTCTGAAAGCGGTGATACAACACTTCTAAAAGGCGAACACGTTGATAAGGCCGAGTTTGACGCTGCGAACGAAAAAGCGCTGTCCAAAGGTGGCCGCCCAGCACAGGGTGAACCAATCCTATTGGGGATCACCAAAGCATCGTTGCAAACACGTTCGTTCATCTCTGCCGCGTCCTTCCAGGAAACAACGCGCGTTCTGACAGAATCCTCTGTTCAAGGTAAGCGCGACAAACTGGTTGGCTTGAAAGAGAACGTCATCGTGGGTCGTTTGATCCCAGCGGGTACAGGCGGCGCTACTCAGCGTGTACGTCGTATCGCATCAGAGCGTGATAACGTTGTGATCGAAGCCCGCCGTGAAGAAGCAGAACAAGCCGTTGCTTTGGCTGCTCCGTCACTGGGCGACGCTGACTAAAATATACCTATCAGTAGGTTTGAAATACCCGGGCTTTGGCTCGGGTATTTTCGTTTTGACATCAACTTCTGCTTTTCCTTTGGCGTAAACTTGATAAGGCTTCTGTTACCTACGAGGATGCGAAGATGACTGATAACTTTCGCGGCGCTTTGTTCATGACGCTCAGCATGGCCGCCTTTACGCTCAATGACACATTTATGAAATTGGCGATGGCAGAATTGCCACTGTATCAGGTTATGATCGTGCGTGGGGTGCTCACCACTGTGTTGGTCGGAGGGCTGTGTTTTTATTTCAAAAGCTACCGGTTTGATTTCCCGCGCAAAGATTGGATCTATATCGTGTTGCGGGCTTTGGGCGAAGTGGGCGCGTCTTATTTCTTTTTGACGGCGCTCAAATCACTCCCGATTGCAAACCTGTCCGCGATCTTACAGCTTTTACCGCTCACTGTGACGCTGGGCGCAGTGTTGGTGTTCGGCGAAATCGTTGGCTGGCGTCGGGCATTGGCCATTTGTGTGGGCTTTTTGGGAATGCTGTTGATTGTCCAACCCAAGGCAAATGGTTTCAACGAAGCCACAGTCTTTGCCTTGATTTCCGTGGCCTTTGTCACCCTGCGCGATCTTTCCACACGCAAAATGTCCAAGGCGGTGCCCTCATTATTTGTGACCCTTACGGCATCCGCAAGCGTGTTGGTCTTTGCATTGATCTGGTCCCTCGGTCATGCGTGGCAACCCATGTCGATGGCGGCTTGGGTGAATATCACACTGGCTGGCTTCATCGTTAGCATCGGCTATGTCCTCAGCGTGCTGGTGATGCGCATTGGGGACATGGCCCATGTTGCGTTTTTCCGCTATACAGGGCTCATCTGGGCATTGATTTTGGGGTTCTTTGTGTTCGGAGATTGGCCAAAACCCATGACCCTTTTGGGGGCAACGTTGATCGTTGGGGCAGGGGCCTTTACGATGTGGCGCGATCGGGTCCTGAAACAGAAGCGCGCCAAGCTTTGATTTTTTGGGTATCTACGCCAAAGTATTCCCGCATGAAAAGGTCCGTATCTTTATCTAAGCTCCGATAATTGAAACGTGGCTCAATCCGTGTTTGCGTTGAATCATTCAGTGCATGAAAACACCTTAGATACATAGGTGGATTGGGAAAGGTGAGCGTTGGCATCAATTCACTAAACCGATGGTGTGGAAAATGTAGGATTGTCTTGTTCAAGGTCTTGCGCATCAAAATACCCAATGCCGGGGTCAAATAGGGGCGGTTCACCAGTTCTGCTTCTAATCCGTCTGGTCCAAACCGAACCGCATACCCTTGGTTAAAGTCGATCCCAACTTTATTGCTATTTTGAAGCAGTGGTTCCGCAGATTGGGCCGCAGTGCGCAAGGCGGCGACGAAATCACGCCCAACCGCATCATCGTCATCCAACCTGAATTGAACGCTCAGGTGTGTTGTATCCCGAAACGGGGCCAAGGCTTTCAACGCGGCTTCACGATGTGGCAATGACGGAAGCGCAATAATGTGAACATGCGCCAAATCGCAGGTCAATTCTTCTAATCGCGCGCGCGCCTGCTTTGGCAAAGTGTCCCCGATAAGGATGACAAATGTAAAATCAGTGTCACTTTGGTGTGCAATAGACGGCAGCGTCAAAAGTTCAAAGGTTTTCATACGAAACCCAAGGATTTCATCTTTGTATAAATACTCAATTCTGTCTTCAATCGTTGGGTGTTCCAACTGAAACCCGCCAATTGCAGGATATGAAAAACGACAAATACCTAAAATTTGCATAAAATAAGTCCACAGCTTGTACCCGACAGATCCCTGTACTATAGAAGACCATCTTTGATCAGCCAAGCACTACTGGTTGATTACCAAGGGCATATGGGAATTAAGTCTAGGTTAGGTCTGTTGACAATGCCAGCGACTCCCCCTATACGCCCACTATCTCGGCACAGGGGGTCGCCCCGCCGCCGACTTCAGATTTGAAGTGGTCAAGATCCAGGCCTATGCCTCGATCCTCTGGAAACCCACCGCGTCGTTCCCGCGAAAGAGGGGACGCATGCGGTTTTTGTGTTTTGTGGACGCGCAAAGCACGCAAAATGAGCCGCATGGGGATTGGCCCTGTGCATGACACATGTGTGAGAGCGAAACGGGGATTAACCGGAATGCCAACTATTCAACAGCTGATCCGTAAACCACGGCAGCCAAAAGTAAAACGGTCGAAGTCACAACACCTAGAGCAGTGCCCACAAAAACGTGGCGTCTGCACACGCGTTTATACGACGACTCCTAAGAAACCAAACTCGGCTATGCGTAAGGTCGCCAAAGTGCGCCTAACTAATGGTTTCGAAGTTATTAGCTATATCCCAGGTGAGAAGCACAACCTCCAAGAGCACTCAGTTGTGCTTATCCGTGGCGGCCGTGTAAAAGACCTTCCTGGTGTGCGCTATCACATCCTTCGTGGTGTGCTCGATACCCAAGGTGTTAAAGATCGTAAACAACGCCGTTCGAAATACGGCGCGAAGCGTCCGAAGTAAGAGGAATAAAGAATGTCCCGTCGCCACGCCGCTGAAAAACGCGAAATATTGCCCGATGCCAAATTTGGTGATCGTGTATTGTCGAAATTCATGAACAACCTGATGATTGATGGTAAAAAATCAGTCGCAGAAAAAATCGTTTACAACGCTCTTGACCGTGTCGAAAGCAAAATCAAACGTGCGCCTGTCGAAGTGTTCCACGAAGCACTAGACAACATCAAGCCATCTGTCGAAGTCCGCTCACGCCGTGTTGGTGGTGCGACGTATCAGGTGCCTGTAGAAGTGCGTGTAGAGCGCCGCGAAGCATTGGCGATCCGTTGGTTGATCAACGCATCTCGTTCACGCAACGAAAACACAATGGAAGAACGCCTTGCAGGTGAGCTTCTAGATGCTGTGAACTCTCGCGGTGCTGCTGTTAAGAAGCGCGAAGACACTCACAAAATGGCCGACGCCAACAAAGCGTTCAGCCACTACCGCTGGTAATTTAATAAAGGCTGCACTGATATGGCACGCGACTATTCATTATCCGAATACCGTAACTTCGGTATCATGGCGCACATTGATGCGGGTAAAACGACCTGCTCAGAGCGCATCCTGTATTACACAGGGAAATCCCACAACATCGGTGAGGTGCACGATGGTGCAGCCACTATGGACTGGATGGAACAAGAGCAAGAGCGTGGTATTACAATTACCTCTGCTGCGACGACGACTTTCTGGGAACGGACAGAAGACGGCGCAACTCCAGACACGCCCAAGCACCGCTTGAACATCATCGACACCCCAGGTCACGTTGACTTCACAATCGAAGTTGAACGTTCTTTGGCGGTTCTAGATGGTGCGGTTTGCGTCTTGGATGCGAACGCTGGTGTTGAACCACAAACAGAAACCGTTTGGCGTCAGGCTGACCGTTACAAAGTTCCACGTATTGTGTTCGTTAACAAAATGGACAAAATTGGCGCGGACTTCTTTAACTGCGTCAACATGATCGAAGACCGCACAGGCGCACGCGCTGTTCCAGTCGGTATTCCAATCGGTGCAGAAACAGAACTCGAAGGTTTGCTTGATCTCGTAACCATGCAAGAATGGTTGTGGCAGGGTGATGACCTTGGTGCGTCTTGGATCAAAGTTGACATTCGTGACAGCCTAAAAGACATGGCAGACGAATGGCGCGGTAAAATGATCGAAGCGGCCGTCGAAATGGACGACGACGCGATGATGGCTTACCTAGAAGGCGAAGAGCCAGATGTTCCAACATTGCGCAAATTGCTTCGCAAGGGCACTTTGGCGATGGCATTCGTTCCTGTTTTGGGCGGTTCTGCGTTCAAAAACAAAGGTGTTCAGTCGCTTCTAAACGCTGTTATCGACTATCTTCCAAGCCCATTGGATGTTGTTGATTACATGGGCTTTAGACCCGGTGACGAAGAAGAAACACGTAACATCCCACGTCGCGCTGACGATAACATGCCATTCGCTGGCTTGGCGTTCAAAATCATGAACGACCCATTCGTTGGTTCTTTGACATTCACACGTATTTACTCTGGTAAAATGAACAAAGGCGACAGCGTCTTGAACTCTACCAAAGGTAAAAAAGAGCGTATCGGTCGTATGATGATGATGCACTCTAACAACCGTGAAGAAATCGAAGAAGCATTCGCAGGCGATATTATTGCTTTGGCTGGCCTAAAAGAAACCACAACAGGTGACACACTTTGTGACATCAAAGATGCGGTTGTTCTAGAAACAATGACATTCCCAGATCCAGTGATCGAGATTGCCGTTGAGCCGAAAACAAAAGGCGACCAAGAGAAAATGTCTCAGGGTCTCGCTCGTCTTGCAGCAGAAGATCCATCTTTCCGCGTTGAAACAGATATCGAATCTGGTCAAACGATCATGAAGGGCATGGGCGAACTTCACCTAGACATCCTAGTGGACCGTCTGCGTCGTGAATTCAAAGTCGAAGCAAACATCGGTGCGCCTCAGGTTGCTTACCGTGAGACAATCGGTCACGAAGTTGAACACACTTATACCCACAAGAAACAATCTGGTGGTTCAGGTCAGTTCGGCGAAGTGAAATTGATCATCTCTCCGACAGAGCCAGGCGAAGGTTATTCTTTCGAAAGCCGCATCGTTGGTGGTACGGTTCCAAAAGAATACATCCCGGGTGTTGAAAAGGGTATCAAATCAGTTATGGACAGCGGTCCATTGGCTGGCTTCCCTGTGATCGATTTCAAAGTTGCTTTGATCGACGGTAAATACCACGATGTTGACTCTTCTGTTCTTGCATTCGAAATCGCTGCTCGTATGGCGATGCGCGAAGGCATGAAAAAAGCGGGTGCGAAACTTCTAGAGCCTATCATGAAGGTCGAAGTTGTCACTCCAGAAGAATATACTGGTGGTATCATCGGTGACCTTACATCACGTCGCGGTCAGGTAACTGGCCAGGAACCACGCGGCAACGCTGTTGCAATCAACGCGTTTGTTCCTTTGGCGAACATGTTTGGTTATATCAACACATTGCGGTCCATGTCCTCTGGTCGTGCGCAGTTTACAATGTTGTTTGATCACTACGATCCAGTACCGAATAACATCTCAGAAGAGATCCAAGCGAAATTCGCATAAGGCGCACTTAGCGCCCTATGGGAACCCAAATGTCGGGTGCATGGACTGCCATGCACCTACCAACTTAAGGAGGCCATCATGGCAAAGGTAAAGTTTGACCGCAGTAAACCCCACTGCAACATCGGCACAATTGGTCACGTTGACCACGGTAAGACAACATTGACAGCAGCGATCACCAAATATTTTGGTGACTTCAAA
>JAHEJA010000078.1 GCA_024639125.1 Paracoccaceae bacterium
AATTTCTCGCGATTATGTAAGCTTTTGTCGGAGGAGTGGCAGAGTGGTCGAATGCACCGGTCTTGAAAACCGACGAGGGTGAAAGTCCTCCCAGGGTTCGAATCCCTGTTCCTCCGCCATAAAAACAAATTAAACAATTGTTTATATTTAATTATATAGTTTGTGATCAGTATCCGGATACATCTACGGATACACTTTGTCGATCCAATCAGGAGCGCCACATCTACTCACGAGACAATTTCCAGCAGAACCGTGCCGCCGCTCTTACTGAGTGGCGCCAACTATTGAGCGTATAGATTCAGGCTGCGCTAGCAATCTGATGCGAGTTCTCATTAACTTTATGATACCAGCAGTTTGTTGGTGGCCTTATACGTCTAGCGTATGAAGCGCCCGTCGCATGATCTTGCCTGCGCTGGTTTTAGGCACATCATCAACGAATTGCACTTTGCGGGGACATTTATATGCTGCAAGGCTCTGATGACAATAACCTACTTCGGTGCTTTTCCTTTGATAGGTTAGGTCTGAGCTACGCTTCTGATCATAAAGCGGTCAAAAAATTCCGAAAGTTTTGCATGCGCCGCAGTTGGCATTATTGCGGCAATATGCTGATCGGGTCTGACGATCACAATACATCCCGAATTCCGATCGATCCCGCGCAGATCATAAACGTCGTTATCGTCCTGCGTGTGGAAGACTTTTTCATAGTCCCGTAATCCATATTTACCTTTGGCTGGCCATAGAAAGTCGTGTAGATCATGCATAGACAAATCTTGTTGCTGAAAGATTGCATATGTATCGATAATCGCATCTAGATCAGAGTTTTCTTGCGTATATTTGCGTACCGGGGACGTTGGGTCATTCGCTAGGAAATTGATCAGTTGATAGGTATCGGAGCACGTTTGTGTTGGATCCTGCGCGCCGCCGAACACAAAGATGCGCCAACGACCGTCGGCCTTGACCAGATGGCCCAAGTGTTGATGGGCACCATCAGCAACCCGGGTTACTTTGACGGAATGGAATCTTTGCCCGATTTTATAGCCTGTGGCCAAGTGTTGGTTGCCTTGGCCTGTGCAGATATAGGAGGGGAAATACTCGATCGATGTGCCGCTCACGAACCCGCTTTGACGTTTCATGAAGGCTTCGATCTTTGCAGTATCCACTTGCGCGTCTTGTGATGCGCCGCCTGCAACGGGTCGTGTGGCGACCAGTATTGAAAGCTCTTTGTCCGCATTGATCAGTTGGTTGGCGACCTTCCTTCGTTCGGTGCTGTAGGTTGCAAGCAATGATGCTTTGCTTTTGCCTTGTAGAACGGCTGCCATTTTCCAGCCGAGGTTAAATGTGTCTGGCAAGGACGTATTTAGCCCCCAGCCACCCTTGGGACTGTGTGTATGGCACGCGTCACCAGCCACGAAAGCGCGTGGGATGATTTCGTCCGAACTGTCTACAGCGCGGTTGTCGAAACGGTTGGCAAGGCGTTGCCCGACTGAATATTTTGACCACCAAGCGACTTCTTTCACATCCAAGGTATAGGGATGAAAGATTTTTTGCGCTTTCGCGATGATATCATGTTCGGTCAGTTGGAGGTCGGCTGCGCGGGTGTCTTTTTCGATTTGGTCTAGTTCAACGTAGAACCTGATCAGATAACCACCTTCGCGGGGAATGGTCATGACTGCACCGTGGTCTTTGGATTGAATGAAGCTTTTTACCCGGATATCGGGAAAATCTGTGTTCAGCAGGATATCCATTACGCCCCACGCCTTATCAGCGGAATCGCCTTCCAGTGTGATTCCTAACGCTTTTCGGACGCGGCTTCTGCCACCGTCGGTGCCAACAGCAAACCGGGCCTTAACAGTTTCAATTTTGTCATTGCCCGCGTCATCAACGCGCTTGAACGTGGCCGTGATTGGATGCGCATCAAGATCTTGGGTTAGGCTTTCATCGATCATCAAATCAACCAATTCGCGGCTGTAATGAGGGCGCAAATTGGTAACGGCATTTGCCATTCCATCCAGCAATAATTCATGCAGGCGGGCTTGGTTGACTACGCCGTGTGTGAACTCTGACATGCCAAGCCGAGCATCGGTGATCTTATGGGTGCGTTTGATATTCTGGGGATTTTCTGCATCTGGTTCCCAGAACGTATTCTGCATCAGCTTGTAGGTTTCTTTTTCGACCATTTCACTGCTGTTGAATGCTTCCATTATTTCGATTGTTCGACACGAAATCCCGTCCGCACGTCCGAACAGTAAAGGTCCATCTGCCATGTCCACGATACATGTGCTGATGTCACCGAATTCTGACATCTGACGGGCCATTGTTAGGCCTGCAGGGCCGGTGCCAACGATCAGAACGTCTACTTCGGTGGGCAAATCTTCGATTGGTGGCGTGGGATAGGCTTTCCGCGCCGCATCCGGAATCTGATAATTGCCCGGTTTGAAACCATTCAGATGAAATTGCATGATAACCTCTTTTCAAAACCTGTGCCGTCTGCATGGGTAGTGTGCTGCTAGCGCTTTTGCAATGTACACGACGGGATGGCGTTGTCACATTAAACTAGGCTGAAGTGGGCAGGGCGGCACCGACAAACAAAACAAACTTGAGACGGGGAGGGTGGCTTGATAGCCTCGCCGCATGACAAAACACTCCCCATTCAGGTACTTTAAAACAAGCCCTGAGATCATCCGCCTTACGGTATGCTGTTTCCCACTGAGGCCACTCCTGACAGCTTAAGGCGCTACACGGGTTGGCTGTAGGGGACCGATTGGTTGCGTGGGGCTGCCCTAAAGCCACTTCTACCCACGAGACAATTTCAAGCTCAATCGAACCGCTGCTCTTACTGAGTGGCGCCAACTATTGAGCGCATAGGTTCAGGCTGCGCCAGCAATCCGATGCGAGTTCTCATTAGTCTGACAGCACCGAGATACACTCATTTGCTGGGTGGGAATTTGTTAGATAATCTCGTCTTCGTCAAACAATGATGCTTCTTCTAACTGGGTGGCCAGATCATCTACCGCAGCTTCAGCGA
>JAHEJA010000063.1 GCA_024639125.1 Paracoccaceae bacterium
ATGACAGCAAGCATGGCGCAAGCCGCTGATATTTATGGTGGTATTGCGCTTGACTATGGGCGTCCTCATTCGGGTGAAGCCCGTCAACACGGGACTGTTTTGGTTGGGACACGCATCAGCAGCCAACTTGGGTTTTTCGCCGCAGAAGCAGATGTTGGCGCAGATTTCGGTGATGCGGATTATTCAACCCTGCGGGCGCGTGGCATCTATGGCACATCTTTTGGCAATTTTGTCGGCTTTGGATCGCTTGGCGGAACGCTATATCGTGACAACGGCAAATCCTATACCAGCCTAAATGCTGGCATTGGTGCCGAGAAAAACATCACATCACGGTTGCGGGTGCGTGGCGAAATCATTCGTGACTTTATGCCCAATTATACGACATCTGTGACTGTCTTGCGGGCTGGTCTAGTTCAGGATTTCTAATTTATTTGGGCGCCATAATCAGGCAGGTTGTTGACCCTGTCGCATAAAGGCGCCCATCTGCAACACCGACGATTTTGCCAGAGGCAACCCCAGTCGATCGGCCCGTATGATCCGTATCCCCGATCGCATCAATTTCTGTGCCCAGCGGAATGGACCGAATAATGTTCACTTTGTATTCCAGGGTCGTGTAAAACATGCCCTTGGGCACTTTGGTCATCACGGCACAGGCCATCGCGCTATCAAGCAGGGTTCCGTACCATCCCCCATGCACGGTGCCCATTGGATTAAGGGTATCAAACGTTGGCGTGCCACGGAATTCTATGTGACCATCCGCAACCACCCGCAGCGCATAGTTCATCAGTTTTGCAATAGGCGGCGCAGGAAAGCGCCCCTCTTTGATCCCAAGCATAAAATCATAGCCAGACATGCTAAGTGCTTGTTCCATTGGCATAAGGTCGTGCAAATCAGTGGCATAGAACGGATTGGTCATCGGGACACCTTTGGTTGATTGCCCCTATAGCGCCCAAGCCAAGCCGCCTTTACCAGCAAAACGTGGCGTCACCTAACGGCAATAACTGCCACTGCGATATCGTGCCGTATCAAAATGGAAATGATCTTGGTGGAATTTGTTGGCATTCGGTCCAAGCACCGTTCCAAAAAGTCCACAGGCGCCACGATGCAGCGGCTTGAGGAACTTGCCCCCTTTCGAGGTCCGCCAATCCTTTAACAGCGTGTATTTGCTGCCATCGGTAAATTCAAAGCCCGCGATATCCAAGGCCCGTCCTTTGGCATGTTCAGATAGCTTTTCCCCCGCTTGCCCATTGCGCGTGCGACAGGAGAAATGCCCAATCACTTGGATTTTTGCAACGCTTTTCCCGCTTTTGCGCGCTTGCGGCACAAGGCTGTGATCCACCCATTTGGCCAATGCTTTGGCGGTTGTGCAATCGACAATGGCTTTTTGTGTCAACTTGATCCCAGATACGGATGAAATCTGAACCGCATTGGGCACAGAACAGGCGCTAATCCGACCGGATTTGGTGCCAATTGCCTTGCCTTGCAGCCGCGCATCCCCACAGACAGATCCAGCCCGAATTTGCTGTATCACGCGGGCGGCTTGTTTTTCGATTGCCGCCGGACGTGTCGGGGGGCGCAGGGCCTGTTCTAATGATACCGGCGTTGGAGAAGATACCAACGCAGTTGGTCGCATTGGGGGTTTTAGAGATGTTTCTAAACCGAAACTGGCGCTAGACTGAAAACAAAATAAAATAAATAAACCAATGCACCCCAGAAATTTCATCTATTCCCTACTGACCTTGGTACGCCCGAAATCTGGCGCATCTGTATCCTGACCTGCTTGAATGATACCACGTCGAATAGCGCGTGTACGGGTGAAATATGCGTGCAATTTGTCACCATCGCCAGTTCGGATCGCGCGTTGAAGATCAAACAGCTCTTCGGTAAAGCGCCCCAGAATTTCCAGTGTGGCGTCTTTGTTGGTCAAAAACACATCACGCCACATTGTGGGATCAGAGGCCGCAATACGGGTAAAATCCCGAAAACCGGCGGCGGAATATTTGATCACTTCGCTATCTGTCACACGTCGCAAATCATCAGCGACGCCAACCATTGTATAGGCGATCAAATGCGGCGCATGGCTGGTTACAGCCAAGACCAAATCATGATGATCCGCATCCATTTCATCCACATTGGCCCCCATGCCTTCCCAAAAGGCACGCAGCTTGGCCAATGCTTGGGGTTCGGTGCCTTCGACAGGAACCAAAAGGCTCCAACGATTGTCAAACAAGGACGCAAAACCGGCTTCGGGACCAGAATGTTCGGTGCCTGCCAAAGGATGCGCAGGAATAAAATGCACGCCTTGGGGTACAAAAGGACCAACCGTATCAATAACCGACCGCTTGACCGAGCCAACATCGCTTATGGTCGCCCCCGGCTTAAGGTGGGCCGAGATGTCTTGGGCCACGGCTTCCATTGCGCCAACAGGCACACACAGCACAACCAAATCCGCGTCTTTGACCGCCTCAATCGCGCTATCACAGACATGATCGCACAGACCGATTTTGCGCGCTGTATCCCGCGTTTCTTGGGACCGTGCATAGCCGGAAACCGTACCAGCCAAACCGCCCCGTTTCATCGCCCAAAACATCGACGACGCAATTAGGCCAAGCCCGATCAAGGCCACTTTGTCATAGATTTTAGTCATCGCTTACCTGCTTTGAATTGCCCCACAGCATGGGCGACCCGACGACAAGACGCTTCGTCCCCGATAGTAATCCGAAGACACTGCGGCAACCCATAGCCCGCAACACGGCGCACAAGGATGCCTTGGGTTTTCAGATAATCGTCACAGGCTTCTGCCTCGGGCTGAGAGCCAAAGCGCGCCAAAATGAAATTGGTCATAGAGGTATCAGAGCTGACGCCATGTTCCGCCAAAGCGCCTGCGAGCCAAGTCCGCAAACGCGCATTATCGAGACGGCACTTTTCCGCATATTCCCTGTCTAATACAGCCGCTTCTGCCGCAGCCAAAGCAGGTCCAGACAAATTGAACGGACCGCGCAAACGGTTCAACGTATCAACGATATACTTGGGGCCATAGCCCCAACCCACGCGCAATCCACCCAAGCCATACAGCTTGGAAAAAGTGCGGGTCACAAATAAATTGTCATAGGCATGGGTTAACTTGGCACCGCCATCACATCCTTCGACGTAATCGATATAGGCGCCATCAACAACCAGCAAACACTGGGGCGGCAACCCATCAGCCAAGCGGCGAATATCGCTTTCTGGGATCATTGTGCCGGTCGGATTGCCTGGGTTGGTCAAAAACACCAATTTGGTCTTGGTACCTGCGCGCTCTAGGATTGCATTCACATCCACAACACGGTTCTTTTCAGCAACAACAACAGGCGTTGCCCCCGCCGCCAAAGCCGAGATTTTGTACATGCTAAAGCCGTGTTCTGTATAGAGAACTTCGTCACCGCTGCCTGCATATCCGTAGCACAGCAACGAAATGATTTCATCGCTGCCAACACCGCAAATGATATTGTCCGACCAAAGATCAAAGGTTTCCGCAATCGCGCGACGCAGGGGCAAATGATCCGTTGACGGGTAACGATGCAAGGTATGCGCCGCTTTGCGCAGGGCGTCGATCGCCTTTGGTGACGGGCCAAAGGGATTTTCATTCGAGCTTAACTTTACAACGTTCTGGACGCCCTCAATTTGGCTGGCGCCACCTTGGTAAAGGGCAATCTCTGAAATACCTGGCTGCGGTACAATCTTTGCCATGCGTTACTCCTTATTTCGACCTTACATACTTCGGCTCAACGCCTATGACCAGAGCAAAGAAAAGGCCGCGGCGGTTTCCCGTCGCGGCCCAAACACAAATCTGTTTAAAACTTAGTTTTGTGCGTAGTATTCGATGACGAGGTTTGGTTCCATGATGACTGGATACGGAACATCGCTTAGGCCTGGGGCACGTACGAATGTCGCAGTCATTTTAGAATGATCAACGTCTAGATAATCGGGAACATCACGTTCTGTGTTTTGTGTCGCTTCGATCAAAACAGCAAGCTGTTTGGATTTCGCGCGCACTTCGATAATGTCGCCTTCTTTTACGCGGTAAGACGCAATGTTGACGCGCTGGCCGTTAACAGTGACGTGACCGTGGTTCACGAACTGACGTGCCGCAAACATTGTGACCACGAATTTCGCGCGGTACACAACTGCGTCCAAGCGGCGCTCTAGCAAAGCGATTAGGTTTTCACCTGTATCGCCTTTTACGCGCTCAGCTTCTTTATAGATGCGACGGAATTGTTTTTCGGTAAGGTCGCCGTAGTAACCTTTTAGTTTTTGCTTCGCACGCAACTGTAGACCAAAGTCAGACAATTTTGTTTTGCGACGCTGACCATGCTGGCCCGGGCCATATTCACGGCGGTTTACTGGGGATTTAGGACGGCCCCAGATGTTTTCGCCCATGCGGCGGTCAATTTTATACTTGGCAGACGTACGTTTAGTCACGGCTGATCTCCTTCGGTTGTGCGACGCCCAAACGGGCGACTATGAAGGGCGTTGTCCTCTTGCATTACGCATGACAGGAATCCCCTTGCGGGGGCCACCAACACCAATAGCGCGGCTTATAACCAGATTCGACAGGGTGTCAAGGAAAGGGCGGATACGGTGCCAGACTTAATCGCGCGGACGGTTGGTTAACGCGATCCGAATTTGGGGCGATGTGATCCATTGCACATTAGTTTCTGACCATTTCTGGTCGCTTTATTATCTGTTGTATTGGGTTTTGTCACCCTCGGCGTCGAATTTTGATGCCTGAAATTGATGCCCGAAATTGCACCGCAAACATACCGACGCAATACCGACGGAAAACAGACGCTCTTGAAGCGGCTTATTTTGTCCGCGCCGAACATGTGGTTAAGTGATCATTCACCATCCCACAGGCCTGCATCCACGCATAGACAATGGTCGGGCCACAGAACTTGAATCCACGTTTCTTTAAATCTTTACTAAATTTTTGCGAAATTTCTGTCTGTGCCGGCACCTCTGAAAGAGAGGTGAATTCATTCACAATCGGGCTGCCCCCAACGTGGGACCAGCAGTAATCAGCGAAACTTTGATCCTGCTCTAGACGCAGATAGGCCTGCGCATTTGTGATGGTTGCCGCGATCTTTCCACGGTGGCGAATGATGCCTGCGTTTTGCAATAATGCCTCGATTTCAGCCTCGCCCCAAGTCGCGATGACATTGGGATCAAACCCTTGAAATGCATTACGAAAATTGTCACGCTTTTTTAGAATAGTGATCCAGCTAAGGCCAGCTTGAAACCCATCCAAAATAAGCTTTTCCCACAACGCCCGACTGTCATATTCAGGCACGCCCCATTCGGTGTCGTGGTAGTCTATGTAAATCGGATCAGGTCCCGCCCAGCCGCATCTGTCCATGAATATGTCCTGTCATTTATCATTTATTAGAATGTTCGCGCGAAGCTGTCCCCGACAATGGAGGCAAACATGCGCACAAGCAATATCTTAGATATGAATGCGGACGAAGAATCCCCGCTAACCTTTGCGAGCGCCCTCCAAGGCCGCACAATCATGGCATTGGTCCAAGATGCCGTGTGCGAAAACCGTGCCCTGCTTGCGTTTCAACCCGTCGTCCGCAGCGGTCCGCGTCATGACATTGCTTTCTACGAAGGGCTTATTCGCATCCAAGACCCCAATGGCCGCATCATCCCGGCCAAGGAATTCATAGAGCATGTCGAAGAAACCGAAACAGGCCGTTTAATCGATTGTTTGGCTTTGGAAATGGGCCTTCGCAGCCTGATCAAGGTGCCAAGTTTGCGGCTGTCAATCAACATGTCAGCGCGCTCGATCGGCTATGGGAAATGGATTGAAACCTTGGGACGGGGATTACGACAGGATGCGTCAATCGCGCAAAGATTGATTCTAGAGATTACAGAAAGCTCGGCTATGCTTGTTCCCGAACTGGTCATGAACTTTATGCGTGATCTGCGCAGGCGTGGGATATCCTTTGCTTTGGACGATTTTGGGGCCGGCACCACGTCGTTCAGATACTTGCGCGATTTCGATTTTGATATCTTAAAAATTGACGGACAATTCATGCGCAATATCGAACAGTCCGCAGATAACCAAGTATTGGTCCAAGCCCTTATTTCTATTGGGGAACATTTTGGAATGGACACAATCGCAGAAGCCGTAGAAACCCCAAGTGCCAGCCATTGGTTAACCCAAGCTGGTATAGATTGCCAACAGGGATATTATTTTGCCGCACCAACCGTTGTTCCGCCTTGGGTGAAGCCTAATCAGAAAATGCGCCGCGCTTAGATGATTTGTATCGCATGTTCAAAATTCTTGCCGCAACGCAGCAAAAGAGCTATGACTCCGACAACTTATAGGAGGAACTCATGACAAATGTTGTAATCGCATCCGCAGCCCGTACCGCTGTCGGTAGCTTTGGTGGCTCTTTTGCCAATACGCCTGCTCACGACCTTGGCTCTGCTATGTTGCAAGAACTGGTTGCGCGCGCTGGCATCGAAAAATCAGACGTGTCCGAAACTATCCTTGGCCAAGTCCTAACCGCGGGCCAAGGTCAAAACCCCGCCCGTCAAGCCCATGTCAACGCAGGCTTGCCAATCGAAGCTTCGGCTTGGAGCATTAACCAAGTGTGCGGCTCTGGACTTCGCGCAGTTGCCTTGGCAGCGCAGCACATTCAACTTGGGGACGCCGCTATCGTTTGTGCTGGCGGCCAAGAAAACATGACCCTCAGCCCCCATGTCGCACATTTGCGCGCAGGTTACAAAATGGGTGATGTCTCTTATATTGATAGCATGATCCGCGATGGTCTTTGGGATGCCTTCAATGGATACCATATGGGCCAAACCGCTGAAAACGTCGCCGAAAAATGGCAAATCAGCCGTGACATGCAAGACGAATTTGCTGTTGCTTCGCAAAACAAGGCCGAAGCCGCCCTAAAGGCAGGTCGCTTTGATGACGAAGTCTTTGCTTATACAATTAAAACCCGCAAAGGTGACATCGTCGTAGATAAAGACGAATACATTCGCCACGGCGCCACAATGGAAGCGATGCAAAAGCTTCGCCCCGCCTTTGCCAAAGACGGTTCCGTCACAGCCGCTAACGCATCCGGCTTGAATGACGGTGCAGCAGGCGCGCTTTTGATGACAGCTGACGAAGCCGAAAAGCGTGGTATCGAACCGTTGGGACGTATCGTGTCCTATGCTACGGCTGGTTTGGATCCGGCAATCATGGGCGTTGGCCCCGTGCACGCATCGCGCAAAGCCTTGGACAAGGCTGGCTGGTCAGCATCAGATCTAGACTTGGTCGAAGCAAACGAAGCCTTTGCAGCCCAAGCCTGCGCCGTGAACAAAGAAATGGGATGGGATCCTGAAATCGTAAACGTCAATGGCGGCGCAATCGCGATTGGTCACCCCATTGGGGCCTCTGGTGCGCGTATTTTGAACACGCTGTTGTTTGAAATGAAACGTCGCGGCGCCAAAAAAGGACTAGCCACGTTGTGCATCGGTGGTGGCATGGGTGTCGCTATGTGTATCGAGCGTCCATAACACTAAAATGACGGGGGCCTGCGGGCCCCTTTTCATTTGTTTGATCTTTTTCGCCGCAGTGCGGAAATTTATCACGAAACATTATTGCGCATTTATAACAAAATAGGTAACAGTGTTACCAAGATAATTCATAAGGAGAAAAGACATGGCGCGTGTAGCCCTTGTTACTGGCGGTTCCCGAGGTATCGGTGCTGCGATTTCAAACGCACTCAAAGCAGCGGGATATAGTGTTGCGGCCACCTATGCTGGCAACGACGAAGCCGCCGCAAAATTCACGGCAGAAACTGGCATCAAAACCTACAAATGGAATGTCGGCAGCTACGAAGAAAGCCAAGCAGGCATCGCACAGGTCGAAGCCGATCTAGGGCCAATTGACGTGGTCGTGGCAAACGCCGGCATCACGCGCGACGCGCCGTTCCACAAAATGACACCAGAACAGTGGCACGAAGTGGTTGATACAAACCTAACAGGCGTCTTTAACACTGTGCACCCGATCTGGCCTGGCATGCGTGAACGCAAATTTGGCCGCGTGATTGTGATTTCATCAATCAACGGTCAAAAAGGCCAATTTGCTCAGGTAAACTATGCAGCAACCAAGGCTGGCGATCTAGGTATCGTCAAATCATTGGCCCAAGAAGGCGCGCGCGCAGGCATTACAGCCAACGCGATTTGCCCCGGCTATATCGCGACAGAAATGGTTATGGCGGTTCCTGAAAAAGTGCGTGAAAGCATCATTGGTCAGATCCCCACTGGTCGTCTTGGTGAACCCGAAGAAATCGCGCGCTGCGTTGTATTTTTGGCATCAGACGAGTCTGGCTTTATCAATGGCTCGACAATTTCTGCAAATGGCGCGCAATTCTTTGTCTAAGTCATAGATCACCAAAACGAAAAGGGCTGCAACCGCAGCCCTTTTTTGATTATAACATGGATGGAAAAACTTGATCCGGTGGACGATGACCATCTGCGAATGTTTTGATGTTTATGATCACCTTTTCCCCCATTTCAACACGCCCCTCTACTGTTGATGACCCCATATGTGGCAAGAGCACAACATTTTTAAGCTCGCGAAGACGAGGGTTCACGTCAGTGCCATTTTCATACACATCTAGCCCAGCGCCAGCCAGTTCACCCGCGCGCAGCATCCGCGTCATGGCATTTTCATCAATCACTTCGCCACGAGAGGTGTTCACGATCACGGCATTCGGCTTCATCAATTTCAATCGTCTTGCATTCATCAAATGAAATGTTGATGGCGTATGTGGGCAATTGATCGACACGATATCCATACGCGCGACCATTTGATCCAAACTTTCCCAATATGTCGCCTCTAACGCGTCTTCTACTTCTGGACGCAGCCGTTTACGATTGTGGTAATGAACCTGCATACCAAATGCTTTGGCACGGCGCGCAACCGCTTGGCCGATCCGCCCCATACCCAAAATACCCAAACGCCGCCCCCCTAGGCGACCGCCTAAAAATGCGGTTGGCGACCAACCGCCCCATGTTCCGGATTGCATTTCACGCAGGCCTTCGGGCATGCGACGTGTGACGGCCAACATAAGCGCCAAGGTCATATCGGCGGTATCTTCGGTCACAACACCGGGGGTGTTTGACACCAAAATGGCCCTTTGCCGCGCGCTATCGACATCGATATGATCAACCCCTGCCCCAAAATTCGCGATCAATTTCAACTGTGGTCCGGCTGACGCCAGCAATGTTGCGTCAATTTTGTCGGTGATCGTGGGCACCAAAACATCCGCTGTTTTGACCGCTTCGACAAGGGCATCACGCGTCATTGGCGCATCATCATCCCGTAGCGTGACGTTAAACAATTCGGACAAACGCGTTTCAACAACATCAGGTAATCGCCGCGTTACAACAACATTCAACTTTTGCCCCGGCATTTTATGCCTCCTGTCTTTTCATATGCGTCATTTACTGGCAGAGTGACCCAAGTTTCTTCGGGGCACAAGAACCCCGCTTAAAAAATCGAGTATGTCAGTTGGTGAAGTTGATGAAACAGGCACTTTATGTCTTAATCCTTGTGGTTTTTTTTCCGATATCAGCGATCTCGGCGGAACGCGGACCGGTTACGAATTTGCCGTTGCCGCGTTATGTGTCATTGAAATCGAGCGAAGTGAATGTGCGCCGTGGCCCGTCGCTTAGTCACCGGATAGATTGGGTTTACAAGCGCCGATCGATGCCGGTCGAAGTCGTGGCAGAATACGAAAACTGGCGTCGCATCCGCGATATTGATGGTGCAGGCGGATGGGTGCATTATACGTTGCTGTCTGGTGTGCGGACTGCAATTGTTATCCAAGACATGCAGCCAATTTATAACAAACCCGATGCAAATAGCCTTGTCATCGCGCGGATGGAATTAAACGTGATTGCGCGCGTGGAAGAATGCTCTTTGGAGTGGTGTAAATTGCGCACGGCCGGCTACAAAGGCTGGGCGCCTAAATCTTCGCTTTGGGGCGTGTATCCTGACGAAATCAAAGACTAAGCGCGCGCGTTCACGAATTCGCTCGCGCGTGAACAGAAAGCTTGATAGGCGATCGCAATGACCGATATAACAATTTTCCTAGCCACGCCCCCAGGGTTGGAACAGCTTTTGTTGGAAGAAACCCTTGAAAAGGGGTTTACTGGCGCACAAGCTGTTATTGGCGGTGTCGAATTCCAAGGGGATTGGACGGATGTTTGGCGTGCGAACCTAGAAATACGCGGGGCGAGCCGTGTTCTGGCACGTATTGGTGCGTTTCGGGCTATGCATCTGGCCCAGTTAGACAAGCGGTCCCGCAAATTTGCATGGGCGGATGTTTTGCGCCCCGATGTGCCTGTCCGGGTAGAAGCCACATGCAAAGCATCGAAAATCTATCATGCAAAAGCCGCCAGTCAGCGGGTTGAAACAGCTTTGAAAGACTCATGGGGGGTTAGCATTTCCGCCGATGCTCCAGTGACGTTAAAGGTGCGGATTGATGATGATCTATGTACCTTTAGCATCGATACAACCGGCGAAGCGCTACACAAACGCGGTCACAAAGAAGCGGTTGGCAAAGCGCCCATGCGCGAAAACCTTGCGGCATTGTTTCTGCGTGATTGTGGCTATGACGGATCGGAACCTGTGGTGGATCCAATGTGCGGATCAGGGACGTTTATTATTGAAGCCGCGGAAATTGCATTGGGGCTTTTCCCCGGTCGATCACGTGCGTTTTCATTTGAACATCTTGCTACATTCGATGCTCAGAGATGGGCCGCGCTAAAGGCAAAATCAAAAGAATCTAAACCTAATTGCAAACTCTATGGCAGCGATCGGGATGCAGGCGCCATTCGCAACAGCACAGCCAATGCAGAACGCGCCAGCGTTGATCAGTTTACGCAATTCACATGCCATGCCGTTTCCGATTTGCAACGTCCCGCAGGTGCGACAGGGCTGGTGATTGTAAACCCGCCTTATGGGGCGCGAATTGGCGATCGCAAATTGCTATTTTCGGTTTATGGTGCCCTAGGCAAAACCCTGTTAGAGCGGTTCAAAGGGTGGCGTGTCGGGATCATCACCAGCGATGCGGGCTTGGCCAAATCAACCGGCCTTCCTTTTAAAGGCGAGGCACATACAATTTCGCATGGTGGTCTAAAAATTGCGCTGCATAAAACCGACCCTTTGTGACCTTTTTCCCGAATTTTCGGAACAATACGTGCCGTGAATGGTATCATCTGAACCTGAATTCATGGCCATGACCGCTTGCTTTAACAAAAGGCTTGGTGCGGTATGAATTCCATAGCTGTAGCCCACGGATGCAGCCCGTTGATCACGTGCAAACACAGAAACGCGCCGCGCGATTTTTAGACACTGTGCCCGTGAAAGGTGACGGTCTAATCGCATGAACACAATATAATGCCCAAAATCCGTGTGTACCGCGATATCATGCTTTGATATCGTTTTTTTCAATTGCACAAGCCCATCATGCGCGGTGAGTGTGTCCGCAGGAAGACGGACGGTCATGCACAATCCCACAGCGCAGCGATTCCCAAGGATGCCAAGGGCATCCGTAAGCCGAACATTTACATCATAAACCACAGGGCGTTTCCGCGCCAGAGAAGCCCGAATACATACCATTAGGACAAAGGCACCAACGACCCCCACTATTCCGCCCAGCACCCATGCCCAGGCAGCCCCTGAGCAAAGCAGCAGAATAAATCCCCAATCTGATCGTCGGCGTCCCCACATAGCGCATCCTTTTTTCCAAAAGGTGCGGCAAGAACATTAGCAAAAGGTTACTTTAAAACCGGAACGTCGTTCAAATTGTCCTTAGATTTATTTGGATCCAACGCCAGACCCACAAAATCAAACAATTTTGGATCCAGCAAATGCGAGGGGCGCGCATTCATCAACGACCGAAACATAACCTGACGTCGACCCGGGCTATTCTTTTCCCATTGGTCCAGAATTTGTTTCACTTGCTGACGTTGTAGCCCGTCCTGTGATCCGCAAAGATCACAGGGAATTATTGGATATTGCATCGCTTTGGCGAATTTCTCACAGTCCTCTTCGGCGACATGCGCAAGTGGGCGATAGACGAACAAATCACCCTCTTCGTTCACCAACTTGGGCGGCATCGTGGCCAAGCGGCCTCCGTGAAACAGGTTCATGAAGAACGTTTCTAGAATATCATCCCGATGATGCCCCAAAACGACCGCCGAACAGCCTTCTTCGCGGGCAATCCGATACAGGTTTCCGCGCCGTAATCGGGAACATAACGCACAAAAGGTTCGCCCCTGAGGGATTTTATCCATCACAATTGAATAGGTGTCTTGGTATTCGATACGGTGCGGCACCTGCATCTTTTGCAGAAATTCGGGTAACACGGTGGCGGGAAATCCGGGCTGGCCCTGATCCAAGTTGCAAGCAACCAATTCAACAGGCAAAAGCCCGCGCCATTTCAATTCATACAGAACCGCCAACAACGTGTAACTGTCTTTGCCGCCGGACAAACAGACCAACCATTTGGCGTCTCGTTCTATCATGCCATATTGTTCAACAGCTTCGCGCACATTGCGCACAATCCGTTTGCGCAATTTCTTGAATTCCGTCGTGGACGGCGCGCCGTGAAACAAGGGGTGGATGTCGTCCAATTCATCAAGCATGAAACAATTCCTTTTTGCGCTTATTTGCGCTTTTTGGGATCGGGGACGGGATCGACGCCCATGCCACCCCAAGGATGGCAACGCCCCAAACGACGGACAATTAACCACGACCCACGCAGCCCACCGTGTTTTTGCAATGCATCCATCGCATAGGCCGAACAGGTCGGATGATAGCGGCAATTATGCCCCACCCAAGGTGAAAAAATCAAACGATATGCGCGCACCGGCAGAGAAACAACAAAAGCAAGCGGGGTCATTTTTGGCCCTCGTGCAGTTTGTTCAAAGCATATTGGAAATCACCAATCAAACTTTGAAAGTCGCGCTCTGCGGTGTTTTGGAAACGACCAATCAGGACATAGTCCCACCCTGCGCGACCTGACACAGGCAAAACGGCACGGGCAACTTCGCGCAGCCGACGTTTGGCACGATTGCGAGCAACTGAATTGCCAACCTTTTTGGAACAGGTGAAACCAACGCGCATATCGTTTGATCCATCATGACGCTGACGCGCCTGAACCATCATGCCTTTGGTACCCTGCTTAGAGGCGCGCGCTGCCGCCAGAAATTCACTGCGCTTGCTGAGCACAGAATAAGCTGACGAAACGCGAAAAGACACCGCTGGTGATATGTCCGTGTTATGAATTGGGTCCATAGTCACGGGATCACCAGCGGTGTCTTGTAACATTAAGCGCGCAAGAGCGGCTTATGCGCTCAAAGATTTGCGGCCGCGTGCGCGACGTGCATTCAAAATCTTGCGCCCAGCTTTAGTAGCCATGCGTGAGCGAAAACCATGGCGCCGTTTGCGAACCAGGTTAGAAGGTTGATAGGTGCGTTTCATCGCTCCGTCTCCGTTTTCGGTGGGCGCCGACCGGAATCGCGCCGTTTCATAATTCTGAGTGCTGGCTAATAAGGGCCATGCTCGGATAAGTCAAACGCTAGAATGCACATTTGTCATAAATTCCTGTCTCTGTGGGGTGATTATTTCATTTCACCTTCGAATTGAAGGGCTTTCTTCACGAAACCACCGGAAATCTTCACCCCTTCGTGAGGTGACATGCCAAACTATGGGCAAATGCGACCGTCACAGGCATCCTAATAGAAATACAAGGATTCGGTCACGACCTTGAAGCCGCATAGCAACAGGTCGATGAGCAATGATACCAACAAGGAATACCCCATGAAACGTTACATTCCCCTTATCTTCATCCTGACTGGGGCCATTATAGGTTTTGTTGTATTGCGGGATTATTTGACGTTTGACGTTTTGCGGGAAAATCGCGCCGACCTGTTGGCGTTTCGCGATTCTTACTTTGTTTGGGCTGTTCTTTCGTTCGTTGCGGTGTATTTCGTGATTGTTGCCTTTTCATTGCCCGGTGCTGCCGTTGCATCTGTGACTGGCGGTTTTTTATTTGGACTGGGCATAGGAACCGTTTTGAATGTCACCGCTGCATCCTTGGGGGCAGTGGTTATTTTCCTTGCGGCGCGCGCTGGATTTGGGGACAAGCTTGCGCGCAAGATGGACACCTCTGGTGGGCATTTTGAAAAGCTGTCGTCACAGTTAAAGAAAAATGAAATCAGCGTGTTATTTATGCTGCGACTGGTGCCAGTGGTGCCATTTTTCGTGGCCAATCTGTTACCAGCCTTGGTTGGCGTTAAGCTGCGGAATTTTGTTGTGACTACGGTGCTGGGCATCATTCCAGGAGGAATGGTTTTCACATGGATTGGTGTCGGAATCGGGGATGTCTTTGATCGCGGCGGCGATCCTGATCTATCGTTGATATGGTCCCCGCATATTTTGGGTCCGCTCCTTGGGTTAGCGGCACTTGCCGCGGTGCCTATGATTGTAAACGCCTTTAAAAAGGAAACGGTATGAGCACTGCACTAACAACAGATATCTTGGTTATTGGCGGCGGCTCAGGCGGATTGTCCGTTGCCGCAGGAGCTGCCCAAATGGGGGCTGATGTGACCCTATTGGAAGGACATAAAATGGGCGGCGATTGCCTAAATTATGGCTGCGTTCCATCCAAAGCCTTGATCGCATCGGCAAAGCGCGCACATGTCATGCGGAGCCCAAATAAATTCGGCATCGCGCCCTTTGAACCGGATATCGATTTTGATCGCGTCTTAGAGCATGTTCAAGACGTCATCGCGCAAATCGAGCCTCACGATTCTGTTGAACGATTCCAAGGGCTTGGTGTACGTGTCATCCAAGAATTTGGGCGCTTTATTGATGCCAACACAGTTCAAGCTGGCGATACAGTGATCAAAGCACGCCGCATTGTGATTGCAACGGGGTCTTCTGCGTTTATTCCCCCAATTCCTGGACTGGATACCGTACCCTATTTGACGAATGAAACACTGTTCACCAAACGCGACAAGCCCACACATTTGATCGTGTTAGGCGGCGGTCCAATC
>JAHEJA010000067.1 GCA_024639125.1 Paracoccaceae bacterium
CTGGGCATCGGCAGGGCTAGCGTGTATCGGCTGCTTGGGTGAGACTTTTGAGCATAATATGCATGATCCCTTTTACATTACTAAAGACCAAAATAGCATCATTAGATTTTTAGCCGTAAGCGCCCAAACACCTCGACCATAGCTGGACGGATTATGGGGTAATCTGTCTAGCTTTCGTGCTTGTACAAAAATGACCAATCAATCCCACTTAGCGCTTTCACATAAGTAGCCGTATCTGCAGGATCTCCATATTTCGCCCCTTCGCCAGAACCTGATCTCCCCACAATAAACTCACGCATCTCCGAGTCCAGATTGGCTAAACGGCAAAGAGAGTTGAAGGTATGCCTCAAGCTGTGATTGTTGAAGTTTTGATCTTTGCTCACCTTGCGCACATATGTCATTAATGCTCTTGAGGCTTTGTTTTCTGCTTTTCCGTCGGCGTCTTTCGCATAGGAGAACAATCTTTGCGGCTCCTTTTTGTTTAAACCACAGGGGAACTCATCCAACATCTTTTTTAACGCAGGTATAACTGGAATAAGCCGTTTGGACGCTCTATTTTTAACGACTGCATTAGTTACATCTAGATACGTATATGTTTGACCATCTTGTTCATATGCATGTATTTGACCCCATTCCAGCGTGGCCGCTTCGTCCAAGCGACAACCAGTGCAAGCGAGTATTGCGGCTAATAATCTTTCTTGCGCAGGAAGGTCTAACTTGAAGAACGTTTGAAGCTCTAACCTCGTCCATGATCGCCTTTCGATAGGTTGCCTACCAATACCCCTTAAATCAAGTGAATGCCATGGATTAGAGTCCATATAGTCATGGTTTATTGCATAGGTAAGAACATTTCGGACAGCAGTAAAGTAACCCATAACTGTCTCTGCGGCGACTTCTTTGCCGTTGTTATTTACTAAACCTGACGACGGATTGACGAGCGCTTCCGCAAATCTAGTGCCTAATCCTCGTGTAAAATCAGTCAGAGCAATAGAGCCAGACCATTTCATAAAGGTTTCAATCTTACTGCGCTCAGACTTCATCGTCTTTATACGCTTAGGCTGATTATCTTTCTTATTTCTCGTAAAGACCACAGAACCGAAATACTCTTCTGCTACAGCGCTAAATAGCTTGCCCCGTGTTTTTGGTGAGAAGCGCTCCTCTGAAAGCTTTCTGAACTCAACCAAAAAAGTGTCATAGATATGCTCTATTCGAGAGGCTAGGGCAGCATGAGCTACATAATCCTCCGGCGCTAAGGACTGAATGTTCCCACTTATTTCGCTAAACCTTGTCCGAAGGTCGTCCTCAAGATGCCATCGTAATTCATTGCTAAACCAATCCTCAGGTCGCCATTCAAACTCTTCAAAATCCACATAGCTTTTATGCCTTATCGCTTCTTCCAACTCTTTTGCGGCTTGAACTAATGGGTGGTTAGCTAAATCTGCTTGATCGAACTCTCGCCAGATTTCAGCTTCTTTACTATTCAAGCGGACATAAGCGTCCCTTTTGTCGTCGGTTTCAAGGGACTTGTAAGCTTGCTTGCGACCTTTGAAAAAGGGTCGAAGTGCTTCTGGTATTGTGCAACAAGCGTAAAAGCTTTTTTTTCCTGAGCGTTTGGTAACCGTTGCCTTCGGATATTGCATCAATACACCTCACAATACACCCCTAAATACACCTCGAATAAAGTAACAACTCCAGGTGTATAGTCAATAAATCTTTATTTATTTGGCGTATTGAGTGTTTGGTGGAGCCTAGGGGGATCGAACCCCTGACCTCTACAATGCCATTGTAGCGCTCTCCCAGCTGAGCTAAGGCCCCAATGCAGCGTTCGCTGACAAACGCTACTTATTAAAACCATGGGACGGGATCAAGTATAAAAAAGCGCCCCACAGCCAATGATTTATAGATTATTCGTCGTCGTCCGCTGGAACATCTGCGATTTCATCAAGAGAGACGTTGTCATCATCGTCATCCTCTAGAAGATCGTCACCGATATCCATATCTACGTCGTCGTCATCATCCAACACAACATCATCTGTATCCAGATCATCCATATCTTTTGACTTGGACGCTGCATCGGCGGCATCGGCGGCAATAAGACGAGTCTTGCTGCTATCGAGCGTTACAACTTCGCCTGTGTATGGGCTTACGATCGGGTCTTTATTTAGGTCATAAAAACGTTTGCCTGTAGTTGGGCAAATACGTTTGATACCCCATTCTTCTTTGGGCATAGGAATCCCCTTTGACTTTTACGTGTCGACAGTCTGCGCCAACTGCCATATCACAGACAAAGTGTCAAAGGCTTTTAGGCCATATCTGAAACAATGCGTCGATTCTTCTCTAAAGACCCGGAAAACGGTCCGATCGTACTCCGGAACTATCCCGATATTTCGGTTACTGTGCGCCAGTCTGCTCAGGCAAAACGGATGAGCCTTCGGATTTCATCATTGGACGGGCGCATTACACTGACGGCCCCGCCCTATGCGCGTCGTTCTGAAATCGAGGGATTCGTGCATGAAAAACAAGACTGGATTGCCAAGCATCACGCGACATTGGGCGCATTGGAAACCGTGAATTATGGAACGGCGCTACCGATCGAAGGGTCCTTGCGCCGGGTTGCCCCGCATACCGGGGCACGCGTGCAATTAGACGAAACACATTTATACGTATCACAAAAGCGAAACGCACCGGCGGCGCAAGCACAAGCCTATCTGAAAACGCTGGCTCGGGATCGATTGGCGACCGCATCTGATCATTATGCCGCCAAGCTGGGGCGCCCTTATACGCGGCTTACGCTGCGGGATACGCGGTCACGGTGGGGATCATGCAGCAGCGACGGTGCATTGATGTACAGCTGGCGGCTTGTTATGGCGCCACCAGATGTTTTGCGGTACGTTGCGGCACATGAAGTGGCCCATTTACAGGAAATGAACCATTCACCCGCTTTTTGGAACGTGGTGACATCTTTGTTCGGATCCTACAAAGCCCAGCGCCAATGGCTCCATACACATGGCGCAAGTTTGCATCATTTTCAATTTAGCGATTGACCGCCTCGATATTTGTGATCACAAACAAACGATGAGAACAAATGACCGCACATCCGACGTCGCACAATCCGCCCATGATTTGGTTTATCGTGGGCTACGTTCGCGCATTATGCACGGGGAAATAGCCCCCGGCCAAGCCTTTACCATTCGTGGCATTGGCGATCAATTTAGCGTTTCTATGACCCCCGCACGCGAAGCCGTTCGTCGGTTGGTCGCCGAAGGTGCGCTTAGCATGTCATCCTCTGGGCGGGTGGCGACGCCTGAACTAAGCAATGAACGCATCGAAGAGCTGGCTGCATTGCGCGCCTTGCTCGAAGTCGAGCTGGCAAGCCGGGCTTTACCACGCGCGCATTTGGCACTGATTGATCGGCTACAGGCGATCAATGCAGCCGTGGGTACCGCAGTGAGTGAACATGATGCCGTATCCTATATTCGCACGAACCTTGAATTTCACCGCACGCTATATTTGCGCGCCCAAGCGCCGGCAATGCTTGCGATGGCGGAAACGGTGTGGTTACAGCTAGGCCCGACAATGCGCGCGCTTTATGGGCGCCTGCGTCGTAAAGAACCGCCGCATTTCCACAAGATCATCCTTGCCTCACTAAAGGCAGGGGACGAACCGGGATTGCGGCTGGCTGTGCGGTCTGATGTGACCCAAGGGCTAAGAATGTTGGCCAGTTAAGCGGCCAACCCTTTGGATCCCAAATCAAGGAATTTCTTGCGGCGCTGTTGAACCAGCTTGTCGCCTGACAACTTTGCCAACTCGGCAAGCATTTCGGAAATCGCGGCGCCAACAGATTTGATCGCAGCATCACGATCACGATGCGCGCCCCCCATTGGTTCACGAATAATGCGATCATTCACACCCAATTGCGCAAGGTCCTGTGCAGTCAAACGCAGAGCCTCTGCTGCTTCGCGCATTTTTTCTGCGTCCTTCCACAGGATCGATGCGCACCCTTCTGGGCTAATCACCGAATATACCGAATGTTCCAGCATCGCGACACGATTCGCCGTCGCAAAGGCCACTGCCCCACCGGACCCGCCTTCGCCAATCACGACCGAAATCAACGGCACGCGGACTTGCAAGCATTTCTCAGTAGACCGTGCAATCGCTTCGGATTGTCCGCGTTCTTCGGCCCCTTTGCCAGGATATGCGCCGGGCGTGTCGACCAATGTGATGATTGGCAACCCGAATTTATCCGCCATTTCCATCAAACGAATGGCTTTGCGGTATCCTTCGGGACGCGCCATGCCAAAGTTACGTTCAATACGGCTTTTGGTGTCGTTGCCTTTTTCATGTCCGATCACCATCACAGGTTGATCATTAAAACGGGCTAATCCCCCCATGACCGCGTCGTCTTCTGCAAAGTTGCGATCGCCAGCCAAAGGCGTGAATTCAGTGAACAAAGCGCTTATATAATCTTGGCAATGCGGACGTTCGGGATGCCGAGCCACTTGGCATTTGCGCCAAGGTGTCAATGATTTATACAGCTCAACAAGCAAATCACTTGCCTTTTTGTCCAAGGCTTTTGCTTCTTGTTCGACATCCATTTCCTCATTTTGGCGCGCCATAGCACGCAATTCTTCTGCTTTTCCTTCGATTTCAGCCAAAGGTTTTTCAAAATTGAGGTACTGAGTCATCGTCCGCTCCACTTGATTTTTATGGTTTATGCGCCGTTTGGCTGACATTTGCAACGGGGTCTCATTGCTCGACTTTACTTGGGGAAACCACCACCCCTTTCCAAGGGGAATAAAACAGATGTTCTATCCGAATAATTGCTTGCGCACCTTGGCTGTCTATCATTTTACACCCCTTCGACCCCTTTGGATGCAGTTCGGGTCTTTGGTTTAATCCCACCCGAAATCGGCCAATTTACCTTGAGAATCGACCGCATGGGTGCGTAGCATCAACTATGGAAACCTTTTATATTGGAGTATCAAAGTGAAATTCTCGGAAATCCCCCTGACCGAAACCATTGTTCATGTCGTTCCCACGCCATGGGATAATGCAATTGACAGCTTAAATGATGACGACCTTGTGGATATTGAAAATTGGGACGACAAAACAAGTGCAAATCAATCAAAAACCGTTAGCATCAACCGAAACGCGGCGATTGCATCCTTTGAGACACGTAACAGCAAACAGCATTTCTTTGCTTAATAGGGATGGAATGCCTGTGACCGGGGCCCCGTCATTAGGTAGTAAATTATCATTTTGAAATGAAAAGGCGGACCAAAGCCCGCCCTGATCGATAAAAGTATGTGCAATCAAACTGCGCTTAGCTGCCAATCATTTCTGATTGTTTTACGATGACTTCGGCTTGCTTGATCGACGCGATATCCACCAAACGGCCTTTGTATACTGTCGCACCTTCGCCGTTGGCTTTTGCCTGTTCCATGGCAGCCAAAATTTCGCGCGCTTCTTGGACTGCCTCTTGAGACGGCGTGAAAACATCGTTCGCCAAAGCGACCTGTTTTGGGTGAATCGCCCATTTGCCAACCATACCCAAAGTCGCAGAACGGCGTGCTTGGGCCCGGAACCCTTCGTCATCCGAGAAATCACCAAACGGCCCGTCAACCGGCAAGACACCATGCGTGCGACAGGCTGCGACAATTGCCGCTTGCGCCCAATGCCATGGATCAGACCAATGTTTTGCACCATCATGATACATGTAATAATTTTCTTGCGTCCCACCAATTCCAGTCGTTGCCATTCCCATAGAGGCCGCGAAATCCGCCGCGCCAAGTGACATAGCTTGCAGCCTTGGGCTAGACGCGGCGATGGCTTCGACATGTGCAATACCAGCCGCGCTTTCTATGATCACCTCGAACGAAATCGGTTTGGTCCGGCCTTTTGCAGCTTCGACTGCGGTCACGAGCGCATCAACGGCATAGACATCTTCGGCGCAGCCGACTTTGGGGATCATGATTTGATCTAAACGATCCCCTGCTTGTTCCAAAAGATCGACAACATCGCGATACCAATAAGGTGTGTCCAAGCCATTGATACGCACGGACAATGTCTTGGTCCCCCAATCAATCGATCCAATGGCGTCAATCACATTGGCCCGCGCGGTGTCTTTGTCGCTTGGCGCTACGGAATCTTCTAAATCAAGGTTTACGACATCTGCCCCACTGGCCGCCATTTTTTCAAAAATCGCTGGTCGCGAACCTGGTCCAAACAATTGGCACCGGTTAGGACGAGCAACAGGAGTGGGTTGAATTCGGAACGACATAGTGAATCCTTTGCGCAATGAAATTACATATTTTCAGATAAAAGAGATATTTAATTACCCAAAGGATTGCAACTACTTTTCGCAACTGCAGAAATCCCTTTCCGCGTCGCAGCAAAAAAACTCGGACCCTTGCGCGATATGCACAATTGTCAGAACAAAATTAACTTTCGAACGTCTAGGTTAGAAGATTCTTCGATAAATTCGCAATTATTGGGATGATATCCGCGAAATAGTCCAAAATAGCTATGACTACGCGAGATTTGCCGAAACAGTTTACGACAGAATGCGGCAAAAGACAGCTAAACCCCAAAGCGTGGAGACTACTCATGATTGAGACACCGTACCTTTTGTTTCTTGGTGATGCCCCTGACCAATTGGCAGCCAAGGTTGCCCAAGGCATCAAAGATTGGCGTCCTGAAAATGCCGTTGGCCAATTCCGGATGGACGGCTGCAATGCGGATCTAGGAATTGCAGATTTGACCCTAGAAGAGGCCAAGGCTGCAGGGGCTAAGACGCTTGTTATTGGCGTTGCCAACCGTGGTGGGATCATCTCAGCGGCGTGGAAAGAAATTCTAATCGCCGCTCTTGATGCTGGGTACGATATCGCCAGCGGTTTACACAACCTCTTGCGGGACGAAGCCGATTTGGTTGCCGCCGCTGAACGCAATGGGCGTCAGCTGCATGATGTGCGGATTCCATCCGTACAGTACCCTATCGCAAACGGTGTCAAACGCAGTGGTAAACGGTGCTTGGCCGTAGGAACCGATTGCTCCGTTGGCAAAATGTACACAGCGCTCGCCATGGATGCGGAAATGCGGGAACGCGGCTTGAAAAGCACGTTCCGTGCCACAGGCCAGACCGGTATTTTGATTACAGGTGGCGGCGTGCCTTTGGATGCCGTGATTGCCGACTTTATGGCTGGCTCGATTGAATATCTGACACCTGACAACGATGCTGATCATTGGGACCTGATCGAAGGTCAAGGCAGCTTGTATCATGTGTCTTATTCTGGCGTTACGATGGCCTTGGTGCATGGCGGACAGCCAGATGCATTAATCCTGTGTCATGAACCGACACGTGCACACATGCGTGGTTTGCCGGATTACCAACAACCAAGCCTGACCGAATTGCGCGACACGGCATTGACCTTGGCCCGTGTTGGCAACCCTGCCTGTCAAGTGGTGGGAATTTCGGTCAACACCCAACATATGAACGAAGCCGACGCCAAAGCGTATCTGGCAGAGCTAGAGCGCGATATGGCGTTGCCAGCCACTGACCCGTTCCGTTTTGGGGCCGAGAAGCTTGTGGATGCTTTGCAAGCTGTTTAAGCCTAGGGCATGTTTGCTCCTGCTGGATGCCTCCGGCAGGAGTATTTTTTCAAAGATGAAGCAGAGGGACGCCATATGATTAGCGTAGAACGGGATGTTTTTCGACTTGCTCAGGTGTTCACCATTTCCAGAGGGTCGCGGACGCAGGCCGAGGTGTTGACGGTTCGTGTCGAGCGGAACGGGCATGTTGGATGGGGCGAATGCGTTCCTTATGCGCGGTATGATGAGACGCTGGATTCTGTTGCCGCTGAGATTGCCAATGTGCCAGCAGACATTACACGGGATCAATTGCAGGAAGCACTGGCTGCGGGTGCAGCGCGCAATGCGTTGGATTGTGCGCTATGGGATCTTGAGGCCAAAGTGGCTGGCAAGCGCGCTTGGGATGTGGCGGGCATGACTGCGCCAGGTCCAGAGATCACGGCCTATACATTGTCACTAGACACGCCAGACGCCATGGAAGCACAAGCTGCGAAAAATGCGTTTCGCCCGTTGTTAAAAATCAAACTGGGCACGCCAGATGACATGCCGCGGTTGGAAGCTGTGCGACGCGGTGCGCCCAAATCGACCATTATCGTCGATGCAAACGAAGGGTGGAGTGCCGAGGTGTATCAAGACCTTGCACCGCATTTGGTCCGATTGGGGGTGGCATTGGTTGAACAGCCTTTGCCAGCCAGAGATGATGACGCATTGCTTGGCATGGCGCGTCCTGTACCTGTGTGTGCCGACGAAAGCTGTCATGATCGCAGCAGCTTGGCACATCTAAAGGGCAAATATGATGTGGTGAACATCAAGTTGGACAAAACCGGAGGTCTAACGGAAGCGCTTTTGTTGAAGCATGCAGCATTGGCGCAGGGCTATGATGTCATGGTCGGGTGTATGGTAGGAAGCTCTTTGGCAATGGCGCCAGCAACGTTGGTGGCGCAGGGTGTTTCCTTTACGGATTTAGACGGGCCGCTTTTGTTGGCAGAAGATCGGCAATGCCCTTTGAAATTCGATGAATTCGGTGTACACGCGCCGGAAACGACCCTTTGGGGATAACAACATAAGGAAAACACTCATGAGCCGCACAGTTTATGTTAATGGCGCTTATCTTGCTGAAGAAGACGCAACTGTTTCAATTTTCGACCGTGGGTTTTTGATGGCCGACGGGGTGTACGAAGTGACCTCTGTCTTGGATGGCAAATTGATCGATTTTGACGGACATGCGGTGCGGCTTGAGCGGTCCTTGAACGAACTTGATATGGCCTCGCCGATGGGCAAGGACGAGCTGTTGACAATTCACCGCGAATTGGTGCGATTGAACAATATTGACGAAGGCATGATCTATCTTCAGATCACGCGCGGCGCGCCCGGGGATCGTGATTTTGTGTTCCCTGATCCAGAAACAACCAAACCAACCGTGGTCTTGTTCACCCAGAACAAACCCGGCTTGGCGGATAGTCCAGTCGCGAAAAAAGGGATCAAAGTTATCAGCATCGAAGACATTCGGTGGGGGCGTCGGGACATTAAAACCGTTCAGCTATTGTACCCTTCAATGGGTAAAATGATGGCTAAAAAAGCCGGCGCAGATGATGCTTGGATGATCGAAAACGGGTTCGTGACAGAAGGCACATCAAACAACGCGTATATTGTGAAAGACGGAGCAATCATAACGCGCGGTTTGTCGAACGATATTTTGCATGGCATTACGCGGGCTGCCGTTTTGCGTTTTGCAGACGAAGCCCAATACAAAGTAATCGAACGCAATTTCACACTAGAAGAAGCACAGCAAGCAGACGAAGCTTTTATTACGTCTGCCAGCACGTTTGTGATGCCTGTCGTAGAAATTGACGGTCATCCCGTAGGCACAGGGACACCTGGTCAAGTAGCCACACGGTTGCGCCAAGTTTACTTGGAAGAGTGCAAAAAAAACGCGATCTAATTCAATGAGGGGCAGCAATCACAGTTGCCCCAACATTCCCTATCACACGATCGACAATCCGCGTTTCCTGTACCGACAAGCTTTGCGCCCTTGGGTACCTGGGCGATGAGCGATCATCTAGAATAGGCGCATCCCAGCCTTCAGTCGTTGCTTGAAAATGGACAACACCGTCTTCGCCGAACTGGTTTAAATAGCCTTGGACGACAACATCTAAATAGCTAAGCAAAATCGGGTTGGCTGATGTGGGTGCTGCCTGTGCATTTGGGGGGATCGCATATAGTGCGACGTCCACATTTGCGGCTAAGTCATGCTGAATGAACTCTTGTGCATCAAGCCGTTCATAAGCAAATTCACGTTCATCTAACGCGGCCCAATCTGAATTCGGAACAGGTGCAATTAATCCCAATATTTCCGCACCTTGATCGGGGATAGCTGTCAAAAATGCAATGTCGCGCTGCGCCGTGTGACGCCACGCACGCCGCCATCCTTTTAGGGATGCTTTTGCTGCGTTGGCATAAGAATGCGTCAACACATTTACCAAGCTACCATAGCCAAAAAAATAGGGGTCTTTCATGATGTTAGATCTTTCTTTAAAAAATCGACACAATTGATGTGAAAAACGACTTGCCAAATCGAATATCCCTGCGATACAAATCCACCATCGAATAGGGAGAACTGGAAGTCCAGTGCCGAAGGAGCAACCGCCCCGGAAACTCTCAGGCGAATGGACCTATTTGATTGGACACTCTGGAGAAGGATGCATCCGCATCGGCCGAAGGGATAACGATCTCAGGCAAAGGGACAGAGGGGGCATCATCGCATAAGCATATGCTTGTGTTCGATTTGATGCTGGCACACATTTCGCTAGCCAACAATAAGAGGTTAGGATGAGCGAAGAGCTGTTGCGCACGCCGTTTTATGAAATGCACCTAAGAAATGGCGCCAAGATGGTTCCATTTGCTGGGTATGACATGCCAGTTCAATATGACTTGGGCGTCATGAAGGAACACTTGCACACACGACAGAAAGCTGGCTTGTTCGACGTTTCGCATATGGGCCAAGTCGTTTTGCGCGGGAAAAGCTATGAACACACAGCTTTGGCTTTGGAGCGCATTATTCCCGTGGATGTTATGTCACTCAAACAAGGGCGACAGCGGTATGGGTTTTTCACGAATGACACGGGCGGTATTTTGGATGACTTGATGTTCGCCAACCGTGGCGATCACATTTTTATGGTGGTGAACGCCGGTTGCAAGACACAGGATATTGCCCATATGCGAGCCACATTGGAACCCGATGTGCGCGTCAAGGTCATCGAAAATCGCGCGCTCTTGGCGCTTCAGGGTCCAGCGGCCCAAGCTGTTTTGGCGGAACATTATCCGCCAGCGGCAGATATGAAATTTATGGATGTCGACACGATCCCAATCGCAGGTGCGGAATGTTGGGTGTCTCGCTCGGGCTATACTGGCGAAGATGGGTACGAAATTTCCATTCCTATGGCGGCGGCTGAATCGGTGGCGAAAGCTTTGGTTGATCATGATGATGTCGAATGGATTGGACTAGGCGCGCGGGATTCACTTCGGCTGGAAGCAGGGCTTTGTTTGTATGGTCATGACATTGATCCACAGACATCACCGGCACAAGCCGCGCTGACTTGGGCAATTCAGAAATCCCGACGGTCCGACGGCGCGCGCCAAGGCGGGTTTCCCGGTGCGTCGGTAATTTTAGACGAACTGAAAAATGGGACAGATCGCACGCGCGTCGGGCTACTTCCCGAAGGCCGCGCCCCGATGCGAGAAGGCGTTGCCTTGTTTGCAAATGAAACTGATACAACACCAATAGGGGCAATTACGTCGGGCGGATTTGGCCCCACAGTAAATCGACCTGTTGCGATGGGATATGTTCCGGCTACACTTGCGGCACCCGATACCGTTTTGTTCGGCGAGGTCCGCAAAAAGCGGCTTCCTGTGCGGGTGGTATCGCTGCCTTTTGTACCGTCAAACTTTAAACGCTGATCAACAGGAGATCGAACATGAAATTTACAGAAGAACACGAATGGTTGCGCATAGAAGATGACCTCGTGGTGGTTGGAATTACCGAACATGCCAGCACCCAACTTGGGGACGTTGTGTTTATAGAACTGCCCGAAGAAGGTGACACCGTATCAAAAGATGACGAAATCGTTGTGATTGAAAGTGTCAAAGCGGCCTCGGATATTTTGGCCCCAATCGACGGCGAAATTGTCGAAGTGAATACGCTATTGTTAGATGAACCAAGCAAAGTGAACGACGACCCAATGGGGGATGCATGGTTTTTCAAAATCAAGCCAGACGACATGTCTCAGCTTGATGAATACATGGATGAAGCCGCTTATAACAAATTGATCGGCTAAAATTTTACATTGTAATTGGTCGGATTCACCCCGAATCCGACCACCTGGACGCGGAGTATCTTATGCCATTCAAACCAACCGATTATCTTCCTTACGATTTTGCAAACCGCCGTCACATTGGCCCTTCGCCGGTTGAAATGGACCAGATGCTACAAACGCTTGGTGTGGCTTCTCTGGATGCTTTGATTGATGAAACGCTGCCAAAATCGATCCGCCAAAAAGAGCCTTTGAATTTTGGCAAGGCAAAGTCAGAACGCGAACTGCTTTATCATATGCGGCAGACAGCCGCGAAAAACAAAGTGCTTACCAGCCTCATTGGCCAAGGATATCATGGCACCGTAACCCCGCCCGTCATTCAACGGAACATCCTTGAAAATCCGGCTTGGTACACCGCCTATACCCCCTATCAGCCTGAAATTTCTCAGGGTCGACTAGAAGCATTGCTGAATTACCAAACAATGATTTCCGATCTAACCGGTTTGGACATAGCCAATGCGTCACTTTTGGATGAATCAACTGCTTGTGCAGAAGCCATGACAATGGCGATGCGCGTTGCCAAATCCAAAGCCACCAGCTTTTTCGTTGATGAAAACTGTCATCCACAAAACATCGCTGTTATGCAAACCCGCGCCAAGCCTTTGGGGATCAACATTATCATTGATGCCCCCGAAAATTTGCAAGCCGACGCCGTTTTCGGTGCAATTTTCCAATACCCGGGCACCTATGGGCATGTCCGTGATTTCACAGATCCAATCGCCGACTTGCATGCTCACAAAGCCATTGGCATCATGGTTGCCGATCCTATGGCCTTGACCCTGCTCAAGGAACCTGGAGCCATGGGCGCCGACATTGCCGTTGGCAGCACACAGCGGTTTGGTGTCCCTGTTGGATATGGGGGTCCTCATGCGGCCTATATGGCGACCAAAGACGCCTATAAACGCGCGATGCCGGGTCGGATTGTCGGCATTTCAGTCGATAGCCACGGCAACAAAGCCTATCGCCTTGCTCTTCAAACGCGGGAACAACATATTCGCCGTGAAAAAGCCACGTCAAACGTGTGTACAGCACAGGCACTTTTGGCGGTCATGGCGTCGTTCTATGCCGTCTTTCATGGCCCAGAAGGGCTTAAAGCGATTGCCCAGCGGATCCATCGTAAAACAGTTCGGCTTGCCCGTGTTTTAGAGGAAGCCGGCTTCAAAGTAGAGCCGACTGCCTTTTTCGATACGATTACTGTTAATGTCGGACTATTGCAGCGCGGCGTATTGCAAGCCGCCGTCAACAACGGGATCAACCTACGCAAAGTGGGTAAGGATCGCGTCGGGATCACGTTGGATGAATACACCCGCCGCGACACCACAGAAGCCGTCTGGCGTTCGTTTGGTATAGATCGCAAGGATGATAATCTTTCTCCGGAATATCGCGTACCAGAAGAGCTACATCGACAGTCATCTTACCTAGAGCACGATGTGTTCCATATGAACCGTGCAGAAACCGAAATGATGCGCTACATGCGTCGCCTTGCAGATCGTGATTTGGCATTGGACCGCGCGATGATCCCGCTTGGGTCATGCACCATGAAACTAACGTCTGCGGCTGAAATGATGCCCGTGAGCTGGCGTGAATTTTCGCTGTTGCACCCATTTGCCCCGAAAGATCAAGCCGAAGGTTACGAGGAAATGATCTCGGATCTTTCGTCCAAGCTTTGCGACATTACGGGCTATGACGCGATTTCAATGCAGCCTAATTCTGGCGCTCAGGGCGAATACGCAGGTCTGCTGACAATTGCAGCCTATCACCAAGCCAACGGCCAAGGTCATCGTAATGTGTGTTTGATCCCGACATCGGCGCATGGGACAAACCCTGCGAGCGCACAAATGGTGGGCTGGACAGTGGTTCCTATTGAATCGGACGAAAACGGTGACATCGACCTTGTTGATTTTTGCGCAAAAGCCGAAAAATATTCGGATAACTTAGCTGGATGTATGATCACATACCCGTCCACGCATGGTGTCTTCGAAGAAACGGTGCACGACGTCTGTGCCATTACCCATGAGCATGGGGGCCAAGTCTATATTGACGGCGCGAATATGAACGCCATGGTCGGCCTTTCACGTCCGGGTGACTTGGGGGGCGATGTAAGTCACCTGAACCTACACAAAACCTTTTGCATTCCACATGGTGGCGGTGGGCCCGGTATGGGACCGATTGGTGTCAAAGATCATTTAATCAAACACCTTCCGGGTCATCCGCATACTGGCGGTGATAGCGGCCCTGTATCTGCGGCGCCTTTTGGATCGCCAAGCCTTTTACCTATTAGTTGGGGCTATGTCCTTATGATGGGTGGCGAAGGTTTGACCCAAGCAACGCGGGTCGCGATCTTGAACGCAAATTACATTGCCAAACGATTGGAAGGCGCGTTTGACGTTTTGTACAAAGGCAAAAATGGACGCGTTGCGCATGAATGTATCCTAGATGTGCGCCCCTTCGCAGAAAGCGCACATGTCACAGTCGAAGATATTGCAAAGCGCTTGATGGATTGCGGGTTCCACGCACCAACAATGAGCTGGCCCGTGGCTGGAACACTTATGGTCGAACCAACAGAATCAGAAACCAAAGCCGAATTGGATCGTTTCTGCGACGCAATGCTGGCAATTCGTGCAGAAATCGCTGCCATCGAACAAGGGCACATGGATCCTGTTAACAACCCATTGAAAAATGCACCCCATACGGTCGAAGATCTAATCGGAGACTGGGATCGACCCTATACACGTGAACAAGGATGCTACCCTCCTGGCGCATTCCGAGTGGATAAATATTGGGCACCTGTGAACCGCGTCGACAACGCATACGGAGATCGGCATTTGATCTGCACCTGCCCACCAATGTCCGACTATTCAGAAGCCGCTGAATAACCAAGTCAGGTTGTAAGAACTATTTTACAACCTGATCTTTGATTGAACATAGACAGCACACCGTTTTTTATAAGCGGTGTGCTTA
>JAHEJA010000041.1:0-6787 GCA_024639125.1 Paracoccaceae bacterium
CTTAAATCCGACATGAAACCCACGGTCGAACGAATGGAGTGCCCCGTGGTCATGCGAGAGTCTCATAGATCGCGCTAGCAACGGCCCAAGCCATGGTTTTTAGCACAGAATTCCAAAAGCGTTTTTTGCACCGCTGCGGCGGCTGTCAGTTTTGCATCTGTTGCGTCATGTTTCGCACTTGTCTCTTATGGGATGTTCCGCTTGAAATGGTTCATATCGTCCGCAGCTGTCTTCACCCAGCGCCGCCTTAGGCAGGGCGCCTGAGTGCTGATTAAAGATCCTTGTAAAATACTGACGCTGCTAAGCCATAAATTTGGCGCGACGTGGTCTTTCCCAAACAACGGTCAACACGACACCATCTAGAACGCACTCGTCCGTCATTCAGGAGGGCGTGTTATATTTTGTAGATAGCTGTTTGAAAACTAACAGAAAATTCACTAAATCGACGTTAATACTATCACGTTAACACTTCTAATTTTAGGGGAAAGGTACAGAACAAAGTGGCAGCCCGTAGGGGAATCGAACCCCTCTTTCAAGGTTGAAAACCTTGCGTCCTAACCGATAGACGAACGGGCCAGCTGCTCTGTGAGGGGGTATTTAGGGAAAGCGCGCCCTATGCGCAAGAGGGAAAATTCACAAAATGCAAAGTTTTTTACATTTTTTTTAAAATCGCCAAAAAACCAAAGTTTTGCTTAGTTTTCAGTGTTATTTTACGCCCAAGCCGCATCATCAAGACGCAGTTGAACGCTTTGACGGCCATTCCAGATGTTCAAATCTAGCTTACCTGCCAAATGCACCCGTTTACCACCATGAGATTCGAGCGCGGGGCCAAGGTTTGAATCATAGGCTCCGAACGCAATTGCATCCAATGATGTGCCCAAGCCATCGCCAAATCGTAATTTTAGATGGCTCTCGCCGACGCGCTTGGCAAAGCTGATGGAAACGTCACTAAAGACATAGCGCGGGCCAGACGCGCCAGCACCAAAGGGGCCTGCGCTTTCTATTTGGGTCAGCAATTCGACAGTTGCGGCACTTGGCATCAACAGCCCATCCAACTTGAGATCCGCAGGTCCCAGCAAATGCGTGCCTTGTTTTTCCATCAATTCGGTTAGGCGGGCCATGGCCGGTTCCAACTGATCGCGCGCAACTGTTAAGCCAGCTGCCATTTTGTGGCCGCCGCCCTTGAGCAAGAACCCTTCTTGCACCAGCTTGTGAATTTGCGCCCCAAGGTCGATCCCGGACACAGAGCGCCCCGATCCCTTGCCTTCGGTGCCATCTAATCCGATGACGATGGCGGGGCGATTGGTGGCGTCTTTCAAGCGTGATGCCACGATGCCGACAACCCCGGGATGCCAGCCTTCGCCTGCGGCCCAAACCAGGGCTTTGTCAAATCCTCGGGCTTCGGCCTGTTCCATTGCCAATAGCCGCACTTGGTTTTCGACATCGCGGCGGTCTTTGTTTAACTGGTCTAGCTTTTCTGCCATGGCTTGGGCTTCGGGTTGGGACGTGCTGGCAAGCAAACGCGCTCCCAAATCAGCCTGACCAATGCGGCCACCTGCGTTGATACGTGGCCCCAAAAGGAACCCCAAATGATAGCTATTCGGTGCGGTATTCATGCCGGCGCAATCGGCCAAAGCCACCAAGCCAATGCGATCACGACGGGCCATGACTTTTAGGCCCGTGCGGACAAAGGCGCGGTTTACCCCGATCAAGGGGGCTACATCGGCCACAGTACCAAGTGCAACAAGATCCAAAAGCGCCATCAAGTCGGGGCTTTGCACCCCCGCATCACGCAGTTGTCGGCGGCATTCAACTTGGGTTAAAAATACCACGCCGGCGGCACAAAGATGCGCCAAGTCGCCGGTTTCGTCTTGGCGGTTTGGATTGACCACAGCCGCGCAATCGGGCAGGGTTTCGCCCCCAAGGTGGTGATCAAGAACGATCACATCCGCCCCCTGTGCGGCGGCAATTGGACCATGGCTAAGCGTGCCGCAATCCACACAGATAATCAGGTCGTGATCCCGTGCCAGCATGGACATTGCGTCATCATTCGGACCATAGCCTTCGTCGATGCGGTCGGGGATATACAGTGTCGGGGTGATCCCAAAATGGCGATACCAGCTGATCCAAAGAGCCGCCGAGGTGCCGCCATCGACATCATAATCCGCAAAAATCGCGACACGCTGTTTGGCTTGGACTGAGTGAACAATCCGCGCGGCGGCTGTTTCCATATCCTTGAGGCTGCGCGGATCCGGCAAGAGATCCTGAAGTTTCGGATCAAGGTAGCGATCGACGTCGTCTATGGGCACACCCAAGCGCGCAAGTGTTGAACACAGCGCAAGGGGATAACCGGTTTGCTGTGCCATGGCTTCGCCGCGGCGGCGCACATCGTCGGTTGGGCCAACCCAAGTTCGCCCCGTGATCGAAGATGTGACGCCTAAAAACCCCACCCGATTAAGAGGTTGGGTTACGGTAAGTCATGCGCCGCACAGACCCCGTTTTTGACCGCATCAAAATCGTTTCCGTTGTCAAATAGCCAACTTCGCGTTTGATACCAGGAAGCAAAGATCCCCCAGTCACGCCCGTCGCGGCAAAGATCACATCCTGAGTGACCATATCGTCACGGGTATAGATACGGTCGAAATCGGTGATACCTGCGCGGCTTGCACGGGCTTTTTCGTCGTCGTTGCGGAAAACAAGACGCCCATAGATTTGACCGCCCATGCATTTCAACGCAGCCGCAGCCAAGACACCTTCGGGGGCGCCACCGGTGCCCATATACATGTCAATGCCCGTCAATGTCGGTTCTGCACAATGCATGACGCCAGCAACATCCCCATCCGTGATCAAACGAATAGCGGCACCTGTTGCGCGGACTTCGTCGATGATGGGTTGATGACGGGGGCGTTCCAGGATGCAGACTGTGATGTCTTTGGGGGCGCAACCCTTGGCTTTCGCCAAAGCTTCGACGCGCTCGGTCGGTGTCATGTCCATTGTGACCGTATCGATGGCAAAGCCCGGTCCAATCGCCAGTTTTTCCATATAGGTATCTGGTGCATGTAGCATAGAGCCGCGCGGTCCCATTGCGATAACGGTCAAGGCATTTGGCATGTCTTTGGCGGTTAATGTTGTGCCTTCTAAGGGATCAAGCGCGATATCAACGCCAGGGCCGTTCCCTGTGCCGACTTCTTCGCCGATGAACAACATGGGGGCTTCGTCGCGTTCGCCTTCGCCAATCACGACGACGCCGGCAATATCCAGCTTGTTCAGCTGTTCGCGCATTGCGTTCACGGCGGCTTGGTCCGCGGCTTTTTCGTCGCCGCGACCAATGAGATCAGCAGAGGCAATTGCGGCGGCTTCTGACACGCGGGCAAGGCCAAGTGACAACATACGATCGTTAAAATCGACTTTAGGTGCGGACATGAAAAATTTCCCTTTTTACTGACGCTCAGACTGTTTCGATGCGGAGCGCGACCGGTGTGCCACTGACAACACCTGTGTTTTCTATTTCACTCAAAGCTATATCAAGCTCTTGGCGAGCGGTCTTATGGGTGACGATGATGACCTGTGCATGATCGCCGCTGTGGTCTTGTTGGCGCAAGCGGTCGATAGACACGCCGCTGTTGCCCAAGGCCGCAGCAACCTTGGCCAAGGACCCCGGCTTGTCGATCAAGCTAAGGCGAATGTAAAACGGGGCAGGGGTTTGGGACTGCGCCGCTGGAATTGTATCAAGCGTCTTTGCTGGCTGACCAAAGGTGCTGATCCGTGTGCCGCGCGCAATGTCCAGAATATCAGACAAGACCGCGCTTGCGGTTGGGCCTTCGCCGGCGCCAGCACCGCGCAAGACGATCTGACCGACATTATCGCCTTCTAGGACGACCATATTTGTGCCGCCTTCTAATTGACCAAGTGGCGAATGTTCGGGCACCAAACAAGGTGTCATACGCTGTTCCAGACCACGACCGGTTTTTTGCGCCACGCCCAAAAGTTTGATGCGATAGCCCATGCCGGCGGCCAATGTGATGTCTTGGATGGATATCTGCCCGATGCCTTCTAGGGCAACGGCATCAAAATTGACTTTGCTTCCAAAGGCGATTGACGCCAGCAGCGCCAATTTGTGGCCTGCATCAATGCCGCCCACGTCCAGGTTTGGATCGGCTTCAAGATAGCCCAATTTATCCGCTTCGGCAAAGACATCCTCATAGGGCAATCCAGAGGACTGCATCCGTGTGAGGATATAGTTACAAGTACCATTCATAACGCCCATGACACGGGAAATGTCGTTGCCGGCAAGCCCTTCGGTCAAGGATTTGATCACAGGGATACCCCCTGCAACGGCGGCTTCAAAACGAATAACGTGGCCGGCATCTTCGGCCATAAGCGCCAGTTCGTGACCATAATGTGCAAGCAGGGCTTTGTTGGCGGTGACAACGTCTTTGCCTGTGGCAAGTGCAGCTTCTGTGGCGTCTTTGGCCGCACCTTCGTGTCCGCCCATAAGTTCCACAAAAACGTCAATGTCATCGCGCTTTGCCAAGGCGACGGGATCGTCTTCCCAAGCATAATCAGACAGGGCAACACCGCGGTCTTTGCCTTGGGATCGCGCGGAAACCGCAACGATTTCAATAGGGCGCCCCGTGCGCATCGCCAAAAGATTGGCCTTTTGGCGGATAATTTTCACAACACCAACGCCGACTGTTCCCAGTCCTGCAATTCCTAGGCGCAAGGGTTCGGTCATTTGGGGCTCCTTAAAAAAACATATATTTCTTTGGCGATGTACCGATTAAACGGGCTTGGTGCAACGGCAGAAGTGCTATTTCGGCGCTTTTTCCCAGACACAGTAGGGGCTTTTATTTGAACGTGTGTTCAGTTAACGGTAACATATGGCACGTACATCTGGATCAACAGCTTCTGAAACCGGACCCAAGGTCGCACAAGCGGCGTTGCGATTATTTGCGCAGTATGGCTATGCGGCGGTTTCTATGCGCCAGATCGCCCAAGACGTCGGGGTTCAGGCGGGCGCGCTTTATAATTATGTGCCTGACAAGCAAACATTGCTCTTTGGATTGCTGCGCGATCACATGACGGATCTATTGGCGGCGCGCAAACTGTGCATCCAATCCGACGATCCGGGGCAAGCCTTGTTGACGTTTGTGACCTTCCACATCGATTTCCATTTGGCGCGGCCCGAGGCGGTGTTCTTATCCTATATGGAGCTGCGCAATTTGACGGCTGAGAATTTTGCCGTGATCGAAGGGTTGCGCAAGTCTTATGAACGCGAACTCGAGGCGATTATTGCCGCAGGCTGTGACCAAGGTTACTTTGATGTGCGCGATGCCAAGATAGCCGCATTTGCTGTGATTGGCATGCTCAAAGAGCTGCAAACGTGGTATCGTGCCGAGGGCCGATTGGATGCCAAAGAAATACATGCCCTCTATTGGGAAATGATTGCCAAGATGGTTGGGATGGCGCGCTCGGCGTGATGCGTTGGTTTGTGTCCACCAAACAGCAAGCGGTTCATGGCGCAGGGGCCGCATTTGCGTTATTTTAGAAACACCAGCTGAGGTTGATCAGCTGATGTTCATGGTGTCACTGGATAAAAGCCAATCCAAACGTGTTAATGATCGGCTTTGATAAACGTGCCGTTTTGCAAATCGCGCATTGCTTGGCGCAGTTCTGCTTGGGTGTTCATCACAATCGGGCCATGCCATGCGACGGGTTCTTGGATAGGGGCGCCCGAAATCAACAGGAACCGAATGCCTTGTTCGCCGGCTTGAACGGTGACTTCTTCGCCGGTGCCAAATCGGATCAAAGTGCGGTTTCCTGACATATCGCGGATGTTATATTCTTCGCCGGCAATTTCCTTTTCCAACAAAACCCCAGTCGGTGCTGATGCATCCGCAAAAGCGCCAGCGCCTTCGAACACATAGGCAAAGGCACGGCGATAGGTATCAATCTTGAACGTCTTTTTCACACCTGCTGGCACAAAGATATCCAGATACTGAGGATCGGCTGAAATGCCGTCAACGGGTCCACGCTTGCCCCAGAAATCCCCAACGATCACTTTGACACGGGTGCCGTCGTCATCGGTTATAACAGGGATTTCCTTGCTTTCGACGTCTTGATACCGGGGGGCTGTCATTTTCAAATCTGACGGCAAATTCGCCCAAAGCTGGAACCCGTGCATTTGGCCGTTCCGGTTACCTTTGGGCATCTCTTGGTGCAAAATCCCAGACCCTGCTGTCATCCATTGCACATCACCCGCCCCAAGCGTGCCTTGGTTCCCAAGGCTATCGCCGTGATCCACAGTGCCCGATAAAACATAGGTGATGGTTTCAATCCCGCGATGCGGATGCCAAGGAAATCCGCGCATGAAATCCTGTGGATGTTCGTTGCGGAAATCATCAAACAAAAGGAATGGATCCAATTCGGTCGGATCTTGGAACCCGAACGCGCGGTGTAAATGCACGCCGGCCCCTTCCATAGTTGGGGTGGCTTGGCGTTGCTCTAGAATAGGTCTGATTGACATGAGAGTGCTCCTTTACTGAGTAAAATAGGACGCACACAGGCTGGCGGCAATATGCCAAACTGTTTGTCTGCGCTCAGAGTGCGCGCGCGAATGCACAGAACATGTGATGTGGTGTCGGTTTTAGTAGGCCAAATCCGAACATGTGTTGCAAACTGTGGAAAAAACACAGGGAGAATCATACTATGAAAATCGGATTTATTGGTCTTGGCAATGTCGGTGGCAAGCTTTCAGGAAGCCTGCTGCGCAATGGCATGGACCTTT
>JAHEJA010000041.1:6887-66853 GCA_024639125.1 Paracoccaceae bacterium
ATGTGTTGCAAACTGTGGAAAAAACACAGGGAGAATCATACTATGAAAATCGGATTTATTGGTCTTGGCAATGTCGGTGGCAAGCTTTCAGGAAGCCTGCTGCGCAATGGCATGGACCTTTATGTGCATGACCTTAATGCCGAGTTTGTTGAAAAATTTGTCGCACGAGGCGCCAAAGATGGCAAAAGCCCCGCTGCTTTGATGCAGACCTGCGATATTGTCATTACCTGCCTTCCAAGCCCAAGCGCCTCTGATGCGGTGTTACAGGAAATGTTGCCCCACGTGAGGGCGGGCAAGATTTGGTTGGAAATGTCCACCACTGACGAAGCCGAAGTCAAACGGCTTGGCGCGCTTGTGTCCCAGGCGGGCGGCGCGGCTGTGGATTGTCCTGTTTCTGGTGGCTGTCATCGCGCAGACACAGGAAACATTAGCATTTTCGCAGGATGTGATCGCGCGACCTTTGATCGTATCTTGCCACTTTTGACGGTGATGGGGCGCCGTGTGCTGCATACAGGCGACATCGGGTCCGCAAGCATTTTGAAAGTGATTACCAACTATTTGGCGACCGCGAACCTTATTTCCTGTACCGAAGCGCTGACAGTTGCAGCGGGTGCTGGCATGGATTTGGGTGTCGCCTTTGAGGCAATCCGCATTTCATCGGGCAATTCATTTGTGCATGAAACCGAAAGCCAGGTGATATTAAATGGCAGCCGCGACATTTCCTTTACGATGGATTTGGTGGCCAAGGATATCGGTCTGTTCCAACAAGTTGCCGACCGCGCCAATGTTCCGCTTGAATTGAACCCCTTGCTGATTTCGATCTTCCAAGATGGCATCAAGCGCTATGGCCCCCGCGAGCAATCCGATAACATCATCAAGCGGCTCGAAGAGGCAACCGGACTTGATATTACCGCCCCCGGTTTTCCAGCAGAGATGGTAGATGACGAACCCGAGGAGCCAGGGTACGAAGTGCGCGTAAAATAAAGCGCAATGTTAGCGATAGACCTGAGTATTATTATTACTTTGGTCTATCTAGCTTACAAGCAAAATTGAATTTTATGGATATTTCGTATAGTTTTCCCTTTTTTTAGTGGAAATTTTAACACAAGACTAATTGGACTGCGACATTTTGTCGTTAGGTCAAATGTCTATTAATCGAGAAAGCCATTGGAGAGTCTCTATGTCGTCATCAAAAAATGAGCCAAGCTTCCGTCAAAGCGTGGATATGATGTTCAACCGCGCTGTGCGTCTTATGGATTTGCCACCTGGTTTAGAAGAGAAAATCCGTGTGTGTAATGCGACCTATACGGTGCGTTTCGGCGTCCGCTTGCGCGGCGAACTTAAGACGTTTACCGGCTATCGTTCGGTGCATTCCGAACATATGGAACCCGTCAAAGGCGGTATTCGCTACGCCGACTCTGTGAACCAAGACGAAGTCGAGGCGCTGGCCGCTTTGATGACATATAAATGTGCCTTGGTAGAGGCGCCATTTGGTGGGTCCAAAGGCGGGCTTTGCATTGATCCGCGTCAATACGAAGAGCACGAACTAGAATTGATCACGCGTCGCTTTGCCTATGAGCTGATCAAGCGTGATTTGATCAACCCAAGCCAAAACGTTCCAGCCCCTGATATGGGAACAGGCGAACGTGAAATGGCATGGATTGCAGATCAATATGCGCGCATGAACACAACAGACATCAATGCGCGCGCCTGTGTAACAGGTAAGCCATTGAACGCAGGCGGTATCGCAGGCCGTGTCGAAGCAACGGGGCGGGGCGTGCAATATGCGCTTCAGGAATTCTTTCGCGAGCCGGATGATGTGGCGAAAGCCAACCTTTCGGGCACATTGGATGGCAAACGTGTTGTCGTCCAAGGTTTGGGCAACGTGGGCTATCACGCGGCTAAATTCCTAAGCGAAGAAGATGGGTCCAAAATCATTGCAATTATCGAACGCGATGGTGCGTTGGTGTCGGATGCAGGGCTTGATGTCGAAGACGTCCGCAATTGGATCGCAACCCACCAAGGCGTGGCTGGCTATCCAAACGCGACCTATGTGGAAAACGGTACTGCGGTTTTGGAAACAGACTGCGACATTCTTATTCCGGCGGCGATGGAAGGTGTGATTAACCTTGATAATGCAGCGCGCATAAGCACCAAGCTGATCATCGAAGCGGCGAATGGTCCTGTGACTGCTGGTGCGGATGAAATCTTGCGTGAAAAAGGCGTTGTGATCATTCCGGATATGTTTGCAAACGCCGGTGGTGTGACTGTGTCCTATTTTGAATGGGTCAAAAACCTAAGCCACATCCGTTTTGGTCGTATGCAACGCCGCCAAGAAGAATCGCGCAACGAGCTTATTGTTAACGAGCTTGAAAGCCTTTCCAAGGCGCTGGGCAGCACATGGTCGCCATCTGCAAATTTCAAAAGTAAATATTTGCGCGGTGCGGGCGAACTTGAATTGGTGCGCTCTGGCTTGGATGACACCATGCGCGCGGCCTATCAATCCATGCGCGAAGTATGGCATGCGCGCTCTGACGTAAAAGATTTGCGAACGGCTGCTTATTTGGTGTCGATTGGCAAAGTTGCCTCGAGTTATCGCGCCAAGGGTCTATAAAACAGCGCGTGAATTCCGCGCTACATGAAAATAACGCCCGTGTCGTGCGGGCGTTATTTGTATTTTGGTCCAGTCTTGGTCCAAGTCTTGCCATATTTAATCAATAGAACAAGGGATCAACACAACGATTCCAAAAGGTGAAAACAATCGTATGCGCGCGATAAAGTCCAAAATTACGTGGCTCAAAGAGTTCCTGCGCGACGAAGATGGATCCTATACAATTGAATTTGTTGTGTGGTTTCCAATGTTTGTGTTTTTGTTTGTCATTATGTTTGGATTTTCGATTGGCATGATGCGCCAGACGATGATCTTGAACGAAATGAACCGCGTTGCGCGGGCCTATGCCTTGGGGACGATTGCAACACCTGAAGAAGCCAAAGAGCGTATGGATACGTTCATCACGGAACAGGCCTTGCTTGACTACGAGTCCACAAATTCGGTTGTGACCTTGGTGGATCAAAACGATATGGTCGAATTGACCGTTAACATTCCCGTATACAGCCTGATCCCAGTGTTGGCTTTTGTGGAACGGTTTGACATTTTCAACCGTGGCAATATTTACATGGCGGCTTATTATCACGTGGAAAATCACTGATATGGGCGTGATTTTATCCTACATACGATCTTTTGTTTTTGACCGCGAAGACGGGGGGTTTTCAGCGGCGGCCCTTGTCATGCTTCCTGTGTTTTTCATGTTGATGGGCGCGCCCATGAATATGATCAATCTGTTGCGCAACAAAGAACAATACCAAGGGTTTGCCGATGCTTTGGCCTATACAGCACTGCACGAAGCCTATAACGAAGATCAAACTTTGGAACAGGCAAAGTCTGCGACCATCCAGAAATCCCAAAACCTAAAGTCTTCGCGCGAACTCAGCGTCGCGTTACCGGCGAGCAATATCCAATATGGTGTTTGGGATGAGGAAACACGTACATTTAGCGAAGATGACAATAGCCGCAAAGCTGTGCGTGTTGAGCTTGATTTTTTGGAAACAAACGGCAATCCGATTCAGGATCTTGTGCGTCCGTTCTTTGGGAAAAAATATAGCGATCTCAAGGCGGTAAGCTATGCATCCACGTATCGCCCCAACTGTTTTCGCAATGGGCTTATTGCGTTAGGCGAGCTTGTGCTTAAGGACGGAACCAACGTCGGAGAGGGCGTGTGTGTTCATGGTCAGGCCGGTGTGACTGTTGGGAATGGCGGTACCTTTGCACAAGGCGCCGAGGTTGCGGTGCTGACCAAAGCGCACCTGAACGCAAATTATGCAGCAAATCCGGGTTTAGAAGATGCGTTGGAAATCGGTCGCAAACATATTGCTCTGCTCAGCCAAGTTGATCTGGTGTACGACGATTTGTTCAGCGCAAGCAGATCCGATTTTACACCGAGTTATATTGTCGATGAAACCATCATCGGATTAGGCCCGCGTGTTGTACAGCCAAACGATTTTGTCTCTGGGCGTATTCATTTTAACCGCTGCAATAACAATCGCCGAATGAAATTTGAACGCGGCGTTTATCGGGATTTTGTCCTGATTTCCCCGAATTGCGCGTTTACATTTGCCGGCGGGGTATCATTGGAAAACGTGATGATTGTCACCGAAAACGGGTGGGATCGTTCGTTTTTCAGCTTTAATCGCCTGTCTTTGGGGAACCAAGATGACTGTGGTGCGGGCAAAGGCGCCGTGCTTATGGCGAATGGGGGGGGCTATTTTTCTGCGGGTTTGTTTGCGGTTGGGTCACAAATTATCACCAACAAATTGCTATTTATTGAAAGCGGCGACAACAAGCGGAACGTCTTGCGTGGCAGCAGCCTCTTGTCAGGGGGCAGTCTTGTTTTAGGGGACAATAACGACATTTCATCCTGTAATAATGATGGCAGTAACGAAATTTTAGAAGTCGATTATTTTAGGTTGGTCCAATAAAATTGGTCGGATTACGTTAAAACGTCATGTAAAGTCGTATTGCGCACTTGCCTTATGCGTTGAAAGTTGGTTCTTTTCCCCCAGCATCCAAGGGAGAATGACATGCGGTTTTCCGCGCTTCGCGTTTTAAAAGAGGGGCTGACTGGCAACAAAGGATGGACGTCACATTGGCGCGATCCGGCCCCCAAAGATGAATATGACATCGTTATCATTGGTGGTGGCGGTCATGGGCTGTCAACGGCGTATTATCTGGCTAAAAATCATGGCTATTCCAATATTGCGGTCTTGGAAAAAGGCTATATTGGCGGCGGAAACATCGGGCGAAACACGACTATCGTGCGGGCTAACTATTTCCTTCAGGGCAATAGCGAATTTTATTCACATTCGCTAAAGCTATGGGAAAACTTGGAAAACGATCTGAATTACAACGTCATGCACTCACAGCGTGGTTTGATCAATTTGTTCCACTCTGATGGGCAGCGCGATGCCTTTGTGCGGCGCGGGAATTCCATGATCAATCAGGGTGACGATGCAATCCTGTTGGATCGCGAAGGAGTCCGCAAACATCTTCCTTATTTGGATTTTGACAACACGCGTTTCCCGATTTACGGCGGCTTGTTGCATCCACGTGGGGGAACCGCGCGGCATGATGCGGTTGCATGGGGCTATGCGCGCGGGGCGGACCAACGCGGTGTCGATTTGGTCCAGAATTGCGAAGTGACAGGCATCGACATTGAAAACGGCAAAGTGCGCGGCGTTCAAACAACCCGTGGCGCGATCAAAGCCAAAAAAGTTGGGATCGTGGTTGCGGGCCGTTCTGGTCAAGTTGCTGAAATGGCGGGCATGCGCTTGCCAATCGAAAGCCACATCCTTCAGGCCTTTGTGACCGAAGGGCTAAAGCCTGTGATTGATCACGTTGTCAGCTTTGGAATGGGTCACTTCTACATGAGCCAATCTGACAAAGGCGGCTTGGTCTTTGGCGGCGATTTGGATTTCTATGCGTCCTATGCATCGCGTGGGAACCTTCCCATGAAGGAACACGTCATGGAGGCAGGCATGACCTTGATGCCGATGATTGGCAAAGCCAAAGTCTTGCGTTCTTGGGGGGGGATCATGGATATGACGCCCGATGGATCGCCCATCATCGACAAAACGGATATTGACGGGCTCTATATTGATTGCGGTTGGTGTTACGGTGGCTTCAAAGCGGTGCCGGGATCTGGGTTCAGTTTTGCACATTTGATGGCAACGGATCAACACCATGCGCCGGCGGCTAAATATCGTTTGGATCGTTTCCGTACTGGACGCGGTTTGATGGATGAAGAGGGCAAAGGCTCTCAGCACAATTTGCATTAGGAGGGACGAGATGCGTATTCCTTGTCCAGTGTGTGGCGACCGAGACCACCGAGAATTCTATTATGTAGGGGATGCTGTTGCCCTTGATCGTCCCGATCCAGAGGCTGGCATAGATGCATGGGATAGCTATGTGCATTTGCGCGATAACCCCGCCGGTGTCACCCGTGATCTTTGGTATCATGATGGCGGCTGTGGAAGCTGGCTGGTGGTGACGCGTAACACAGTGACGCATGATGTTTTGGGCGCAGAGCTGGCGCGCAAGCTCAAGGGGGCTTCTGCATGAGACTGAATTCCAAGGGTCTGATTAACCGCGATAAAGCCGTATCATTCACATTTGATGGCGCAAGCTATTCTGGTTTTGAAGGCGATACGGTTGCGTCTGCGTTGTTGGCAAACGACGTGCGTTTGATGGCGCGGTCGTTCAAATATCACCGTCCGCGCGGTGTGCTGACAGCCGGAAGCGAGGAACCAAATGCATTGGTCACGATCGGCAAAGGGGCCGCCCAAGACCCCAATGTCCGCGCAACTGTGCAAGAAATCTATGCGGGTTTGGATGTGCGTAGCCAAAACAATTGGCCCTCCCTTAGCATCGATGCATTGTCCGTAAACAACCTGCTTTCACCGTTTTTGGGGGCTGGATTTTATTACAAAACCTTCATGTGGCCCAAGGCGTTTTGGGAAAAGCTCTATGAACCTGTGATCCGTCGGGCTGCGGGATTGGGCGCACTTAGCGAACAGCACAATCCTGACCGCTATGAACAGGCCTTTGCCTTTTGTGATGTTTTGATCATTGGCGCTGGGCCATCGGGATTGATGGCGGCTCTGACGGCGGCGCAGGCGGGCTTGGATGTGATCGTCGCAGACGAAGACAGCATCATGGGCGGCCGTTTGAACGCAGAAACCTATGAAATTGACGGAATGCCGGGCGCAGACTGGGCGCGCACCATGGTGCAGCGTTTGTCCGAAATGGACAATGTGCGTTTGATGACACGCACCACCGTAACGGGCGCCTATGACCAAGGCACCTATGGCGCGCTAGAGCGCGTAAACCATCATGCACCGCGCAAAGACGGGGCTCCGTTGGAATGTTTTTGGCGCATTGTCGCCAAAGCGTCGATCCTTGCGGCTGGGGCTTTGGAACGTCCAATCGCATTTCGCAACAATGACCGCCCCGGTATCATGACCGCAGGCGCGGTGCGAACCTATGCCAATCGCTGGGGCGTTGCGGCTGGGCAAAGCTTGGTTGTGTTTGGCAACAATGACAACGCTGTGCGCACAGCGCGTGATTTGCAAAACACCGGCGTGCATATCGCGGCCTATGTGGATTCTCGGGACGATGTTGATTTGGTCGGGGATTTTCCGATTTTCACCCGAGGTGCGATCACGAATACAACCGGTCATTTGGGCGTCGAAAGCGTGACCATTGAACATGCCGGCGGGACCGACCGCATTGCCACGCAATCCGTTGCGATGTCGGGGGGCTGGAACCCGTCTGTTCATTTGACCTGTCACATGAATGCGCGTCCCACATGGCACGAGGATATTGCATCCTTTGTCCCAACGCCGAATTCAATTCCGGGCATGCGTGTGGTTGGATCTGCCTCGGGCGCTTTGTCGACGCAGAGCTGTTTGCAATCAGGTCATGCCGTCGCATTAGACGTTGTGAGCGATTTGGATGGCACGGCCACCGACATCAGCATCCCAGTGGCAGAAGACGACCCATATCGTTTGGAACAGCTATGGGCGGTACCGGGAAAAGGCCGCGCTTGGTTGGATTTCCAAAACGACGTCACCGTAAAAGACATCAAACAAGCGGCGCAAGAAAACTTTCGCTCTGTCGAACATGTCAAACGCTATACCACCCAAGGTATGGCAACGGATCAGGGCAAAAACTCTAACGTTGCTGCACTGGCTATTTTGGCCGATGCAACAGGGCGCGGTATCCCGGAAACTGGAACAACGACGTTTCGTCCGCCTTATTCGCCTGTGTCGATTGCCGCGATGGGGTCAAACGCCCAAGGTATCGGGTTCATGCCGCAACGCTTTACGACTTCGCATGCGGCAAGTGTTGCACGCCGCGCGCCAATGATCGAAGCGGGCCTTTGGTATCGCCCCAGTTTCTTTCCCCAAGAGGGTGAACGCCATTGGCGTGAATCTTGTGATCGCGAAGTGTCGATGGTGCGGTCCACTGTCGGGGTCTGTGATGTGTCCACGTTGGGCAAAATCGACATCCAAGGTCCAGATGCAGCCAAGCTGTTGGATTTCGTTTATACCAACACGTTTTCGACCCTCAAAGAGGGACGGGTGCGCTATGGTTTGATGCTGCGCGAAGACGGGCATGTCATGGATGACGGCACAACGGCGCGCATGGGGCCAAACCATTATGTGATGACCACCACCACTGCGGCCGCAGGCGAAGTTATGCGCCATCTGGATTTTGTGCATCAATGTTTGCATCCTGAATGGGATGTCAGCTTTGTTTCGGTGACCGAACAATGGGCGCAATTTGCTGTTGCTGGTCCGAAATCACGCGATCTTTTGAACGGGATTGTCGATCAGGACATCACGTCGGAAACATTCCCATTCATGGGATGTGGCGAAGTGGATATTCTAGGCGTCAAAGGCCGTTTGTTCCGCATTTCCTTTAGTGGTGAACACGCCTACGAAGTGGCGGTGCCAGCGCGCTATGGTGAAAGTTTTTATCAAATTTTGGTCAACCGCGCCGAAGCGATGGACGGTGGCCCCTATGGTATGGAAGCCCTGAATGTGCTGCGTATCGAAAAGGGTTTGATCACCCACGCAGAAATCCATGGTCGTACAACGGCCTATGATATCGGCATGGACAAAATGGTCAGCCGCAAAAAAGACTGTGTTGGTCAAACAATGGCGGCGCGCCAAGGGTTGATGGATCCAGACCGCGAGCGTTTGATTGGATTGAAACCTGTCGGAGTTGTCAAACAAATCACAGCAGGTGCGCATTTGTTCAACGCAGATGCCGAGGCGGTGCGTGTGAATGATCAGGGGTATGTTACCTCTGTGGCCTATTCGCCGACCTTGGGGCATTTTTTGGGACTGGCGTTTTTGAAACGGGGACCAGAGCGGATTGGGGAAACAATCAAAATGGTGGATCACTTGCGCGGTGTTGTGACCCTATGCCAAGTCATTGATCCCGTTGCATTTGATCCAGAAGGAGGGCGCGTCCGTGGATAAGCTTGTTGCAAAATCAGCCTGTGCAGGCTTGCTGCCATTGACCATCGGAGGGGCGCAAGTCACCGATATAACCCCATCGCATATCACGTCCTTGGCCCCCTATAATGGTCAAGAGGCGGCTTTGTCCCAAGCCTTGAAAAAGGCGCACGGCTTAACCTTGCCATCCGCGAATGAAGCCACCGAAAACGGTGCGATGCGTGCTGTTTGGGGCGGATCACATGTGTATCTGGTCGGGGGCGCGCCTGATGCTGCTTTGGCGACACATGCGGCGCTGACGGATCAAACGGATGCCTGGTCTATGGTCAAGCTTCAGGGGCAAATGGTGCAATCGGTCTTGGCGCGTTTGGTTCCAGTGGATGTTCGCTTGGCGCACTTCCCAGTGGGGCGCGCAGTGCGGACGAAATTGGCGCATCTGAGCGTGTCACTGGTGCGTGTGTCCGATGATGCCTTTGTGATTATGGCCTTTCGCTCGATGGCCAAGACATTGGTGCATGATCTAAAAGAGGCAATGACATCCCTACAGGGGCGTGGGTCGCTTTAGATCCGCGCAACGAACCAGCCCCATTTGAGTCGAAAAAATATCCATGCGGGTAGTCGCATTGATGATTCGCATGTGCTATTCTTGTTTTATAATAATTAAAAAAGTAACGAGTAAACCGAGGCAGCAGTATGTCAGATGTCATCATTCTTGATGCCACTGTGATCGAGATGACTCCGCTGGAGGGCGAAGTTTCTTATGATACACAGGTAAAAATTGATTTTCATTTTGCGGGCGACACACGGGATCGTCGGGAATGTTTGGTTCAGGTCACAAGTGTGTTTTGTAAAGCCGTCCCCGAAAAGCGACACATGCGCCGATCCATGAATTTGGCGATCGAAAAAGTGAAGTCCTATTTCGAAGGCGAAGACGAGAACAGCGATAATCTTTTTGCAATCTAACCATCGGCGGGTCTAGACTCTGGCGCGCGTAGCGCCGATATTCTGCGCATGAGCCTGCCACCCGGATTTCTTGATGAATTGCGTAATAGATTAAGCCTTACACAAGTTGTCGGGCGCAAAGTCACGTGGGATCAACGCAAATCCAACCAAGGCAAAGGCGATATGTGGTCGCCTTGTCCGTTTCATCAGGAAAAAACTGCATCCTTTCATGTCGATGATCGCAAAGGGTTTTATTACTGCTTTGGCTGTCATGCCAAAGGCGATGCCATTTCATTTGTCAAAGAAACCGAAAACGTAAGTTTTATGGAGGCGATTGAAATTCTTGCTGGTGAAGCAGGGGTGACAATGCCGGCCCGCGATCCCCGAGCGCAGCAAAAATCAGATGCCCGCTCCGAATTGGTGGATGTGATGGAACAGGCAGTCCGCTTTTTCCGCATGTCACTTGGAACGTCCGGGGGCGCAACGTCGCGGGAATATTTGGCCAAGCGGGGTCTGCAGAAATCAGTTCTGGACCGCTTTGAAATTGGATATGCACCCGATGACCGCCAAGCTTTGTTCCGCGCGCTGAGTGATCAAGGGGTGCCAAAGGACAAAATTATTGCCGCCGGTCTTTGTGCTGTGCCCGATGATGGTGGCGCACCCTATGATCGGTTTCGCGGACGGATCATTTTTCCCATTCGTGACGCGCGGGGCCGCTGCATTGCCTTTGGTGGGCGATCTTTGGATCCCAATGCACGCGCCAAATATCTGAATTCACCCGAAACGATTTTGTTCGATAAGGGCCGTAATCTATATAACCACGGGCCCGCACGTGCAGCCTCTGGCAAAGGCAAACCTTTGATTGTGGCCGAAGGGTATATGGATGTCATTGCTTTGGTCGAAGCGGGCTTTGATGCGGCGGTTGCGCCGCTGGGGACTGCTGTGACCGAGGACCAGCTCCATTTGATGTGGCGCATGAACCCAGAACCCATCATTGCATTGGATGGTGACAAGGCCGGATTGCGCGCAGCCTATCGGGTCATTGATCTGGCTTTACCCTTGCTCGAAGCGGGGCGCGCTTTGCGCTTTGCGTTGATGCCAGAAGGCAAAGATCCAGATGATTTGCTGCGGGCAGGCGGGGCTAAAGCAGTCCAAGAGGTGTTGGACAATGCGGTGCCCATGGTCGAATTGCTCTGGCGCCGTGAAACAGAAGGCGGCGTCTTTGATAGCCCTGAACGCAAAGCCGCGCTTGATAAAACCCTTGGACAAAAAATTGGATTGATCCGTGATCCCGGGCTGAAATCCCATTACGAACAAACGCTCAAAGATTTGAAATGGACGTTGTTCCGCCCCCAACGCACGCCGTTTCAACCCTATAAGAAAACGCGCGCAACGGCGCATGTTACAACCAAAAATTCCGCCCTTGCGGCTTTGGATGAAAATGTAACGGATTTTATCCGCGAAGGCGTCATTGTTGCGGTTCTCTTAAGCATTCCGTCGATGGTGGATGAATTCGGGGACCAGCTGTTTGGATTGCACCTTGGGGATCCCGATTTGCAGCGCATTTTGGGTATTATTCGCGGCTCGCAGACGCGCGATCAAATGGCGCTGCGCCAAGAGGTGGAAACATTAGTTGGTGCGGCTGCTCTTGAAAAGCTGTTCAACGCAGCCCATGTGAAAATCACGCCGTGTTTGCGCGCGCCCGATAACCTTGAAATGGCGCGAATGACAGTGGCCGAAGAATTGGCAAAGCTGGGATCCGAACGGGGCTTGCGCGAAGAATTGCACGAAGCCGAACAGGTGATGGATGTCCATGTTGATGAAATGGTATTGTGGCGTTTGGGGCAAGCCGCTTCGGCGCGCAACAGTGCCACCAAGTCAGATAACGAAGATCGCGCTCAATACGATTTGGGCGAAAACGGAGCCCGAATCAATCGTGATGAAAAACAGGATTTTGAAAAGCTTTTGTCGAAAATTTCCTTTAGCAAACCGAAAAATCGTTAATTTGATGACAATTTAGTAAATATTTTTCCCTATATGGGTTTCCGAATCATCAGATACCGCTATTGATTCGTATCAGACGAATCATTCGCCCCCAATCAGGAGCATTTCATGGCCGCCAAAGACACAGACGACCGTAAGAACGACGATCAAGACGCAGAAATGTCATTGGACATGAGCCAAACTGCTGTCAAACGGATGATCGCAGACGCCCGTGAAAAGGGGTATATTACTTACGATCAGCTGAACAAAGTGTTGCCTCCTGATCAGGTGTCTTCCGAACAAATCGAAGACGTGATGTCGATGTTGTCTGAAATGGGCATTAACATTATCGAAGACGACGATGCGGATGACGAAGACAAAGGTCCAACAGATCTAGTTGCGACAACCGGCACCAAAGATGTGGCGCTGTCCTCTGGGGACACCGAAAAGCTAGACCGCACAGATGACCCTGTCCGCATGTATTTGCGCGAAATGGGATCTGTAGAGCTTTTGTCGCGCGAAGGCGAAATTGCAATCGCCAAGCGCATCGAAGCGGGTCGCAATACGATGATCCTTGGGCTATGTGAAAGCCCCCTGACATTCCAAGCGATTACCATTTGGCGTGACGAACTTCTAAGCGAAGATATTTTGCTGCGCGACGTGATCGACCTAGAAGCCACATTCGGCAATCAACTGGGCGACGAAGACGGGGTCGAGCCTGTTCTTGACCCAACAGCGGTTGCTGGCTCTGGCGTGCAAAAAACCAGCGATCAACCTGAATTAGATGCAGACGGAAACCCGATTGCTTCTGACGATGACGATGACGAAGATGATCAATCCAACATGTCTTTGGCCGCGATGGAAGCCGCGCTCAAGCCACGTGCGTTGGAAACCTTGGACCAGATCGCCGCGGATTACGAAGCGCTGTCACAAATGCAAGATAGCCGGATTTCTGCAACCTTGAACGAAGATGGCAGCTTTAGCGCCGTTGACGAAGGCGTGTATCAAAAGCTACGCTCCGAAATCGTTGTTTTGGTGAATGAACTGCACCTGCACAACAACCGTATCGAAGCCTTGATCGACCAGCTTTACGGCATCAACCGCCGCATCATGCAAATCGACAGCGCGATGGTAAAACTAGCGGACCAAGCGCGGATCAACCGTCGTGAATTTATTGACGAATATCGCGGCTATGAATTGGACCCGAACTGGCTTGATCGCATGGCGGATAAATCTGGTCGCGGTTGGCAAATGTTCATCGAACGCTCGCGGGACAAAGCCGAAGAACTGCGCAACGATATGGCTCAAGTCGGTCAATACGTCGGTTTGGATATTTCCGAATTCCGCCGCATCGTGAGCCAAGTTCAAAAGGGCGAAAAAGAAGCCCGCCAAGCCAAAAAAGAAATGGTCGAAGCCAACCTTCGTTTGGTTATTTCGATTGCTAAAAAATACACAAACCGTGGTTTGCAATTCTTGGATTTGATCCAAGAGGGCAACATTGGTTTGATGAAAGCGGTGGATAAATTTGAATATCGCCGGGGCTATAAATTCAGCACCTACGCCACATGGTGGATCCGTCAGGCCATCACCCGCTCAATCGCGGATCAGGCCCGTACAATCCGTATTCCGGTGCATATGATCGAAACGATCAATAAGCTGGTGCGCACGGGTCGTCAGATGCTCCATGAAATTGGTCGCGAACCAACCCCCGAAGAATTGGCAGAAAAGCTGCAAATGCCTTTGGAAAAAGTACGCAAAGTGATGAAAATCGCCAAAGAGCCGATTTCTTTGGAAACCCCGATTGGCGACGAAGAAGATTCACAGCTTGGCGATTTCATCGAAGACAAAAACGCAGTGCTTCCATTGGACAGCGCGATTCAGGAAAACCTCAAAGAAACCACAACACGGGTTCTGTCGTCCCTGACCCCGCGCGAAGAACGCGTCTTGCGTATGCGCTTTGGGATCGGCATGAACACGGATCACACGTTGGAAGAAGTCGGTCAACAATTTAGCGTGACCCGCGAACGGATCCGCCAAATCGAAGCCAAAGCCCTTCGCAAACTCAAACACCCCAGCCGCTCGCGCAAGTTGCGCAGCTTCTTGGATGAATAAAAAACGCGCCTTCGGGCGCGTTTTTGTTGCGTCACGGGTTTAAATACGCCGGTCGGTTTAGCTGTAAACCGCAGCAAATCGCACCGACAGGATACCGATACAATACCGACATGTCACAGACGACCGAATTTAACATTTCCACCTCTGGCCAAGGGCTCTATGAATTTACCCGCGACGTCGCCCAGTGGGTCAGCGGAACAGGCCTGCTTACTCTCTTTGTGCGCCACACCTCCGCCAGCCTTCTGATCCAGGAAAACGCCGACCCAGACGTCCAAGCCGACCTTAGGGCGTTTTTCCACCGCCTTGTTCCTCCTACTACTGATCCAAGCATGTCCTACCTCACCCATACCTACGAAGGCCCAGACGACATGCCCGCCCATATCAAGGCCGCGATGCTACCCGTTTCGCTTGGTATTCCTGTGATCAAAGGTCGCCTGAGCCTGGGAACATGGCAAGGCATCTATTTGTTCGAACATCGCACTGCCCCACATAAACGTCGGGTTGTCGCCCATCTTTCCCAATAATTTCAGGAACCTATACCTTCACTTTTGCAAAAATACTCAAATATCCGACGCTTAACGCCCCAAGCGCGGCTGGATCAGCATCCTCTATCTAGTGATTGTATTTCCCCTCTACCCAAATTGTTGTTGCTGTCCTATAGTGCCTGTGGATAACTTGGCAGTAGACCAAGATAGATGAGGCAGACTTTAAAAGAGGGAATGTGCGATGCGCTGTCCGTTTTGCGGAAATATAGATACTCAGGTAAAGGATTCACGCCCCGCCGAAGACCACGTGTCCATTCGACGCCGCAGGTTTTGCGCGGATTGTGGTGGGCGTTTTACAACCTATGAACGCGTGCAATTGCGGGATTTGGTTGTCATTAAAACCAATGGTCGCCGAGAAGATTTTGACCGTGACAAATTAGAACGCTCGATCAGAATCGCCCTGCAAAAACGCCCCGTCGAACACGATCGTATGGAAAAAATGATCTCTGGAATTGTGCGCCGTTTAGAAAGCATGGGGGAAACGGATATCCCTTCCAAAATGATCGGCGAGATCGTAATGGAGGCCTTGGCGCGTATTGACACGGTTGCTTACGTGCGATTTGCAAGCGTTTACAAGAACTTCCAAGCAGCGGATGATTTTGATAAATTCGTCTCGGAACTGCGTCCAAACACAGAACCAGAGGCATAACATCACTGTGTCGCACGAACGTTTTATGGCGATGGCCCTTACTTTGGGCCGTCGTGGGTTGGGGCGTACATGGCCCAATCCGTCTGTTGGATGTGTTCTCGTCAAGGACGGGATCATTGTTGGGCGTGGCTGGACCGCAGATGGCGGACGCCCGCATGCCGAACCGCAAGCCTTAGCTCAAGCCGGGTTTCTGGCGCGCGGAGCGACGGCCTATGTCACTCTGGAACCCTGTGCGCATGTGGGGCAAACACCACCCTGTGCGCAGGCTTTGATTGATGCAGGCGTTGCCCATGTGGTTGCGGCACTTGGCGATCATGACCATCGGGTTGACGGTCGTGGGTTTGACATGTTGCGCGCCGCTGGCATAGCGGTCACCACCGGTGTTTTGGCAGATCAAGCAGCATTGGATCATCGGGGATTCTTTTCCCGTATTGATCAAGGCCGCCCTCTCGTGACCCTAAAGCTTGCAAATAGCTTTGATGGGCGGATCGCAACGGCGTCTGGCGATAGCCAATGGATCACCGATGCCCCAGCGCGGCGGCGTGTACATTTGATGCGTGCAACCCATGACGCGGTGCTGATTGGGGCGGGAACGGCGCGCGATGACGATCCTAGTCTGACCATCCGTGATCTTGGAATAGATCGCCAACCTGTGCGGGTTGTGGTATCTCGATTGCTTGACATTCCGATGACGGGCAAGCTTGCGCAAACTGCCCAAGACGTCCCGCTTTGGCTATGTCACGGACCGCAGGCCAGCGCAGAGTTGAAATCCGCTTGGCGTGGGATCGGGGCCGAATTGATTGAATGCCGCACAACATCCCATGCAATTGATGTCACCTCTTTGCTTGCCGAACTTGGCACGCGTGGTTTGACGCGTGTGTTTTGCGAGGGTGGTGGCACCTTGGCGGCGTCATTGCTGGGGGCCGATATGGTGGATGATCTGATTGGATTTACCGCAGGTGTGGTAATCGGGGCCGAAGGGCGCGCGTCGATCGGGGCTATGGGGCTTGATCGTTTGGCGATGGCCCCACGGTTTAGATTAGCAGAAACCTATCCAATAGGACCCGACGTTATGCATCTTTGGCGACGTTCTTAGCGCCATAGGTGCGCGTAGCTGGCGAATATGCCTTGGGTTTTGGCTAGCAAACGCGTGCTCAATCGCGGTTTGGGAATGGTGGATTGTTCGATGCGATCTAAAACGACTTCGATTGGACAGGCGCGTTTGGTCAGGGGGTCGAAATATCTGGGATAGTCGATCAATGCTGTATGCACCAACCTTTCCAAATCAATGCGGTTATGACGACGCGATGGGCGTTTTCCCAAATCCGTCGTAAGCCCCCATCCCGCATAAAACGGTGTGCCGTAGGTTGTGACTTGTTTTCCTCGGATCAAGGCTTCGAACCCCATAAGCGACGTCATTGTGTGGACTTCATCAACCGCATCGATCAAGGCGATTGCATCCCCCTTATTGGCGATGATATCGGCGTATTTCTTGGCGTCATCAGGGGATAATTTGCCCAAGCGTAGACCAGTTTCCACATCTGGATGCGGTTTATACACGATAATCGCATCCGGATTGCTTTCACGCACCGATTGCAAAAGCGCAAGGTTTGTGCGGATAGATGAGGTGCCTTTCAAGATGGACGCGTCGTCTTCTACCTGACCGGGGACCAGAATTTTCCGCCCCTCAGCAAGCGCATAGGTTTCGCCCGAAAGATTATATTTGCTTAGGTGGGATGCAATCAATCGCTCACAAAGCTTTGCGGCCCGATCGCGTTGGTCAGGGCGCAGGTCAGCGGCGGTATTTAGCAGATGCTCCAATCGACTTTGACGGGTTGGATCGTAATAAATGCCCATATCATCACAGACCAATGACAAGGGGGGCACCAATTCTGCGCCCAACCCTTTGGACCGAATGAACCCGTCTTCTACACGAACGCAGCCTGCGTATTCACCGGCTTTTCCGGCCCAAATCATATGTGGTTTGTGTGGCGTTGGGGTCGATGAAAAGGTCATTTTTTGATAGCGACCAAAGAAATCCTGGAAATGTTTGCGTTTCCACAATCGGATGTGATCCGCGCTCCATCCTTGTCGATCCTCGCGCCATGCGCGTGTTTCGGCTTCGAGTGTGGCAAGCACCTCTTCGAGTTGACACAGGCGATCCCGATAAGGATCATACCATTTTGGATACAGGATCATTGCAGCGGCAAACAGCTGGGCACGGGTCAATTTACGTTGTCGTCGTTGCACGGGAAATTGATCGTCACTTAGCCCCCATCCTGCGTAAAACGGTTGGCCGAACACACGTGGTTTGTGCCCCATCATAATTGCTTCGAACCCAACCTGAGAAGACACCGTGTAAACCGCAATCGCCCCCTCCATCAGTGAAAAGGGCGAAATGGGATCCTGCATCAGCGTAATGCGGTCTGATTGACAATGCTCTGGCCCATAATATCCAGAGCGTAAACCACTATTGGTTTCGGGGTGGGATTTGATCAAGATACGCGCATTTGGATGCTCTTCTTGGGCGTAGTACAGCATTTCAGCAAAAAGCGCAGCATTGCCTTTTGAGGCAGTAACCGACGCGTCATTGAGCGCCTGATCAATGACCAAGACATAGCCTGCTTGGGGGCAGGGGATGTCTAGATCAATCGCGGCGTATTTGCTCAAGTGGTTTTGCACGATCCGTGTCATCGATGCGCGCGCACGGGCCAAAATCGCACCATCGTCCAGCGGATCATACAGTAGAATTTCCTCAAGCTCGCAAGGCGTTGTCGGGTCGAAATGAATACCCTTGTGATCAATCAGCAACCCGAGTGGTGGCTCTTGATTCAGCTTGGCTGGGAACAGGCTGCGTAAAAACGCGTCTTCGACTGTGACAATCTGAGCCCCAGTTTTCTTAGCGACTGTCCGGCCACGATGGGCCGTTGGGGAATTGCCCCAAACAATTACCTGTTCGCGGGCTTTGGGCCAGCCAATCACGATTTTATAGCCGGCGAGGGTCAGGATGCGACGCGTGATTTTTTGTGTGAAAAAGCCGCCATTGAATGCAAAAGCCCGCGTAAGCAACGGGGGCTTGCGCGGGCTTTTGGGTGTTTTGTGCATGCTGTTATTGACCGGAAACGGTCGCCACAGAGTCGTTAAGCGTGTTGACCGCCGAAAGTGAACCAGTCGTCGCGGCAATCGCTTTGTTCCACTGCGAGAATGGCGCTTCGGTGACATAGACGGTGTCTTGGTCGCGGATCACGAAATCACGCGCCATAAACATGCCGTTTGGCTTGGTCAAATTCAGAACATAGACCATGCGTTGCGCGCCTTCTAGATCGTTGCGCCCCATGACTTGGTTTGCAATTTCAGCAGGTTCGTTGCGGAATATAAAAATGCCCTTTGGATCCGCATTCACCGCGGACAGTCCGCCCACTTCGGCCAGGGCTTCTATGGCGGAAATGGTTTGGGTTGGGAATGGAACACGGGCTTGCGTACCTGTTGCCCCAAGCGATGTAAACGCGCGTGTATCCGTTTCAACCAAAATGCGATCTCCACCACGCAGGGCGATATCCATTTCTGGGTTATCAAACAAATCTTGGAACCAAATTTTTTCGCGCTTATCGCCACGGATCAATGTGACTTGGGCCACTTCTGGTATGATTGTAACGCCACCCGCACGGGCCAGCATAGTGGCAAGCGTGCGTGTTGGGCGTTCGATGGCATAGACGCCTTGGCCCCCAACCGCACCGATCAAGGACACAGTGGACCCATCGCCCGCTAAGCGGCGCACTTCGACTTGGGGATCGGGTGTTTGATCTTTTAGTTTGTTTGAAATGACGCGCCGGACCGCTTCGGGTGAATTGCCGGCGGCTTTGATGCGCCCTGCATAAGGCACAAAGATGTATCCGGCTCCGTCTACCTGAACTTCGTTCAAGATCGTTGCATTCGTGCCCTGCGGCGCCAATAATGCATCGTCAACGTTTTCCCAAATTGTCAAACCTAGGGTGTCACCTGGCTGAATGGTGTCCGACCCAACAACGCCGGCTTTACGGAAGCCATCGCTAAATCCAAGCGATGGGATCACGCTGGTTGCGCGGGTGACATGATCGTTGACATCAACGATAAATGCGTCTCCGTCGCGTTGAACCGATCCTGCATAAATTTCGCGTTTATTCGGGCCGACACGTGGCAAACCACATGACCCCAAAATTGCCACAACGGACACAAGGGCGACTGCCTTCGCCCAGCGGGTTGTTTTCGATTTCACTGCTCGGTCTCCTCGACCTATTTTTATATTTTTTATTAGGATAGCGAAAAAAGATCTTGTTGCAAAGCATTTTGCGCCCAAAGACCTAGTTTACAAGGCGCAACTGTTGCCTTGGTGCCGCGTGTCCCGATTTCAGGGCTTCATACGGGTCTTCGGAGCTTAGCATCATATCGACCACAAGGCGAAGCGCTTGACGTCGCCCTTTGGCAGAATAAAAGCCACCGGGCACTTGGCTGGTTTCCATCAAATAGCGGCGGAAATCTTTGTAGGCTCGGTTGTCCGGGCGGCTTGGCATGGAAAAGAAATCGGCCAAGGATTGATCCGACACAAATTCAGGTTTGGAATAGACTGCGCTTCCGAATGCTTTTAGCGGAATGCCGCGCCACAGAACTTGTTGGGCGGCTGTTGAATTCACGGTGACGGCTGTGCGCGCGTCGTTCAAAAGGCGCGCTAGTTTTCCGCCTCTGACATAGTGAATACGATTTTCTAATCCATATTTCTTGGCCAATTCAGCAAGCGTTTTGCTGATTGGTGCGCGGCCATCTTCGAGGGGGTGGGCCTTGAAGACCAAATGATGATGTCCAGGGGCGCCCGAGGCAAAATTTTCAACGCAGAGTTCCAAAAATTCAACCATAGATGAAAATGGCGAATGCATTTGAAAGGAGGCATCATGCTCAAGCTGTAGCAGCACCAAATGATAGGGAAATCCGCCTTGGTGAATGCGCCGCGTGGCAAGGGCGCGTTGCGCAGAATGAAGCGGCATCAAGCTAAGCCGTTTGACATAAAGTTTGAATTCTTGCGCCACAGTTAGCGCACGATGGGGTTTGAAATTCGGGAATTTGCCATTTCGAAACATCACATGCCAATGATAGAGCGCACCATAGAAAATATGTTGGCGGGTGTCGCCCCAATGGGCAGGTGGCAATGGCATTTCAAGATCACTATTGTGAAGCGCTTGCTGCATGTCAGGCACGGACATTGTCATCAGTTTGGAATGTCCGTTTGCGCCGCTGCGTTCATAGGTAAACCAATAGGGGCGCAAGTAACCTTCTTCAAATACATGCACCTTCACGCCACGAGATTTCGCAATCTCAATGGCTTTCGCATGAATGTCGCGCGTATCGCCATAGAGCACGATGTCCGTTATGTTTTTGTCGCTCAATGTGTGCTGAAAAAAATCCGACCACGTATCGATGGGCTGATTAAACGGAATGAATTGCGATTTGTTCCGCCAAAAGAAAGCATCGCCTTGGTTAAATCCAATCCGCCACACCGTGGCGTCCGCTTTGGTTAGCATTTTGGCAAGTTGATTGAAAAAGGGGCCATGCGGTCCCTGAAGGAATAAAAATACGCGATTTTTGAACATCACTTGTGACGAGGCGTTGTCCATTTTCAATCTTTACTCCATACAGTATACAAACGTCGTTAGGATCGTCCTAATTAGGTAATTCGGCAAAAATACGGCAAAGCTTAGAAATTCTAAGGGGAAAAGTGTTAAAATGTTCACTGGAATTGTGACTGACATGGGTGAAATCGTTGAATTAGAGCAACGAGGCGACCTTCGTGCGCGGATAAAAACAGCGTATGATACAGATGGTATTGATATTGGGGCCTCTATTGCGTGCAATGGTGTCTGTTTGACGGCCATCGAATTGGGACCTGATTGGTTCGATGTGGAAATCAGCGCGGAAAGCGTGTCGAAAACCAATATTTCCGACTGGAGCGTTGGGCACCGTGTTAATCTGGAACGCGCGCTCAAGGTTGGCGATGAATTGGGCGGGCACATTGTGTCTGGGCATGTGGATGACGTGGTCGAGATCGTAAAGATCGTGGACGAAGGGGACAGCACGCGTGTGACCTTTCGCACGTCTCAACCCCTATCGCGGTTTATCGCGCCCAAAGGGTCGGTGACGTTGGATGGCACGTCTTTGACCGTGAACGAAGTCGAAGGCGTTGAATTTGGCGTGAACTTTGTGCCGCACACAAAGAAAGTCACAACATGGGGCACGATGGCCATTGGCGACAAAGTGAACCTCGAAGTTGACACAATGGCGCGCTATGTCGCGCGGTTGAACGAAACGCGATAATTAGTCGATCCGATCAAATCCTTCGATCAGCTGGCGCAAACCAAACCAGGCGCCAGCAAAGATCGCAACAAAAGTGATTGGCGCGCTAAGGGCCAATACACTAAAGGCAGAAATGCCTTGGCCAACTGAACAGCCCATTGCAATCACCGCACCAACCCCCATGATCGCGCCCCCAATGATTTGACGACGCAGTTCGCGGGGGTCTTCGCAGGCTTCCCAACGGAAATGCCCTTTGAACAGCGATCCGATAAAGGCTCCGATAAGAACACCAACCACCGATCCTACGCCAAATCCGGGTTGAAAGGCGCTTCCGTTCATCACATAGATCAAGGTTTCGCCGACGGGTGCAGAAAATGTGTGGGCGGTTATGGGCGTTGCTTCAAACCCATTTTGCGCGATCCAATAGGTTCCGGCCCATGCGGTCACAATCGCCACTGCAACCATCAAAGCCCAGAAGATCGATTTAACATCCGTGATGAAATCACGGTCAGCCAAGGTAATAACCACAACTGAAACACCAATAAGCATCCCGATCAAATTCGTGGACAAACCGGTCCACGCCGCCACCATATGTGCAATTCCGTCCGGTATTTCGGTTGTCGATGGCGATATCGGAAAGAGCCAGACCCGCATTTGTGCAAAGGGACCAGACAAGACCGCATAGGCCGAAATCCCCATGACCAGCACGATAACGAATGACCGCAAATCCCCACCGCCAAGACGTGCCAAGGCGCCATAGCCACAGTTTCCGCACAGCGCCATGCCATACCCAAACATCAACCCACCAATAATCGCGGCTAAAATGTTTATGTTTTGGGATAAATACATCGACCGTGTTACGTCGAACAGCTCCATCGAAGACAATGCAAAAACGCCAATGATTGAGGCCCCGATAGAAATGCCCCACATGCGAAAACGCGCACTGCTGCTGCCATACAAGAGGTCTTCTAATGCACCAAGCGTGCAAAACCGCCCCATGCGTGCAGCAAGGCCCAGCACAACACCCCCAACAAGCCCGATCATAGCCGTGAGCGTGGTTTCAGACAAAATATCCAGCATAGCAACATCCAATCTACTTAGGTCACCCTAACGTTGGTATGTAATGAAAATCAATGATTTAGTTACGTGTTTAGGCCCGAAATCGGCCTGAATTTGCTACTTTCCAGTAGAGCAAAACAAGTCATAGACAACTTCGAGTATACGTTTTGGTTTGTCATCTGCCAAACGATAATAAATCGTTTTACCATCGCGGCGCGGAATGACCAAACCTTCTAATCGCAAGCGAGACAGCTGTTGGGACACGGCGGCTTGACGGGCCGCAATAAGGTCTTCTAGTTCGGTGACCGATTTTTCGCCGCTTACCAAGTGGCACAAGATCATCAAGCGTCCTTCGTGACTGATTGCCTTGAGAAAGCTGGACGCCGTGGTCGCCTTTTCAACGACTGCGTCAATTTCTTCGTCGGTCATATCGTCATGTAGAACTGGTAATGCCATCGGCATGGTCCTTCTTTTGATCGGATATCGCAGATCACGCGAATCAGAAAGCAATGTCTTCTTCTATTGCATCAATACCGGCTTGTGCACAAATTTCATCCATAGACGGGCTTGGTGCGCCAGAAACACCGATGCCGGCAACGATGCTGCCGTCGCCCGAGTATACAACCAAACCACCCCCAAGTGGCAAGGCTTCGTTTAGGAACCGAATGCCAAAGGCGTCTTCGCCCGCTTGGGTTGCGATTGCAAGGTCTTGGGTTGAGCTGCGAAAGCTAACCGCGGTCCATGCTTTGCGGCGCGACGTTTCATAAGCATGCAGCCCGGCAAAGCGATCGCGAATATAGGCCTGAGGTATGCCAAATCGATCCACAACGGTTACCCCAACTTGGGCGCCTTGATCGCGGCAATTTTCCATAGCGGCCGTGGCCATCGTTTGCGCCAGCTCAGGCGTGATCGTTTGATGTGTCACAAAGGCATCTTGCGCCATTGCTTGTGAGCCCAGCAAGCCCAGTGAACCAAGTAGACATGTCATCGCAACGCGTAATGGTTTCATTTTGTGGATCCCGTAAAGCTGGTGTGTTGTTTCAGTAAGATTTCTAATAATCCCCAAAAGAAATCTTGGCTCGCATACCCTTCTAGGCGACCGAGTTCTGTGTTGTCTTCGATCAAAACAAAGGTCGGGGTAAAGATGATCTTGGATTTGAACGCGATCCCTGATGTGTCTTGGTCTGATAGCTGGATATGTCGCAAGGGGGCAAAATCACCGGCTTCAGTTTTTGGATAAATTGGACCTAACTCATTGTTCCAGCGGGTACAATAAACGCAGCCTGGCTGCTCGACCATGATAAGTTCGGCAGCATTCACCACAGTGGTGTAAAATGCCATTATGCAAGTAAGTATGATTGAAAAGTTCAGCCGCATGAAACACTCGATTGACGAAAGCAAGTACAGTCAACATAATATGAATATGTGAATGATTCAAGGAATCCCTGTCTATGTTAGACGTTTCAGTCTGGAGTGCATTTATCGGAGGCTTGATCGTATTTTTCTCGCCTTGCATTTTGCCTATCGTCCCATTTTATCTAAGCTACATGGCCGGTACCGGCATGTCTGTGCTGTCAGAAAACGGGGAATTGCCCGCCGGTGTGCGTAAAAAAGCGGTTATTTCGTCTGTGATGTTTTCCTTGGGGATTATTACTGTGTTTGTGTTAATCGGTGCCGCGGCATTTTCGGTGTCACAACAATTTCGCATGTACCAAGATGAATTTCGGTTTGTATCCGCTGCTATCATTTTGATCATTGGGTTGCATTTTTTGGGCGTGTTCCAGATCGGGTTTTTGAACCGGCAATTCCAAGTTAACGCGGGGGATACCAATAATATGTCGATTATTGGATCCTATGTTGTCGGCCTTGCTTTTGCCGCGGGTTGGACGCCCTGTGTCGGGGGGGTTCTAACGGCGGTTGTGATGACGGCCTCAATGGAACAAACGGCTTACCAAGGTGTTGGATTGCTGTTGGTGTTTGGTGTTGGCCTTACGCTTCCTTTTGTGATTGCGGCGTTTTTCATAAAGCCTTTCTTGCAATTTGCAGCGCGATTCCGCAAACATTTGGGCAAGGTCGAAAAAGCCATGGGTCTTTTGATGGTCGTATTTGCGGTGTTGCTCTTGACCAATTCAGTCAATGAAATTGCAAACTGGATGATCTTAACATTTCCAACTTTGGCTGGATTATAAACAGGAGGTAGTCTGATGAAATCACTTTTGACCACATTTGCGGCACTTGCTTTGGCCGCCACCACACTAAGCGCGGAAACCATTGGCGACGATGGATTACACAAGACACCGTGGATGCGCGACACCTTCAAAGATCTTCGCGAAGATTTGGCTGAAGCCAATGCAGAAGGCAAACGGTTGGTTTTGTTTTTCGAACAAAGGGGCTGTATCTACTGTACGAAAATGCACAAAGAAGTCTTCTCACGTGAAAATGTCAGCGATTATATCGGTGAAAACTATTTTGTGGTGCAGCTGAACCTGCATGGCAACATCGAAGTCACGGATTTTGACGGCGACGTTCTGGATGAACGGGATATGGCGCGCAAGTGGGGGATTCTTTTTACTCCGACGATTATGTTCATGCCAGAAGAGGTCAAAGAGGGTCTGACCGCGCCGCAGGCGGCGGTTGCTGTGATGCCCGGTGCCTTTGGGGCAGGGACAACATTGGACATGTTTACATGGGTCCAAGAAAAACGATATCTTCTTGATAATGATGAAGATTTCCAACGTTACCACGCACGTAGAATCCAGGAACGTAACAACGGCAAAACAGATTAATTGAAAACTTTCATTCAATTCTGTGAATTTGTTGTTGCGTTTTACGTGCTTGGTAGCCTACGGTATACGAAGCTATCGTAGCCGATAAACAGGTAGCCATAGGGAGGAACTATGAGGCTAACAACCCTTACACTCGTAGCAAGTGTTGCACTAACTGGTGCGGCATTCGCTGAAACGGTCGCACCTGCGGACGTAAAATCTGATGAATATGGCGCTATTGCTCAGTCATTGACTGGTACTGCAGGCAATGCAGAAGAGGGCGCCAAGATCATGAAAACCAAATCCCAAGGTAACTGCATTGCATGTCATGCTGTTACTGCATTGAACGACGCTCCGTTCCACGGTGAAGTCGGCCCAATGTTGGATGGTGTTGGCGATCGTTGGAACGAAGCAGAGCTTCGTGGCATTCTTGTGAATGCCAAATTGACGTTCGAAGGCACAGTAATGCCAGCCTACTACAAGGTAGATGGCTTTAATCGTCCAGGGAACGCCTACACAGGCAAAGCAGCAGACGGTCCTTTGGATCCGTTGCTGACTGCACAACAAATCGAAGATGTCATCGCATTTCTTTCAACTTTGAAAGAATAAGCGGGATTTATTAAGGAGAGACAAATGGAATTCTCAAGACGCGAAACTTTGGCGCTTGGGCTCGGAGCGGCAGCATTAACAATGCTTCCTATGCGAGTGATGGCTGCAGCGGATGACGCGATCGCAGCATTCACAGGCGGCGCAGACATGAGTGACGCGGGCGTTACTCTTGACGCACCTGAGATTGCAGAAAACGGAAATACAGTCCCTGTGAGCGTATCTGCTCCTGGCGCCGTATCTATCTTGGTTCTTGCTGCTGGTAACCCGACACCTGGTGTTGCTCAGTTCAACTTTGGCGAAGCATCGGGCGAACAATCTGCGTCCACACGTATTCGTCTAGCCGGTACACAAGACGTGATCGCAATCGCGAAAATGGCAGATGGCAGCTTTGCGAAAGCATCAAGCACCGTAAAAGTCACAATCGGCGGCTGCGGCGGCTAAGTTAGGAGTTTAGACAAATGGCAGATAACGTAAAACCTCGCGTCAAAGCTCCTAAAAAGGCAGCTGCAGGCGAAATTATCGTTCTTAAAACATTGATCAGCCACGCGATGGAATCTGGTCAGCGTAAAGATTCAGACGGTAATAAAATTCCGCGTTCGATCATCAATCGTTTTACATGTGACATCAACGGCAAGAATGCAGTCGACGTAACATTGGAAGCGGCGATTTCAACGAACCCGTACTTTGAATTCAGTGCTAAAATCGAAGAAGCAAGCGAATTGAAATTCACTTGGTACGATGATGATGGTTCCGTATACGAAGACTCAAAATCAGTGGCTATCGGCTAAAGCCGGCAGCCCAAAGATTGGTGGTTTTGACGGCGCAGTCAAAACCACCCTTTAGGGAGGAATTGCGATGAAGATTAAAGCACTTACAGCGATCGCAGCTATCATGTTTGCTGGCTCAGTATATGCAGATGAAAATGCAGAACTGGTCGTAAACGGCGACTTAGAGATCGTTACAAAAACGGCGGCTCCTGCGCATCTATCTGATGTGATGGACGAAGTTATGTCCGGTTGGCGCTTTCGCTCTGAGGGAACTCAGGCAATGCAAATGGACGACTTTGACAACCCAGGCATGATCTTTGTGGACCAAGCAATGGACGCATGGAACACAGCCGAAGGAAGCGAAGGCAAATCCTGTGCATCCTGTCACGGTGATGCCGAAGACAGCATGGCAGGCGTTCGCGCTGTCTATCCAAAATGGAACGAAGCCGCTGGCGAAGTTCGTACTTTGGCAATGCAGGTCAATGACTGTCGTGAAAACAAAATGGGTGCAGAGAAATATGGCTACACAAGCGACCAAATGGCCGCAATGGAAGCTATGCTATCTGTTCAGTCCCGTGGACTACCTGTGAATGTTGCGATCGACGGCCCTGCGGCTGCGACATGGGAACAAGGCAAAGAGCTGTATTACACACGCACTGGCCAACTTGATCTTTCTTGTGCAAGCTGCCACGAGGATAACTATGGTAACATGATCCGTGCGGACCACTTGTCCCAAGGTCAGATCAATGGTTTCCCAGCATACCGTTTGAAAAACGCAAAATTGAACACAGTTCATGCGCGTTTCAAAGGCTGTGTACGTGATACTCGTGCTGAAACATTCAAGCCAGGCGGCGCAGAATTTGTTGCGCTTGAGCTATATGTTGCATCACGCGGCAATGGACTTTCCGTCGAAGGCCCATCTGTACGTAACTAATCACTATGCCCTCGCATCTTTTGGATGCGGGGGTGTTTTCGTTCTAACCCATTCAAATATGCGCATATGTAGCGCAGGTAGGAATAAATAGCATGATCTCCCGTCGTGATTTTCTTCAAGTAAGTATGGCAGCCTCTGCGCTGTATGGTGCGTCTGGTTTTGGTAATTGGGGTCGTTTGGCGGCACAGCAAAAGCTGACCCAAGATGAATTACTTCAGTTTGATACCTTTGGTAATGTCTCGCTCATTCACATCACAGACATCCATGCGCAGCTAAAGCCGATTTATTTTCGCGAGCCGGAAATCAATTTGGGTGTTGGCGATGCGCGTGGCCAAGTTCCGCATGTGACAGGTGCCGATTTCCGCAAGCTTTACGGTGTGAATGATGGATCTGCTTCGCAATACGCATTGACCTACAACGACTTTACGTCTTTGGCGCAAACATATGGTCGTGTCGGTGGTTTGGATCGCGTGGCAACAGTTATCAATGCCATTCGCGCGGATCGCCCTGATGCAATTCTTTTGGATGGCGGTGATACGTGGCATGGGTCTTACACTTGCTACAAGACCGAAGGCCAAGACATGGTTAACGTCATGAACGCGTTGAACCCGGATGCGATGACTTTCCATTGGGAATTTACCTTGGGGTCCGAGCGGGTTCAAGAAATCGTTGAAAACCTGCCCTTCGCAGCTTTGGGTCAAAACATTTTTGACGCCGAGTGGGACGAGCCAACCGAACTCTTTCCTCCCTATAAAATGTTCGAGCGGGGCGGTTCCAAGATCGCGGTGATTGGTCAGGCCTTTCCGTATATGCCGATTGCGAACCCGGGTTGGATGTTCCCTGAATATAGCTTTGGTATTCGCGATGAGCGGATGCAAGAAATGGTGGACGAAGTCCGTGCGTTGGGCGCAGAAGTCGTTGTTGTTCTTTCGCACAATGGTTTTGATGTTGATAAAAAAATGGCCGGAAAAGTGACTGGCATTGACGTTATCTTGTCTGGACACACACATGACGCGCTTCCTGAGCCTGTTTTGGTGGGGGAAACGATTATTGTTGCCTCTGGTTCAAACGGTAAATTTGTCAGCCGCGTTGATTTGGATGTGCGTGATGGCCGGATGATGGGCTTTAAGCACAAGCTAATCCCAATTTTCTCGGATGTTATCGAACCGGATGCCCAAGTCGCCGCGCTCATTGACGAACAACGTGCGCCTTACCTCAGCGAATTGACCGAAGTGATCGGTAAATCAGATAGCCTCTTGTATCGCCGTGGTAACTTTAACGGAACCTGGGATGATTTGATTTGTGATGCGTTGATCCAAGAACGGGATGCAGACATTTCCATGTCACCTGGTGTGCGTTGGGGACCATCCATTTTGCCCGGTCAGGATATCACACGTGAAGACATCTTTAACGTCACATCCATGTCCTATGGCAAGGCGTATCGTTCTGAAATGACGGGTGAATTCATCCACGTCATCATGGAAGACGTCGCAGACAATCTCTTTAACACTGACCCATATTATCAACAGGGCGGTGACATGGTTCGTGTGGGCGGTATGGGCTACCGTATCGACATCACGAAACCCCAAGGCAGCCGGATCAGCGAAATGACTTTGTTGAAGACTGGCGAATTGATTGATCCAGCCAAGACATATGTCGTCGCCGGTTGGGCATCTGTAAATGAAGGCACCGAGGGCCCTCAAATCTGGGATGTGGTCGAAAGCCATATCCGCAAACAGGGCACAGTTTCGGTTGCGCCTAACAATTCAGTCACAGTTGTCGGCGCATAAGCGTTGGCAGCAAAATCCAATTTCAATAGGAGCGAACAGACAATGACAGTCAGCTTCAAAGACAAAGGGGCATCTCGTCGCCAGTTCTTGACTGGTGCCGCTGCTGCTGGTGTCGGTACGGTTGCCGCAACGGTTGCCAAAGCCGCAGGTGATCCACTGATCACGCAAAAACAAGAATGGGCGCAAGCGACCGGGGATGGCGTTGATGCCTCTCCTTATGGTTTGCCAATTCAATTCGAAGGCGATGTTATTCGCCGCAATGTTGAATGGTTGACGGCTGACACAATCAGTTCGATCAATTTTACGCCAATTCACGCATTGGACGGGACGATCACACCACAAGGCTGTGCGTTTGAACGTCACCACTCTGGTGCGATTGAGCTGCGCAAAGAAGATTATCGTCTGATGATCAATGGTTTGGTCGATACGCCTTTGGTGTTCACTTACGAAGACCTTGAGCGTTTCCCACGTGAAAACCACGTGTATTTCTGCGAATGCGCGGCAAACACGGGTATGGAATGGGCCGGGGCTCAGTTAAATGGCGCTCAGTTCACACATGGTATGATCCACAACATGGAATATACAGGTGTTTCCTTGCGCACGTTATTGAACGAAGCGGGCCTTGGTGCTGCGGGTGACCTAAAAGACAAATGGGTTTACGTCGAAGGGGCCGATGCGTCGTCGAATGGCCGTTCAATTCCAATGGAAAAAGCGCTGGATGATGTGTTGGTTGCCTTCAAAGCAAACGGCGAAGCATTGCGCAAAGAACATGGGTATCCCGTGCGTTTGTGTGTTCCCGGTTGGGAAGGCAACATGTGGGTCAAATGGTTGCGTCGCATCGAAGTCACAGCGCAAGCAATCGAAAGCCGCGAAGAAACGTCGAAATATACCGACACGTTAGAAGACGGCACATCCCGCAAATGGACATGGGTCATGGATGCCAAATCTGTGGTCACAAGCCCAAGCCCTCAGGCGCCGATCAAACATGGCAAGGGGCCATTGGTCATCACAGGTCTCGCATGGTCTGGTCGCGGTGCGATCACTGGCGTGGACGTGACCATTGACGGTGGCAAAACATGGCAAAAAGCCCGCCTTGCAAAACCGGGCGAGAAAATGGCGATGGCACGTTTCTATCTCGATATTGATTGGAACGGCGAAGAAATGTTCCTTCAAAGCCGTGCACATGACGAAACTGGATATGTTCAACCGACCAAAACGCAACTTCGCGACGTGCGCGGTTTGAATTCTATCTATCATAACAACTGTATCCAAACTTGGTGGGTCAAACCAAACGGGGAGGCCGAAAATGTCGAAATCTCTTAATCTATTGATGGGTGCTGCCGCTGGCGCATTGGTTCTAACATCTGCGATTGCAGCACAAGCCGAGGGCAAACTTGGCCTAGGTCGCGTTGCATTAGAAGATGAAATTGCAGCTTGGAATGTGGATGTCAGCCCCGACGGAACAGGTCTTCCTGAAGGAGAGGGGTCTGTTCTTGATGGCGAAGAAATATTTTCTGAAAACTGTGCAAGCTGTCACGGTGAATTCGCCGAAGGTGTTGATAATTGGCCAAAATTAGCAGGCGGGATGGACACATTGGATCGTGAAGATCCATTGAAAACGGTTGGGTCATATTGGCCACATCTGTCCACAGCTTGGGACTATGTGAACCGTTCTATGCCATTTGGAAACGCGCAAAGCCTTGAACCAAATGACGTCTACGCAATGGTGGCCTATATTCTTTACTCTAACGATTTGGTTGACGATGATTTTGTCTTGTCCAAGGCCAATTTTCTGGATGTAGAGATGCCGAACGCAGGCGGGTTTATCATCGACGATCGTGCGACCACAGAATACCCTGCATTCAGCCAACCCGCATGTTATGAAAACTGCAAAGAGTCAGTGGAAATTACAATGCGCGCCCTCGTGCTTGATGTGACCCCTGATCATGGTGGCGACGATAATGCCGCTGCGGAACCAATGGTCGAAGCAGAGGCCGTTGAAGTGGTCGAAGCCGCACCTGAAGTAGCAGAAGAACCAGCTGTCGCAGCACTTGATCCCGAATTGGTTGCCGCAGGTGAGAAAGCTTTCAAAAAATGTAAAGCTTGTCACCAAGTTGGTGAAGGGGCGAAAAACAAATCAGGTCCGCAGCTGAACAACATCGTTGGTCGCACATTGGGCGCCGAAGACGGGTTCAGTTATTCCAAAAACCTAGCGGCGATGGGCGAAGATGGACAAGTATGGGACGAGGCTGCTTTGGCCGCATTCCTTGCAAAGCCAAAAGAGTACATCAAAGGCACCAAGATGTCGTTTTCTGGGTTCAAGAAGCAAAAAGATATCGATGCAACAATCGAATATCTAAAGTCTTTTTCCCAGTAAAATAAGTGAAATTTAGAAAGCCAGCCTTGGAAACAGGGCTGGCTTTTTGCATGTCAAAAGGGTCTAATCGTTGGGGTTTGTGGACCAACCTTTTCGAAATGTGTTCGGGGACACCCCGTATTTTGACCTAAATTGCCGCGCCAAATGAGAGGTCGAATTGAACCCTGTTGCAATGGCGATTTGTGTGATGGTCATGTCTGTTTCATTCAACAGCGCATGCACACGTTCCAATCTAAGGCTGTAATAGAATTGGGTCGGGGATTGGCCTGTATATTTCTTGAATAATCGTTCCAATTGGCGACGCGAAATATCCAAAACTTTGCACAATTCTAACAAAGCAAGCGGGTCCTCTACGGTTTCCGTCATCACTTGAATAGCATGTATAAGGCGTTGATTTCGCGACCCAATTGCCACTGATAATGATGATTTTTGCGGTGCTTTACGGTCACTTGTGCGTTTGTGAATGCACATATCTGCAACGACCAAAGCAATTTCGCGTCCATGATCGTTTTCGATAATGTCCAACATCATATCCGTCGCAGCACTGCCCCCCCCACAGGTGATCAAACGGCCATCAATTTCATATAAGTTTCGCGTCGGTAAAAGGTCGGGGAAATTTTCCGAAAAGCTTGGGTGGTTTTCCCAGTGTAGCGTGAAGGATCGGGATCCAACGACGCCGGCTTGGGCCAGGGAAAAGGCTCCTGTACAGATGCCACCCAATGTTGTCCCTTGGCGGCTGTGTCTGCGCAGCCAGTTCAAAACCACAGGTGTGGTTGCGCTCATGGGTTCGACGCCCGAGCACACAAAGGCGGTGGCGTTTTTATCGATGGGTTCTAGCGCCATGTCGGGCGTTATTTTCACGCCGTTGGAACAAACGATTGGGGCGCCATCTGCGGTCATGGTGTACCAGCGGTATAGCTCTTGTTTGGTCAGCTGGTTGGCAATGCGCAAAGGTTCCACAGCCGCACTAAAGGCAAGCATGGTCAATTTCGGTTGCAAGATAAAATAGAAATCCCGTCGCCCGATTTTGGGGCTAAGGCTAAGGCTTGCGGCCCCTTTTTGAATGAACCTGTCTTTATCCACGCTGTTCACCTAAAATTATCCTGCTCGCCGCATAGGGCAGATTGCGCCCAAATAAAATGTCAAAATGCCACTATTCCGGCGTTTCAGGCTCATTTTAACGAAATATTAATTGGAACCCAACACTGCATTTTTTGCGTCGGCTCTTGCAGCTACTGACTTGCGATACTAAGACTCTATATAACATATGTAATCTATATTTAAAGAAAGCAGGGCACTATGAAAGATCCAGTAGACTTTTACATGAATTCGCTTGTTCCAATGGTTGTTGAGCAAACAAGCCGCGGTGAACGTGCCTATGATATTTTCTCGCGTTTGCTCAAGGAACGTATCATTTTCTTGAATGGTCCTGTGCATGACGGCATGTCGTCTTTGATCGTGGCCCAGCTTTTGCATCTAGAAGCTGAGAACCCGTCCAAGGAAATCAGCATGTATATCAATAGCCCAGGCGGTGTTGTGACGTCAGGTTTGTCAATTTATGACACAATGCAATATATCAAACCAAAAGTTTCCACTTTGGTGATCGGTCAAGCGGCGTCTATGGGGTCATTGTTGTTGACTGCCGGCGAAAAAGGCATGCGTTTCTCGCTTCCTAATAGCCGCGTTATGGTGCACCAGCCCTCTGGCGGTTATCAGGGTCAAGCAACCGATATCATGATCCACGCAGAAGAAACACTCAAGCTCAAGCGTCGTTTGAATGAAATTTACGTCACGCATACGGGCCAAGACCTTAAGACTGTCGAATCTGCTCTTGAGCGCGATAACTTTATGTCTCCTCAGGATGCAAAAGAATGGGGTTTGATTGACGAAATCGTGACAAACCGCAGCAAAGATGATGATTCTGACGCAAAATAAAATCGGATACGGCATCTTTTGAGGTGCCGTAATTTGTTTTTTGGGATTGTACACCCTTTGGGCCTGTCCTAAGCTTATGACGTAATTGGTTTGGATTTGTCGCAACCCCGAACCCGAAAGGTAGACTATGGCTAACAACTCTGGCGGAGAAAGCAAAAGCACACTGTACTGTAGCTTTTGTGGCAAGAGCCAACATGAAGTTCGCAAATTGATCGCAGGACCAACAGTGTTCATTTGCGATGAATGTGTTGAGCTATGTATGGATATCATCCGCGAAGAAACCAAGAGTGCTGGTTTGAAATCATCCGAAGGTGTGCCAACGCCACGCGAAATTTGCGGTGTTCTAGATGACTATGTTATTGGTCAATCTGTCGCTAAGCGGGTTCTTTCGGTTGCGGTGCACAATCACTACAAACGTTTGAACCACTCAGCCAATAGCGGTGAAATCGAACTGTCTAAATCCAACATCCTTTTGATTGGGCCAACGGGTTGCGGTAAAACGCTTTTGGCTCAGACGCTTGCGCGTATTTTGGATGTTCCCTTTACCATGGCCGATGCGACAACGCTTACCGAAGCGGGCTATGTGGGCGAAGACGTAGAAAATATCATTCTCAAGCTGCTTCAGGCATCAGAATATAATGTGGAGCGGGCGCAGCGCGGGATCGTTTATATTGACGAAGTTGATAAGATCACCCGTAAATCCGAAAACCCATCCATCACGCGGGACGTTTCTGGCGAAGGTGTGCAGCAAGCATTGCTGAAATTGATGGAAGGCACAGTTGCCTCTGTTCCACCACAAGGTGGGCGCAAGCATCCGCAACAAGAATTCTTGCAAGTGGACACAACGAACATCTTGTTCATCTGTGGCGGTGCTTTTTCAGGCCTAGATCGCATCATTGCACAGCGTGGCAAAGGCTCTGCTATGGGTTTTGGTGCTGATGTGCGTGACAAAGATGCCCGTGGCGTTGGCGAAATCTTCAAGGATCTTGAACCCGAAGATTTGCTAAAGTTCGGCTTGATCCCGGAATTTGTTGGGCGTTTGCCTGTTTTGGCGACGCTCGAAGATCTGGATGAAGACGCGCTTGTCACGATCCTGACACAGCCGAAAAACGCATTGGTCAAGCAATACCAACGTTTGTTTGAACTAGAAGACACCAAGCTTAGCTTTACCGACGAAGCACTAAGCGCGATCGCAAAGCGTGCGATTGAACGTAAAACAGGTGCGCGTGGATTGCGCTCGATCCTAGAAGACATCTTGCTGGACACGATGTTTGACCTTCCTGGTCAGGATGATGTCGTCGAAGTTGTCGTAAATGACGAAGCCGTGACATCCGATGTTCAACCTTTGTTGATTTATGTTGACCAACAGCAAGACAAGCCAGCATCAGCATCCTAAGGGGTGCTGATTGAATTTGGCCTAGACCTTGGCGTGGTTCTGAGTCATACAATCCACAAAGTTAAGCGGAGAGTCCTATGGGAATCCTAAACACATTGCTACGTGCTGCGACTTGGTGGAACGGCCAAACTTTGAACACTCAGCTATTTACGTGGCGCAAGGGCGTCAAAGTTGGCGAAGATAACGAAGGCAACATTTATTACCGCACACGCGATGATAAACGTCGTTGGGTTATCTACAACGGTGAAGCAGAAGCAACGCGCGTATCTGCAGATTGGCATGGCTGGTTGCATTTCACATGGGATCACCCGCCAACGGACAAACCTTTGGTTCACAAAGCATGGGAAAAACCGCATCAGGAAAACTTGACCGGTTCTGCCTTGGCTTATGCGCCCGCAGGGTCCTTGCGGCGCGCGGTGCCAGCATCTCGTCAAGATTACGAGGCGTGGTCTCCGGAATAAGCATAGGGATGCGGTGCAATGGCGGAAAATAAGGCAGAAGTAGCCGTAGGGGGTTTGGTGCTGGCAGCAGCGCTTGGATTTGGCTTTTATGTCATGCAATCCACAGGCATGTCTGGGCCATCTGGCAGCTATCCTTTGCAAGCTTCGTTTCGATCCGCAGAAGGCATTTCCGTTGGAACCGATATTCGCCTAGCTGGTGTCAAAGTCGGGACAATCACTGACATGGCACTTAACCCGGAAACGTTTCGTGCAGATGCGACGCTTTCAATCAAAGATGCCATTCAGATCCCCGATGACAGCGCAATTGCGATCACGTCCGAAGGCTTGCTTGGTGGTAACTTTGTCGAAGTCATCCCCGGCGCATCTTTTGACTTTTTGGCATCCGGCGATGAAATCGTAGACACCCAAGGGTCCGTTAGCTTGGTTTCATTGTTGATGAAATTCGTTTCAGGCAGCTCTGAATGATTCCCAAATTTGTCATGGCCGCGGTGTTCAGTGCGTTTGCTTTGGTACCCTTGACTGCACATTCCCAAGTCGCCACAGGCCAAGCCGACGGTGCCATTTTGCGCGGTCTGGACAAGGTAAGCGGCGTGGTGAATGACATAACGCTGCCCATTGGCACCCAAGTCAAATTAGGCTTCTTAACCGTCAAGCTTTCCGAATGTCGTTATCCCCAAAATAACCCTTCAGGTGACGCATTTGCGCATTTGACCATTGTCCAAGATGGCCACAGCGCGCCCAGTTTCGATGGGTGGATGACAGCATCCTCACCGGCGTTAAATCCGTTGGATCATTCACGCTATGATGTCTGGGTCTTGCGTTGCGCAATCGCGGCAACATCTTCTGAATAAGTTGGATCCAAAAAATTTGCATCATGGTGTAATGCATGGGCAAGCAATCGGTGATAATGGCTTCTTGGAATTTCCAATCCTCCCAAAGATGCCAGATGCGGTGTGATGAATTGCGTATCAAATAGCATGAACCCTGTTGATCGCAAGCGGTGCACCAAATAGGCCAAGGCAATTTTTGACGCATTCCGTTCACGCGAAAACATGCTTTCCCCGAAAAAAGCCGCGCCAGAGACCACACCATAGACACCGCCAATCAAACGGTCCTCTTGCCAAATTTCCAAAGAATGCGCATGGCCCTGATCGTGTAATTGGCAATATAGATCAAAGATTTCCTGATTGATCCATGTTTCATCGCGATCGGCACAGCCTTCTAGGACTGCTGAAAATTCGGTATTAATACGTACTGTGTAATTTTGCTTTTTGATTTTTTGGGCCAAGCTGCGCGACACGTGGAACCCATTCAAAGGAAGGATCCCGCGCAGTTTAGGATCGACCCAAAACAATTCGGGATCATCACGTGCTTCGGCCATGGGAAACACGCCTGCTTGATAGGCTTGGAGCAGTAATTGAGATGTTAGTCCACTGGGCATAAGCGTCTGAAGAATGGTCTGAATAGACCTAATTGGTGACAGATCAGCCAAGAGAAGACAAGGTGGGGCGCTGCAAAAATGTAGGGCGCCACAGGGGCGCCCAAAGCTTAGTTAAATTTGTGTTCCAGCCAATGTTCCAACCAGTGAATGTTGTACTGACCTGAATGGATGTCTTCTTCTTGAAGAAGCGCGTGGAACAGGGGCACAGTCGTGTCCACCCCATCCACGATCAATTCCCCCAAAGCACGGTGCAACCGTGCAAGGGCTTCTGTACGATCACGCCCATGAACGATCAATTTACCAATCAAACTGTCGTAATAGGGGGGGATAGTATATCCGTCATAAAGGGCGCTATCCATGCGAACACCCAATCCACCTGGCGCGTGGTACTGTGTGATTTTACCTGGGCATGGGCTAAAATTAGGAAGCTTTTCGGCATTGATGCGAACTTCGATAGCGTGACCGTTGATGACCAAATCATCTTGGGTAAAGGACATGTCCAAACCTGCGGCAACGCGGATTTGTTCACGCACCAGATCAACGCCAAAGATACCCTCGGTGACGGGGTGTTCGACCTGAAGACGGGTGTTCATTTCGATGAAATAGAATTCGCCGTTCTCATAAAGAAATTCGATGGTACCGGCGCCAATATAGTTGATTTTGGCAACAGCATCCGCACAGGTTGCACCAATCCGCGCACGTTCCGCTTCGGAAATGCTGGGTCCGGGGGCTTCTTCGAATACTTTTTGGTGACGACGCTGAAGCGAGCAATCCCGCTCTGCAAGATGAACGGCTTTGCCTTTGCCATCGCCAAAGACTTGGATTTCGATGTGGCGCGGCGTGGTTAGATATTTCTCAATATAGACTTCGTCGTTCCCAAAGGCTGCTTTGCCTTCGGAACGCGCGGTCATAAACGCATGTTCCATTTCACTTGCGTTTTTCGCAACCTTCATGCCACGACCACCGCCACCGGCAGTTGCTTTGATGATGACTGGATACCCGATTTCGTCGCCGATACGCTTGGCATCGTCAAGTGTTGGCACGCCACCATCGGACCCCGGAACACAAGGAACGCCAAGGGCTTTCATCGTGTCTTTTGCCGTGATTTTATCGCCCATGATGCGGATATGTTCTGCTGTTGGACCGATAAAGGTGATGCCGTGATCCTCAAGCGCCTGCACAAAGCGGGCGTTTTCGGACAAAAAGCCATAGCCCGGGTGGATCGCCTGAGCGCCAGTGATTTCACAGGCTGCGATGATCGCTGGGATAGAAAGATAGCTGTTCGTGCTAGATGGCGGGCCAATACAGACCGATTCATCGGCCATACGCACGTGCATCGCGTCACTGTCAGCAGTTGAATGAACCGCAACCGATTTGATGCCCATCTCACGACAGGCACGGATCACGCGAAGCGCAATTTCACCTCGGTTTGCGATAAGGATTTTGTCAAACATGCGCTTGCCTTATTCGATAATAACCAAAGGAGTGCCAAATTCTACGGCTGCACCATCTTCGACCAAAATGCGTTTGATTGTGCCTGATTTTGGCGCGGGAATGTGGTTCATTGTTTTCATCGCTTCAACGATCAACAATGTATCGCCTTCGCTGACTGTTGCACCCACTGAAATAAACGCCGGCGCGCCCGGTTCCGCCTGCATATAGACAGTTCCAACCATAGGCGAAGGAACCGCACCCGGATGAGACGATGGATCGCTTTGAACGGCGGCAGGGGCCGCGGCTGCGGGGGCTGAGGCTGCGATTGGGGCTGCTGCCACAGGAGCCGCAATTTGGGTCACAACGTTAGAAACGCGGCTTACGCGCACGCTTAGGCTATCGTCTTCGCCAAATTCACGTGTAACTTCTAACTCTGTCAATTCATTCTGCTTTAAAAGCTCTGCCAAAGCCTGAATAAAGGCTACGTCTTCATCGCGAGTTTTTTTTGTCATTTTGTTCCTCAAGCGTCCTGTTTAACTGTTCAAGCGTCATTATGGTTGGCGCATGTATATTTCATTGGCGCACCACTGAAAAGCGGTATTGCCTGCCATTTAATGGAGAAATTCGCAAATTGCACACGATAATTTTGGGAATTTTACAAAATCAAAGTCAGTTTTGAATTTGAGAGTTGTAAAATATGACGTTACGACATCTTTGATTTGGCGCTTGTTTTGGACCCTTTGACTATATTTGATGCCCCTATCAAAGGAGACCGGAATGAACATTGCCTTATATCTTGAACGCATTGCACAGCTCTATCCAAACCGCGCGGCGTTGTTTTTGGGCACGGACCCGATTGCGGATTATGCCCAGTTTGACGGGGACGCACGTAGGGTTGCAGCTTGGCTAAGGGATCAAGGGATCCAGTCGGGTGATCGGGTTGCTTTGTTTATGAAAAACGATCCTGATTACTTGGTGCTTGAATATGCGATCTGGTATTTGGGGGCTGTGATTGTGCCAATCAATGCCAAGCTTCATAGCAAAGAAGCGGCTTGGATCGTCGAACATTCAGGGGCCAAACTGACATTTGTGTCCGCAGTATTGGCCAAGGATTTAGACGCCGTAACAGGCGATAGTGCCGCGCGGCGCGTGGTGGTCGATGGTGTCGGGTTTGCGGGGGCAATCCCTGCGGAACCCATGGATATTGTTGCGCGATCTGGCGATGATTTGGCGTGGTTGTTTTATACATCTGGCACAACAGGTCGCCCCAAAGGTGTGATGATTACACATCGCATGTTGCGCACGATGGCCCTGTGTTATGTCACGGATGCCGATCATGTGACGGAGCAGGATGCGGCACTTTATGCAGCGCCTCTGTCGCATGGGGCAGGGATTTACAACATCATGCATGTGATGGTTGGGGCGCGGCATGTTTTTCCGAAATCAGGTGGCTTTCACGAAGCCGAGATATTCGAATTGGCATCGCATCATGGATCTGTGCATATGTTTGCGGCTCCGACAATGGTCAAGCGGATGACGGATGTCGCCAAAGCCACGGGCACAACGGGCCAAGGGTTGCGCACGATCGTTTATGCGGGTGGGCCGATGTATATGGCCGATATTCTAGAGGCCGTGACCCATTTCGGTGATATCTTTGTTCAGATATATGGCCAAGGGGAATGTCCAATGGGCATCACCGCATTGTCGCGTCATGATGTGTCTGATCGTTCTCATCCAAGGTGGAAAGAACGGCTACAATCCGTAGGGCGGGCGCAATCAGCTGTCGAAGTTCGGATCGGCGATGCCAAAGGCGCGCCCCTAGAGTGTGGTGAAATTGGCGAAATCATGGTGCGCGGCGATACGGTCATGCCAGGATATTGGACCGACCCCGAGGCAAGCGCCAAGACCTTGGTTAATGGATGGTTGATGACCGGGGATATGGGGGCGATGGATCAAGACGGCTATGTCACGATGCATGACCGTTCCAAGGATATGATCATTTCCGGCGGCTCCAATATCTATCCACGGGAGGTCGAGGAAATATTGCTGCTTCATCCTTCAATTGACGAAGTGTCCGTGGTCGGGCGTCCACATCCCGAATGGGGTGAAATTGTAGTGGCCTGTGTGGTTTTGGTTCCCGGCGCGATCCTTGATGTTCAAACGCTTGATGCACATTGTTTGGATCATATTGCCCGCTTTAAACGTCCAAAAGACTATGTCGCAGTCGATGCTTTGCCAAAAAATAACTACGGCAAAGTCTTAAAAACGGAATTGCGTAAACTGGTATAACCGTTCTGTGCTTAATCGACGGATGTGGAGGGGGCGGGGTTATGATGCGTGATAAGACCGCAGCATATGCAGAAAGAAAAAGCCGGGGAATGGCCCCGGCTTTTGAAATTTACGTATTCATACGATTTTCGATGAGATCATCAACAACGCTTGGATCCGCAAGCGTTGAGGTATCGCCCAACGCCCCATAATCATTTTCTGCAATTTTGCGCAGAATGCGACGCATGATTTTACCAGAGCGGGTTTTTGGCAAGCCAGGCGCCCATTGGATCAAATCAGGGGACGCGATTGGTCCGATTTCCTTGCGTACCCAGTTGCGCAATTCTAGGCGCAACTCTTCGCTTGGGTCTTCGCCAGACATCAATGTGACATAGCAATAAATGCCCTGACCCTTGATGTTATGAGGATAGCCAACAACCGCCGCTTCTGACACTTTGGGGTGTGCAACAAGCGCGCTTTCGACTTCGGCTGTGCCCATACGGTGACCCGATACGTTAATCACGTCATCGACACGACCGGTGATCCAATAATAGCCATCGGCATCACGGCGGCAGCCGTCGCCCGTGAAATAGTAGCCTTTGTAATCGGCGAAATAGGTTTTCACGAAACGTTCGTGATCGCCATAAACTGTGCGCATCTGGCCCGGCCAGCTGTCTTTCATGCACAAAACGCCTTCGGCTGCGGTTTCTGTGATTTCTTGGCCTGTCGTCGGTTCAAGCAAGACCGGTTCAATGCCAAAGAACGGCGTTGTAGCCGATCCGGGCTTTGTCGGTGTTGCACCAGGAAGAGGTGTCAACAAATGACCACCAGTTTCTGTTTGCCACCACGTGTCGACAATAGGGCAGGTGCCTTTGCCGACAACATCATTATACCAATGCCATGCTTCTGGGTTAATGGGTTCGCCCACTGTGCCGAGGACTTTCAAAGAAGACAGATCGCATTTTTCAACGAATTCTTTGCCTTTGCCCATCAATGCGCGGATTGCTGTTGGGGCCGTATAGAATTGGTTCACTTTGTGTTTTTCGCACACTTGCCAGAAGCGCGACGCGTCAGGATACGTTGGCACCCCTTCGAACATCACTGTGGTCGCGCCATTGGCCAGTGGGCCATACACGATATAGCTATGCCCCGTGACCCAACCAACGTCTGCGGTACACCAATAGATGTCGCCATCATGGTAATCGAATACCAATTCGTGCGTCATGGATGCCCAAACAAGATAGCCACCAGTTGTATGAACAACACCCTTTGGTGCGCCAGTGGATCCGGATGTGTAAAGAATAAACAGCGGATCTTCTGCGTTCATGGGTTCTGGTGCGCATTTGGCAGAGGCATCCGCCATTGCAGCCGTGTAAGAATGATCACGGCCCGCTTTTAATCCGACATCGCCACCTGTGCGTTCCACAACCAATGTTTGAACGTCACCACAAATGTCCAACGCTTTGTCGACATTCGTTTTCAAAGGGGTGTTTTTGCCGCCACGCGGTGCTTCGTCTGCTGTTACAATAAGCGACGCTTTGCAGCCATCAACACGGGCTGCCAATGCTTCGGGTGAGAAACCGGCGAATACAATCGAATGGATTGCACCAATGCGGGCACAGGCAAGCATCGCGTAAGCGGCTTCTGGGATCATGGGCAAATAAAGCACAACACGATCGCCTTTTTTGACGCCCATGTTTTTGTAAACATTCGCTAATTTGTTAACGTTTTCCGCAAGCTCGTTATAGCTGATGTGTTTGGAAACGTTTGGATCGTCGCTTTCCCAAATGATTGCTGTTTGATCACCGCGTGTCGCAAGGTGGCGATCAATACAATTGGCGGCAACGTTCAATTCACCGTCTTCGTACCACTTGATGGATACATCAGGATAGGCGTAGTTTACATTTTTGACTTTGGTGAATGGCGTCATCCAGTCAAGGCGCTTGCCATGCTCGGCCCAGAACGCATCTGGATCGGATCTGGACGCGGCGTACATAGCATCATATTTTTCTTTGTTAATATGCGCATTCGCTATGAAATCAGCACTGGGTGGATAAGTTTGGTCGGTCATAATACCCCCATTAAATTCAAACTATTTGGGTTTTAGCACCTTGTCCCTTGGGAAACTATTCGACCAAGGGGCAAGGCAAGCGCCACATCAGATGGCGAGATATTCGGCACGCAATTCCGCGTTATCAAGAACTTCTTTTGCGGTGCCATCAAAGACGACGGACCCAGTATCCAAAATCACTGCGCGATCTGCGAGTTTGAGTGCGCGAACAGCGTTTTGTTCAACGATGATTGTGGTGATACCTTGCTCTTTGATGATGCGCAGCGTTTTTTCAATTTCGTCAACGATCACAGGGGCAAGGCCTTCGTAGGGTTCATCAAGCAACAATACTTTGATGTCTCTTGCCAAGGCACGCGCAATCGCAAGCATTTGTTGTTCGCCACCGGACAAAGTCACGCCTTCTTGTTTGCGGCGTTCACCAAGACGTGGGAACAATTCATAAATACGTTCCAATGACCAACCTACAGGTTCCACAATCTGGGCCAGTTGAAGATTTTCTTCTACTGTCAATCCAGCGATAATGCGGCGATCCTCTGGTACCAAGGCGATACCTTGCACAGCGGCTTCATAGCTTGACATCTTATGAAGTGGTTTGTGATCGAGCCAAATTTCACCACGCTGCACAGCAGGGCTATCCAATCGAGCAATCGAGCGCAGTGTCGATGTTTTGCCCGCACCATTTCGTCCCAAAAGCGCCAAAATCTCGCCTTCGTGAACGTTAAATGAAACCCCTTGAACGATGTAACTTTCACCGTAATAGGAATGGATATCCCACACCGACAAATACGCCGGTGCTGTTGTTGCATGGTTCGCATTTTTGGAAAAATCGTTTGAATGTGTCATGGTCTTTTCCTCTTAATGCGCTTCGCCAAGATAGGCTTCTTTGACCTTTGGATGGCCTTTGATCTTTTCAGGCGTATCCTCGACCAAGGGGGTCCCTTGTGCCAACACGGTAATGCGATCAGCTAGGCTGAACACAACATGCATATCGTGTTCAATAATCGCAATCGTGATGTCACGTTCGGCTTTGATCTGCTTGAGCAAGTCGATCGTGTTGTTTGTGTCGGCGCGCGCCATCCCAGCCGTCGGTTCATCCAAAAGCAAAAGGCGCGGTTCCTGGCTAAGGCACATCCCAATCTCAAGGCGGCGTTTATCACCCCGAGACATGGCCGCTGCATGCATATGGCGCTTGTCGGCCATATTCATATCAACCAGCATTTCTTCGGCTTTTTCGACAATGTCCTTTTGGGACATGAACGATTTTATTGCCGCCAATTCAAACGCCCCGTCGCGCTTGGCAAAGATCGGGATCATCATATTTTCCATGACCGTCAAGTCACCAAAAATTTCAGGTGTTTGAAACACACGAGAGATGCCCATTTGGTTGATTTCATGTGCAGATCGACCCAAGACGGATTCACCTGCAAACATGACGCTACCGGTGTCTGGGATCAATTTACCGATCAAACAGTTTAGCAATGTTGATTTGCCTGCACCATTTGGTCCGATAATCGCATGCACCGTATTTTCGTGAACACTTAGGTTCACATTCGACAAAGCTTGTAGGCCACCAAAACGTTTACCTACGTCTTTAATATCAAGAATACCCATTTTCGTACTCCTTATTCTGCAGGTGGATTGTTTGAGGCTGATTTGCCTTTGAATAGACGACCGATACGTTGGCCCCCTTCGATCAGACCGCCCGGAAGGAAGATAACAATCAGCATGAACATCAAGCCAAGTGTCATGTGCCAACCTTCGCCCACAAAGCGTGCAAAGAACCAGACGACTGCGCTTTCCAAGCCATCAGGCAAGAAGCTAAACCAGCTGTGCAACACGTTTTCGTTGATCTTGGAAAAAATGTTTTCCGCGTATTTGATAAATCCTGCACCCAAAATTGGGCCAAGCAATGTCCCAACACCACCAAGGATGGTCATCAGCACAACTTCACCAGAGGCAGTCCACTGCATACGCTCTGCGCCGGCAAGTGGATCCATACAGGCCAACAAGCCACCCGCAAGACCTGCGTACATGCCAGAGATGACAAAGGCCGCAAGCGTGTAGGGACGTGTGGAAATACCAGTATAGTTCAGACGGGTTTGGTTCGCTTTGATCGCGCGTAGCATCAACCCGAATGGAGACCGGAAAATCCGGATCGCAAGGTAGAAGGATGCAAGCATGATAAGCGCAGACAAATAGTAGCCAATCGAGAAATCAAAGGTCCAGCCACCGATATTCAATTCGCTCGCTGCACGCATTTCAAATCCAAAAAGATGCGTCACGTCTGGGCCATCGCCCTTTAGGTATTGAGGATCGTTGCTATAAACCTGAAGACCGGTTTCCCCGTTTGTAAGCGGTGTCAGAACCGAATAGGCCATGTTGTATGACATCTGCGCAAAGGCCAATGTCAAAATCGAAAAGTAAATCCCCGAACGACGGAGGGAAATATAGCCGATCACGACTGCGAACAATCCAGCTGTGATAACAGAAAGGATAAGCGCAGGCACAACATTGTAGCTGAGCAATTTGAACATCCAAACCGCAGAATAAGAGCCTATGCCCAAAAATGCGGCGTGTCCGAATGACAAATAGCCAGTTAGACCAAACAGGATGTTGAAACCAATGGCAAAGATGCCAAAGATAACAAAACGTTGCATAAGGTCAGGGTAACCTGCGTTAAACTGTGCAAGCGCACTTTCTGCTGGAAACGGGTTAAGTATGAACGGCGCGCACATCGTTAGGATGGCCACCACGATCAGAAGTCTTGAGTCTTGTTTTTCTAGTCCGAACATGGATTAGTCCTCCATCACGCCTTTGCGGCCCATCAAGCCACGAGGGCGCGTGAGCAAGATGATAATTGCAACCAAATAGATGATAACTTGGTCGATACCGGGCAAAAGTGCTTTGATTTCATTCATGGATGCAAAGGATTGCAAAATTCCCAACAGGAACCCTGATAGAACGGCCCCCGGAAGCGATCCCATTCCACCGACAACAACCACAACAAAGGAGAGCACCAAAAAGTCCATGCCCATGTGATAGTTCGGTGACAGAATAGGCGTGTACATAACGCCAGCCATCCCAGCGACAGCCGCAGCAAGGCCGAACATCGCGGTAAAGCGTTTGTCGATGTTAATCCCAAGCAATCCAACCGTTTCACGATCCGCCATGCCTGCGCGTACAACCATGCCAAATGTGGTAAACTGCAAGAACGCAAAGACCGCGGCGATGATAACTGCTGAGAAAGCAAAATAAACCAGACGCCAGTAAGGGTAGATGATCACGTTTGGATCAAATCCTAGCAAGACGCCGAAATCGAATGACCCGGTAAAAGCACCTGGTGCCGGGGTCTGGATTGGGTTTGCACCGTAGAAGTATTTCACAACTTCTTGCAGAACAATCGCCAAGCCGAATGTCACAAGGATTTGGTCAGCATGCGGGCGCTTGTAGAAATGCTTGATCAAGCCGCGTTCCATGATGTAACCGACCAAAAGCATGACTGGAATTGACAAAATAATCGCCAAAGGAACCGACCAGTCAATCAAAGCGGCGCCGAAGTCTTCTCCGAACCACGCTTTGACATAGGGGGATTCAACTTTTAACGGATTACCCAAAAAGTCTTTTTGGGTGTCATCAATCGTAATATAGCTGATGTTCAAAATGCGCTGCAATGTGACTGCGCAAAATGCGCCGATCATGAACAATGCACCATGCGCAAAGTTAACGACACCCAAGGTGCCAAAGATAAGTGTAAGACCCAGCGCGATCAGCGCATAGGCAGAGCCTTTATCAAGCCCGTTTAGGATCTGTAGAATTATAGCGTCCATCGTCCGCGCCCTGTATTGGTGTGACTGATGACTCGTGGATACGGTCAAGAAAAGACCGGCCGCCCAAAGGCAGCCGGTCGGATAAGTAGCTGATTAGCCTGCGTTACAAGTGCCCAAGGACGCTTCGTCGCCACCAAACATTGGGTGGTTCGCTTCGTATGTAACTTGTGCAACTGGTGTTGTTTCAACGATTTCCAATGTGTCGTATTGGTTCGTTGGGTTTTCTTTACCCTTCATAACCAAAACGTCTTTGAAACACTGGTGGTCTTCTGCACGGTAAAGTGTGCTTCCGTTGCCCATTCCGTCGAATTCAAAGCCTTCTAGAGCTTCTGCAACCGCACATGGGTTGAAAGAATTCGCACGCGTTACAGCATCAGCATATAGCAATGTTTGAACATAGCATGTGTGTGCTGCGTTTGATGGTGGGCGACCGTATTTTTCGCCGAATGATTTAACAAACGCTTGTGTGCCGGCATCTTGTAGCTGCCAGTTCCAGTTCATTGAACCGTAAACGCCTTCGATGTTTGAACCCGCACCAGCAGCCATAAGCTCTGAGTACAATGGAACAACGATTTCAAAGTTTTTGCCGTTTACTTGTTTGTCACGAAGACCGAACTGGATCGCTTGTGTCAAAGAGTTAACCATGTCTGCGCCGTAGTGGTTCAAGACAAGCACGTCTGCACCAGAGTTCAACACAGGTGCGATGTAAGAAGAGAAGTCGCCTGCGCCAACGGGTGTGCGAACGTCTTTTACTGTGCTCCAACCCATGGCTTCGGTTGATGCTTGGATGGATTCTTGTTGTGTCCAGCCCCAAGTGTAGTCAGCCGTTAGGTGATAGGCGCGACGGTCTGCACCATATGCGTTTTTCAAAACTGGCGCCAATGCCGCACCGGACATATACGCGTTAAAGAAGTGGCGGAAACCATTCGCTTTGCGGTCTTTACCAGTTGTGTCGTTTGAGTGTGTCAAACCAGCCATAAAGATTACGCCAGCTTCTTGGCATAGACCTTGAACAGCAACAGCAACACCAGAAGAAGAGCCGCCGTTAATCATGATAACGCCGTCTTTTTGGATCATTGACTGCGCAGATGCACGTGCAACGTCAGATTTTGTCTGTGTGTCGCCTGTTACGAATTCAACTTTTTTACCCAAGATACCGTTACCTTGAAGTGCTTTTGAGCTGAATGTGTTCATCATGCCGCCATCGCCTTCACCGTTTAGGTGAGCAACAGCAAGTTCCTGAGCGCGAAGTTCGTCAAGACCTTCTTCAGAATATGGACCAGTTTGTGGAACGTTAAAGCCGATTTTTACAGATCCGCCAGTTGGTTCATTGGTGAACGCTGCTGCAGAAGAGGCTGTAAAGATAGTAGGTAGAGCCAAGCCTGCGCCTGCAACTGCACCTGTTTTAATCACGCCGCGACGTGTGAAATTTGAATTGGACATAAAATCCTCCCATTGTCATGATTGCGATGTGGGCTCCTCTTCCCACATCACGGGCACGTGTCGTGCTGATGCATAATGCGCGTGTTTGTAAATATTTCGCAATATCTCTTTAAAAAGAAAGATAATTCTTGTAAATAAATATACAAATATCAGGCTATGTTTGTAAATTTATTTACACTGCGTTGCAGAATGCCGTTGAAAACATGAAAGGAATCTCATGTCGACACTTGGTTCAGTTGGAGCCCGAATTCGGGAAAATCGCGTATCCCAAGGTATGCAACAGGCTGTGTTGGCGCAATCAGTGGGAATTTCGCCATCCTACTTGAATTTGATCGAACATGATCGCCGCAGAATCGGGGGCAAGTTGTTGGTTGCTTTTGCAAATGCGCTTGGGGTTGAATTAACCGCCCTCCGCGAAGGCGCAGAGGCCGCAATCGTTGCGCGTCTTACCGAAGCAAATGCACATCATGCGGGCGGTATTCAAAACGTGGAAAAATCCGCGAATGATTTTGCAGCACGTTTTGGAGACTGGGCCGATCTTATGGTTGCGCTTGATCGCAAGATACGCGTGTTGGAACAAACCGTAGATACATTAACCGATCGGCTTGCCCATGATCCCCATTTGGCGACCTCTCTGCACGAAGTGTTGACGACGGTCACGGCTATTCGGTCTACCAGTTCGATTTTGGTCGAAACAGATGAAATTGAACCCGAATGGCAAAATCGGTTTCACCGTAACCTGAACGAAGATAGCCGCCGACTGGCGGATGGTGCTGCGGCTTTGGTGGATTATCTGGACGGCGCGCGCAAAGATCAGCGATCAAATAGCGTCCCCCAAGAAGCGTTAGAAGCCGCGTTCGAAGCACGTGGATTTCATTTTCCCGAACTTGAAACCCATCCTGATCGTATTCCATCGGTGATCCAAGATTTGGATCTTTCGCATCAAGCCCCCCGACATTTGGCAAAAATGTTCCTCGAACAATATTGTAAGGATGCGTTAGATTTTCCCTTGGACGCGGTAAAGGCCGCACTGGACCAATATGGGCTTAATCCGATTGCAATGGCCCAAAGTCAACGCTTGGACGTTTCCACAATATTACGAAGGCTGGCTTTTTTGCCCCAAGACTTGGTTGGGCCGATCGGGTTTATTTCCTGTGACAGCTCTGGCAGCTTTCTGATGCGCAAACCTGTCACGGGTTTTCACATTCCACGGTTTGGATCCGCCTGTGCAATCTGGCCTTTGTTCGAAGCCTTTCTAAGCCCGCATCGCCCGCTTGTGCAGCGGCTTAATCATACGGGCCGAGAAGGTGGGACATTCGATGTGGTCGCAATAGCAGAGCTGCCCTATACAATCCCGTCGCATAACACAATTGTTGCGCAAAGTGCGATGTTGATTGTGCCAGTGAGCAACCCATCCTTCGATGATCCCGTGCGACGGGTTGGGGCGGCTTGTCGCGTTTGTTCGATTAACAATTGCGAAAGTAGACGAGAGCCGTCAATCTTGGGAGAAGGGTTTTGACTTTGGTATCGTGTTCTGTGTTAAATCAAATGAAAACTAAGGCCCATATGCCAAAGGGAGACGTATATGAGCAAAACTGTTCTGCTGATCGAGGATGAACCGAATATCATCGAAGCAATCAGCTTTATTTTGTCACGCGATGGGTGGACGGTTGTGACGCATTCCAATGGCCACGATGCCAATCAGGTGATCCAAGCTAAATCACCGGATTTGGTGATTTTGGATGTGATGCTGCCGGGCAAAAGTGGGTTTGATATTTTGCGCGATCTCCGTTTGGAGCATTCTTCTGATGCTTTACCGGTTCTGATGTTAACGGCACGAGGCCAAGCAAAAGATCGTGAAATGGCCGAAACCCTTGGGGTTAATCGGTTTATGACCAAACCGTTTTCAAATTCTGACGTGCGCGAAGCCGTACGTGATTTGGTGCAGCAATGACCCCACCCAAAGGCCAAATCTTTTTAGAGCGGTCAAATTACAAAATGCGGCGCATTGTTGATGCAATGCGTATTCTGCCTTTTGTGGGTGTTTTCCTGTGGGTTATTCCGTTGATTTGGGGCAGCGATGCCGCCAATCACACCACCAGTTCCAAAATGATCTATATCTTTGCCGTTTGGATCCTGTTGGTTGCTGTGAATGCCATGTTGTCTTATTTGTTGAACCACGCCAACGGTGGTGATGACATCGGGCCGGACGTCTGATGATGCTAAACCTGCTTGTTGCTGTTTGCGTTGGATATGTTTTCTTTCTGTTTGGCATTGCGTTTTTAGCTGAACGCGCGGCTAAACGGGGGCGGGGCCGCTGGCTTAGATCTTCTTTTGTTTATACTTTGTCTTTGTCTGTCTATTGCACAGCTTGGACCTTTTATGGCGCTGTGGGATATGCGGCGCGATCCGGTTTGGAGTATTTAACAATTTATCTGGGCCCCTCCCTTGTGATGTTTGGGTGGTGGTGGATCCTTCGCAAATTGGTCCGCGTTGGGCGATCACAAAGGGTCACATCAATCGCGGATCTTTTGTCATCGCGCTTTGGTAAATCGAATTTGCTGGCGGTGATCGTCACCATTCTGGCTGTGGTTGGCACGACGCCCTATATCGCGCTGCAATTACAGTCTGTTACATTGTCTTTCGATGTTTTCGCCAGCTTTGAAGACACGACTCCGTTTGTGAGCGACCAAGCCCATTCAGCGCTTTGGTTGGCCGCAGGATTGGCCGTGTTCACCATTGTGTTTGGCACGCGGAATTTAGATGTGAATGAACGACACCACGGGGTTGTTATGGCCATCGCGGTCGAAGCCCTGGTCAAGTTATTCGCGCTTATTGCTGTTGGGGCGTTTGTTGTCTGGGGGATTTCTGGCGGGGTTTGGGAAACCTTGGATCGGATTGATGCGTCTCGTGTTGCGGAGTTACCCATGAACGGGGGACGCTGGACCGCGATCACCTTTATTTCGGCGGCGGCTTTTGTGTGCTTGCCACGTATGTTTCAGGTTCTGGTCGTCGAAAACGAACATGAAACGCATCTGCGCACAGCATCCTGGGCGTTTCCGGCCTATGTTCTGTTGATGTCCCTTTTCGTGGTGCCGATTGCTGTGATCGGGCTTGAAATCTTGCCGGTTGGATCAAACCCGGATTTGTTTGTTCTTAGCCTTCCTTTGCATGTCGGAAACGAAGGCTTGGCTATATTATCGTTTCTAGGTGGCTTTTCATCTGCCACGTCAATGGTGATTGTCGCCTCGATTGCGTTGTCGACTATGGTGTCGAACCATATTGTCATGCCGCTCTGGTTGCGTTTTGGCGCAGGAGGCGCAAGCGTTTCCGGGGATGTGCGCAAGGTTATTTTGTTTTCGCGCCGCGCATCAATCGCTGCGGTGCTGTTTCTGGGATATTCCTATTTCGTCTTGTCCGGTGGCGGATCGGCTTTGGCTGCGATTGGATTGGTGTCCTTTACTGGCGTGGTCCAAGTTTTGCCTGCACTTTTGGGCGGGCTGTTTTGGCGCGGGGCGACACGTCTGGGTGCGATTTCTGGCGTTTTGGTTGGCTTTGCGCTTTGGCTTTATACGCTGTTCCTTCCTAGTTTGGGGGACACGGCGCTATTTTCAAACGATTTTCTTCAAGCGGGTCCTTGGGGCATATCATGGTTGCGCCCTCAGGGGCTGTTTGGTTTGTCCTCAATGGATCCCTTGGTGCATGGTATCTTTTGGAGCCTGTCACTGAACACGATTGGATTTGTGTTTGTGTCGCTTGTCACGTTCCCAAGCCCGATAGAACGCTTGCAAGGGGCGCAGTTTGTCAATGTGTTCGATCATTCGAGCAGCGCCAAAAGCTGGTCAGGACGCGTCGCTCCGAGCGAAGATTTGATGGTCATGACCCAACGTATTCTTGGCCCCAAGGATGCACAGGCTTTGTTTCTGGCCCAAGCGCAAAAACAAGGGGTCTCTGGCTATTTACCTGAACCGACACCTGAGTTTTTAGGTGTCTTGGAACGTGAATTGGCCGGGTCTGTTGGGGCTGCAACGGCGCATGCGATGATTGGTCAAATCGTGGGGGGAATGTCCGTTTCTGTGCGTGATTTGATGGCCGTTGCGGATGAAACGGCCCAGATGATGGAATATTCCAATCGGCTGGAAGCACAGCAAACCGAACTGACACGTACGGCGCGCAAGCTGCGCGAAGCTAACGAAAAATTGACCCGTGTTTCCTTGCAAAAGGACGCGTTCTTGTCCCAGATCAGTCATGAATTGCGCACGCCGATGACGTCGATCTTGGCGTTTGCGGAAATTTTGCGGGATGGGGGGGCCGGCCCGCATGAGGCAGGGACGCGATATGCGACGATTATTCACGAAGAATCCCTGCGATTGACACGCCTTTTGGATGATCTTTTGGACTTGAGCGTGCTTGAAAACGGTCAGGTCAATTTGAACACATCAGGCGTGCATTTATCCAAGCTTGTTAAGCGATCGGTCGCGACGGTGCTTGCCGGTGCCGCAACTCCAAGCCTGCATGTGGACCTTATGGTATCTGAGTCCTTGCCACAGGTTGAAACCGATGCCGATCGATTGGGGCAGGTTTTTATAAATTTGGTCGCCAATGCCCGTAAATATTGTGATGCGACGACGCCGCGCTTAAAGATAGTGTCATCGCGCGCGGGCAATTTCATCTATCTGGATTTTATCGACAATGGTAGCGGCGTTCCAAAAGATGCCCAAGACATGATTTTCGAAAAATTTTCTCGAATTGGTCAGAACAAAGCTGGTGGAGCAGGGCTTGGATTGGCGATTTGCCGCGAAATTATGACTCGGCTCGGGGGGGATATTTCCTATCTTCCGGGGCAGGGCGGTGGTGCGTTTCGGGTTGTTTTGCCCGTCGAGCTCGCGCTCTGATTTTTCGGCTTTATCAACCATTTCGTAATATCTTTGGGACAAAGTAACCAAAAGAGGACCGTAGAATGCGGTACGTTTGGGTATGACAGATCAGTTTGGGACAACAAAACGCCGTTTGATGTCGGCATCAACCCCGGTGGAAACCGGCAAGGCGGCTGAATTGCATCGCGCCTTTCGGTTGGCGATGTCACGTAGTTTGGCTGACGTTTCTGATTTGATGGTCAGCATGGGTAAATCTGGGCAAAAGCGGATTGGCCCCGAACATGTGACGGCCCTTTTGGCGGATATGTCACTTATTGGAGTGTTGACCTGTGATAATGGATCATTGGCATTTGTCGGTGTGGATACGAATTTGGTTAAGGCGATCGTGCACAAACAAACAATAGGACATGTGCCAAAACCAAAGGATGCCCTCACACGGGCGACACTGGGCGAAGCGGCGCTTGTTTCGCCAGTGATAGATCATGTGTTTGGATTGGTTCACATAAGCGCACCAGATAACACAGAGCGTTACACATTTTATAAACGGATGGCCTGCGCCAAGACTTTGTTGCTTGATACGGGGGATCTTGTGTTTGATGTGCATGATTTTTCGGTGGTGTTGGAAAATGGCACTGTGACACGTTGTGTGATTGGCCTCCCTTATGTTGATGCAACGGATGCCAAGGGGAACGTTGTCGAAAAATCACCGGAACAAATGGCGTATCAACTGAACCTACCGGTCGAGTTAAATGCCGTGATCACAAATGCAACACGCGTCTGGGGGGATGTTGCCGACTGGACCGTTGGACATGCGCTCATTCTAGCCCCCGAGACCTTGTTTAATGTCGCGGTACAATCCGCCGGTGGTCGCACCGAATTTCATGCACAATTGGGACAGTCAGATGGTAAAAGGGCCGTGCGGCTTTATTTGGATGATGTTGAAGAGCCCCCATCAGAGGTGGCTCAGGAACCAGCACGCATTACCATTGCTCCGCCTGTTCAAAGCCCAATTCAAAGCCCTGAGCCACCACAGGACGAAGATTTCAGTGATCTAGATTTAGAAGAGCTGGATATCTAGGCTTGGCTCAATGCCGCAAGGGTGGGGCGCAAGCCGTCTAACGGGTATCCGGCATCTGAACAGGTTTTTAGAATATCATCCACGGCTCTATCGCTGGCTTGGCCAATCGCCCACATGATTGTGCTGCGGGTGCCGGATGCACAATAGGCAACGACCGGTCCATTTGCGGACGAAATCAATGCTTTTTGCTCAATCGCGGTATCAACAGACATCGCAGATTGATCCAGTGGCAAGTAGACAAAGTCTAGACCGGCGTCTTTGGCGGCTTGTGCCATAACATCCGAGCGTAGCTCTGGCGGGTTTTCCATGTCAGGACGATTGCAAATTACCTTGACGATGCCTGCTGCCTGTAAGTCGACAAAATCTTGGGGCATAAGTTGTGGGGCGCTAAAAACATCTGGACCAAGTGGGGCAAGCTGCATCGGTATCTCCTGTTGTGATAAAGAGATTCTATAGCAAAAGGGCTGCGGATACGAGACCCGCAGCCCTTTTGAATGTCAAAATAATTTATTCCGCTGGGACGGCTTTATCCATGGATTGACGCACCATTGGGGCCAGCAACATACCTGCGAGCATTGCGCCAACAAAAACCAAAGTGCTGAACCCACCAAACCCCAAGGATGCCATAGCCGGTCCCGGGCAAAGACCAGCAAGGCCCCATCCCATACCGAACATAACAGATCCAACAATCAGATTGCGTCCCAATTTTGGTTCAGGACGGGCTGGAAATTCGCCACCAACAATCGGTTTGCGGCTACCTGTCATGGCCCATGCAATCGCCATAGGGATCATCGCGCCGCCCATAACAAAGGCCAAGGTTGGGTCCCAATTTCCAAAGACATCTAGCCAGCCTTGGACCTTGGCGGTGTCTGTCATGCCAGACACCAATAGACCGATGCCGAACAAGCTACCTGCAATCAAAGCTAAGATATTGCGCATTAGATCACTCCTAATATGTGGCGGAAGAGCACAACGCTTAGGCCGCCTGCCAAGATATAGAAAACAGTGGCGACCATGCCACGCAACGATAGCCGTGAAATGCCGCAAACGCCGTGGCCCGATGTGCAGCCATTGGCAATTCGTGTGCCAATGCCGACCAAAAGGCCCGCCGCGATCAAAACCGCAATGTTCGAGGTGACGTTCGTCGTTGTGCGATCCCAAAATTGTACGATCACAAGTGGGGCAATAATCAATCCCGCAAGAAAGCTAATCCGCTCGGCGGCTGTGTTGCGACCTGACCCGTCAACCAATCCGCCAATGATACCGCTTGCCCCCATAATACGCCCGTTTCCGAGCAAGAAGACCGCACCTGCGACGCCGATGATCAGCCCGCCGATGAGACCGTAAATCCAGTCAATTTGCATTTTATTCCCCTTATTCTGTCAAAATACCTCGTACGAAAGTACGAGGCATTTCTGCGAATGTGTGTCCGTTATTAGAGCTTGTTAACAGGTACTTTTAAGTAAACATTTCCTTGTTCATCCGCTTCAGGCATGTGTCCTGCGCGCATGTTAACCTGCAATGACGGTATGATTAACTTTGGCATCGCCAAAGTGGCATCCCGTGCATCCCGCATTTTTATGAATTCTTCGGCTGATTTGCCGGCGCCGATATGAATATTCAATGCTTTTTGTTCACCAACCGTGGTTTCCCAAGCATAAACATCGCGCCCCGGTGCTTTGTAATCGTGGCCCACAAAAATACGTGTTTCATCTGGTAGAGCCAAGATTTTTTGTACAGAAGCATAAAGCGTTTCAGATGACCCACCCGGAAAATCGCACCGTGCCGTACCAAAGTCGGGCATGAAAAGCGTATCGCCGACAAAAGCCGCGTCCCCAATCACAAATGTCAAACAGGCTGGCGTGTGACCGGGTGTATGCATGACATCGCCGCGCATTTGACCGATTTGAAAGCTGTCGCCTTCTTCGAATAGTTTGTCAAATTGGCTGCCATCACGTTGGAACTCTGTGCCTTCGTTAAAGACTTTGCCAAAGGTGTCTTGGACCACTGTTATGCGTTCACCAATCCCAATTTTTCCGCCAACGCGTTCTTGAATATATGGCGCGGCCGAAAGGTGATCTGCATGAACGTGGCTTTCGAGTAGCCATTGCACATCAAGCCCTTCTTTTTCGACAAAATTCACAACCGCATCTGCTGAACGTGTGTCGGTCCGTCCGGAAGAATAGTCAAAATCCAAAACGCTGTCGATGACTGCGCAAGCACTGCCGTTTGGGTCACGAACGACATAGGAAATTGTATTTGTTGCCTCGTCGAAAAATGCATTAACTTGAGGTTTCATAGGGATTCTCCAGTTTGTTTGAACACATCATATATTAAAAACAGAATGTGTTGCAAGTCTTTTATTCAACTTTTTGAATTTGGGAAAATCCAGTTTGGAGTGGCCAGTGGGTTAGGGGCTTTTAGCCAAAGAAAATCCCCAGAATCACCAACATCAGCCCGATAACCGAAAGAAACAGTGATCCAAGGTTAAGTGGAAGCGCCTTTTGTAAAACGGCTTTCATGTCATCGTCATTTAGCGCGCGGCGCTTGGCTTTGGCGACAAATAGAATGCAATAGACCAATCCCAGCAAACCAATTAGCGAAACGGCCACACCAACCCAAATCAAAATATCCATCATTTTGTCCTTATTTTGTTGACCGATCCCTAGGCTAAACTGACCTATAGAACAAGAGGGTGCTTGCAGTTAACAGCGCAGAGGGCTAAGTCCATTTAAAAAAACGGAGCTGCGTCATGGAAGATATCACAGAAGCCAACTATCGCGTCACGGCGGATGAATTGCGTCAATTCATCGAACGCTATGAGCGTTTAGAGATGGAAAAGAAAGACATCGCTGACCAACAAAAAGAAGTGATGGCCGAAGCCAAGGGGCGTGGTTACGATACCAAGGTCATGCGTAAAATAGTGTCTTTGCGCAAGCGCGATCAAAACGACATCGCCGAAGAAGAAGCTGTTTTGGAAATGTACAAAGAAGCCTTGGGAATGAGCTAAGGTTCGATCAGGGTGACATTCGGGATTGCTCGAATGTCCTCTAGGTCATCTTCGTAGAATTCGGTCAAATCGTTGATGAGCGTATCGCTCCAGCCGGGCATCTCTATATCGTCTTCGATTTTGCTTGGGTCCGCGAATTTTTCATAAAATGCAGTCAGCGTGCGATACCGCTGGTCATTGGTCATATTTGGGTGGTTTTGAATATAGGTCTTGAACCGTGTCAGGCCTTCTTCGGTTAGCAATGATCCAAAGAGCGCGAAATCACCCCGCATAGGATGATTATCCGCCAAACCAGCCATCGCGCGGCTAATGCGTCCCCAAATAAAGGGGGCGTCTTCGTGGCACCAAACAGTAATCGGAAGTTCGGGGATAGATTGACGAATGCGTCCAATCAATTCGCTCCATTGCAAGGCATATGGGTCTGAATTGGTTAAAATCTCGGCGGCATCCTCGGTGTTTGCTATTTTAAACAACGCAGGCACAAAGGTTGCAGGATTGCGTATCCCAAGAAAAAGCTCAAACGGATTTTCCTGAAAAAGATACCGAAATTTCGCTAGTTGATTCAATGCGGACGGGTAAAAGATATCGTTATCAATGGCTTCTTTCGGCGTGCCAAAGAAATTCGTATTCGACAACACCATCCGGCTGACATCTTCTGGTTCGTCGGCCAATAACACATCCAACAAAGCTTCGCGGTCCTCTGGCGAGGGGGCGGCTTTGTTCATTTTTATCAACATCTCTCGAAGCGGCTTGCGGAATAGGCCGGCATTTGGCACGGCAACTTTTTCTTTTTTAAGAATGCGTTCGCTCACCGTTAAAGTGCCTAGAAATCCATCTTCGTCTGTCTGGTGCACGCCTGCATGAAGAATGATTTTCATCTGAATGGGCTTCCTTGTTTAATCGTTACGTCGACTATATAGGAAGGATGACACATATTTGAAACGCTTTTCTTTGGGCAGGGGCATGGTAGACATTCCGCAGCAACACCGTTCGGGTCTTGGTCGTCGTTTGACACAAGGCGGAATATTCTCGTTGGGTGCTGGGCTTATCGCTTTCATGGTTTTGATGCCGATTGCCTCGGTGCTTTGGTTGGCCTTGTTTCCTTCGGAAAATATTTGGCCCCACTTGATGCGCACGACCTTGCCTCGCTATCTGGGAACCACAGTGTCGCTTATGCTAAGCGTTGGTCTATTGACCGCAACCATCGGGGCGGGAACCGCTTGGTTAGTGACGCGGTATCGCTTTGCTGGATCGCACTGGTTAGAATGGGCGCTGCTGTTGCCTTTGGCGATCCCTGCCTATGTCGGGGCATATGCCTTGGTGGACTTGTTGGAATATGCAGGGCCTGTGCAAACCTTTTTACGCACCAGTTTTGGCTGGACAACATCCAAAGATTACTGGTTTCCTGAAATCCGATCCTTTGGCGCCGCTGTTATTGTATTGAGTGCGTCGCTATTTCCGTATGTCTATCTTTTGACGCGCGCGGCGTTTCGTGAACAATCCGGCTGTGTCGAAGAAGTCGCGCAATCCCTTGGGGCGGGGGCCTTTGCCCGCTTTTGGCGCGTGGGTTTACCGCTTGCCCGACCTGCGATTGCGGCTGGTGTTGCGATTGTAATGATGGAAACCGTCAATGATTTTGGAACCGTGGATTATTTTGCGGTTCAAACCCTGACCACTGGAATTTTTAGCGTGTGGCTGCAAAGCAATAACGCGGGTGGGGCTGCTCAATTGGCCAGTGTTATCCTCACTTTGGTGGTCTTGCTTGTTGTCTTAGAAAAAACCAGCCGTCGCAAGCTGCGTTACTTTAATCTATCATCGCGCCATCGCCCATCAACGCCGAAACAATTGCAAGGCGTGGTGTCTGGGTTGGCCTTTTTGGTTTGCTTTACGCCTTTTGCTATTGGATTTATCCTTCCTGTGTCGGTGTTTTTATCCCACGCGGGTGACAATATTGCCGTCTGGGCCGATGTGAAATTAGCGCGCGCCCTTTTCAATACCTTGCTTGTTGGCGGAAGTGCCGCTTTGGTCACGGTCGCAGCCGGTGTTTTCATGGTGTATGGTGTGCGGCTCTCTGGGCGCGTTCTACCGCGTGTGCTTTTGCCGATCACAACGATTGGCTATGCGGCACCGGGCGCTGTGTTGGGTGTTGGTATCCTTATTCCCTTGGCCAAGGTAGATAACGCTGTTGCCGATAGCATTTGGGCTGCCACGGGCATTGATATCGGCCTTGTCATGACAGGGACCGCGTTTGCCTTGGTGTTTGCCTATTGTGTGCGTTTCTTTGCAATTGCCCAAGGGGCGGCGGACTCGGCTATGGGGCGCATTTCCCCGAACCTGCCCAATGCGGCGCGCTCCTTAGGGCGTAGTCAGGGCCAGGTGCTAGGCGAGGTCTATATTCCCTTGATGCGTGGATCCGTCGCGTCAGCCGTCTTGTTGGTTTTTGTGGACTGCGTCAAAGAGCTTCCGGCGACATTGTTACTAAGGCCGTTTAATTTCAACACCTTGGCAACGCGGGTGCATGAACAAGCCAGTTTGGAAAACCTACCCGAAGCAACACCTGCCGCGCTTTTGATCGTCTTTGTTGGCCTCTGCGCCGTTGGATTGCTGGCGCGCGCAAACCGTTAGTATTTCTTTGAAAAACTTTTTTCGGTTCTTGTGCATTTTTTTTACCAAAGCCCCTTGCATGTCGATTATGTTTAATTTAATCCACCGCTCAACGCCCCTATAGCTCAGCTGGTAGAGCAATTGATTTGTAATCAATGGGTCCGCGGTTCGAGTCCGTGTGGGGGCACCA